>NZ_JAAXMS010000005.1:356802-713604 GCF_012290005.1 Crateriforma spongiae
CGGTGACCGTATGCTGGACTGTGATTTGGTGGCAAGTCCCAAATCGTCGGCGGCCATTGGAACGGTTCGGGCACCGTCGGGTTACCTGCGTGTCGATTTGCAATTGACCGATGGTTCGGATCCGGCCCAGATCGAGCAATTGATTGTCGAAGCCGCCAGCGATGATTTGCAATTGGACTTTGTCAAGAACAACGACGGCAACATGTTTTACTGGGGACGCCGTGGTCCGTCGGTTCACCTTGCGTATCGGATTCCGCGAAACGTTGACCTGAAGTACGCCTACAGCGAAATCACGGTTCCGGTTGGCCAAGATCCCATCGGCTCGTATTTCATGACCAATGGATTCGGCGAAGGCTACTTCGGCATCCAGGTGAACAGCGAATCTGAACGACGAGTCTTGTTTTCGGTCTGGAGTCCCTTTCGTACCGATGATCCCAGCGAAATCCCGAAGGAAGATCGCGTGGTGACGCTTTCCAAGGGAACCGGTGTGATTGCGAGGGACTTCGGGAACGAAGGATCGGGTGGCCAAAGCTTTCTACGCTACGAATGGAAAGCCGGTCGAACGTATCAATTCTTGACCGAAGTGATGCCCGACGGTTCCGGCAATACGCGATACACGTCGTGGTTCGGCGACAAGGACACGAAGGAATGGAAACTGATCGCAAGTTTCCAACGGCCGAAGACCGACAAGCACCTTTCGGGATTCCATTCGTTCCTAGAAAACTTCTCGCCGGCGCTCGGCCATGTTCAGCGATCAGCCCAATACGGCAATCAATGGGTCTGTGATACCCAAGGCAACTGGCACGAAGTCACCGCCGCGAAGTTCACCGGAGACAACACGGCACGTGGACGACACCGATTAGATTTCGCCGGCGGCAGTGACGGCGAAGTCTTCTATCTAAAAAACGGTGGCTTCTTTTCGGATGCCGTCGAACTAGATCAAAGGTTCCAGCGGCAGTCCACGGCCCACCTTCAACCCGACATCGACTGGAAAAATTTGCCGCGATAGTCGACGAAAACGGAAAGGCCATGGGTTCGTTCAGGCAATGAAAATATTGTTCTTGGCGACGAGGCCAATTTACCGTGAAGACACGCTTGGTCATCTTGGAATGACGAGTCCGATTACCGAGTTGGCCGGCACCAGGATCGGTTGATCCGGGGCGTAGTGAAAGTCGAAACGATACGGCTGGATCAAGGTCGGGTCATGCTCGTTGCCGATCAGCGGATGGCCCGCGGTCATCATCAGGCATTCCGCTCGGCGATTCGCGATGCCCGGCAAGCCCAATTGAAGCGACTGCCATGATGCCGATTCGCGGCTGATCAAAACCACGCCATAACTGTCTGGACGCTGAAAGACAACCGCCTTCACGCCGTCACTTTGCTCGTTGTTCACGGCCAAACGTGACTCGCCCCGGCACCATGCGTAAATGCAATGCATCGCATGTTCCGGCCGACCGTAAAACGCAGCATCAGGATCGGCTGTGGTCGGTCCCACGATCTGGGAGAACCAGTATCCGTTGTACAGACACCATTTGTTGGCACCCACCACCAAAGGTGATTCGATCAGCGTACGCCACATGTCGGCAACCAAAACGGGTGACGTCACCGAGGTCATGAATTCTCGGTCCTTTGTGTTGCCCATTCCGAATTCGCTGATGATCGTCGGCAACGTGTGTCCCAACTGCTCCTGCATGATGCGTTCGACATCGTACAGCAGCGCGGGGATCCTATCGGCGCTTCGAGTGGCTGGACTGAACTGGTCCGGTCGAGCCTCCATCGCGCTCTTGGCAAGCTGAAATCGCGGAGAATGATAAATGTGAAATTGAAAGGCGTCGGCGTAACGTCCGGCCTGTGCCAAAACGGTGGCGTTCCACTCAGGTTGGCTGTATCCATTCATCACAACCGTGATGGACGGATCGCGTTCCTTCATCGCTCGAACGTACTTCGGAAAGGCTTTGGCATATTCATCGGCCGTGCAGGACCCCGTCGGATCGGGACCATACGATTCGTTCCCGACCTCCCAGTACTTCACGCCGTACGGCTCGGGATGCCCGTTCTGGGCTCTCAGGCGGCCAAACGATGTGTCCACGGACCCGTTGCAGTACTCAACCCAATCCGCCGCCAATTGGACACGATCCGGCGCTGTCTTCAGGTAGGAAAACACGTAAGGATGGCGGACACCTTTGGGATGTTCGTTCGGGTCAATCCGTTGCGGATGATCTTTGCAGAAGGCCGTGGTGATGATCGGCGTGATGGATTCCCGCTGACAAAATTGCAGGAACTCGTCGACACCAAATCGTGCGATTCCTCGCCCGGTGCCGTCGTGATAGTTCAGAATTTCCCCGCGTGTTTCCAACGGGCCGACCGTGTCTTTCCAATTGAAAATGTCGGCGTTGCATCCGCCTGGATACCGCAGAAACGTGATTCCCATCGGCCGAAAAAGATCCAGGAAAGGCTGGCGAAAGTTCCCCTGTCGCGAATCGTAAATCTCGTTGAAGTTCTGTGTGTTGACGTTGTTGCCGAATACCAAGGGTGCGACCGCGAATGTCTTTGACGCATCTGCAGTCAACGTCACCTGGGATGAAACATCGGCGCCGTTGATGATCTGCGATGTCCGTTCCCGCAAACAAGCGATCTCCAACACACGGTCGTTCAACGCTTGGTCCGAAAGGCGGGACAGGCCGGTGTGCAATTGATCGGCACGGGTGTCAAACGCGGTGGCCAAATTGGAAGCGAAGTCATCGAGACCGGGGGGACTCGGCCCAGACGACTCGGATGCTCCTGCCAACAGAACCTGTCTTGCGTCCGCGTTCCAATACTGTTTGGGGACATAAAGATCGTCCTTCATCAGTTGAACGGTTCCACCGGGCAGACGTTTCACTGTCAATGAATCTGCCGTCAGCGATTCGAAGGCGCGGCGTTGCTGCTCGGCCAAAAACCGCTCCAGTGATGCTTGATCGCGAAAACGCGGATCCACACGAATTGTAAGATCCGCCCACGATGCTTTGCCGGAACAGGCTTGCATTCCAATGGATACCGCGGCCCATTCCAAATCCTCTGGCATGTTGACGACGTAGCGATGCCGTTGCCAATCGAAGGTGCCGAAGAAGTCGCTGAACTCGGTTCCGGAGTATTCCGGTTTGTTGGCACCCTTGGCCTTCCAACTCAGCATGGCTTTGGCGTTGTAGTAGTGTTCTCGCCCGGTGACCACTTTGTCAGCTTTTCGCCAAACGTCGATCAGAACAGCCTTTCCGGCGACCCGATCGATTGGCAACCGACGCGTAAAAGTGCGGGTGACTCCGGCATCGATCGTCATGCTGATCGCCGGATTGCCGTTGGGACCCGTCACGCTGGTGACATGTGCTTTGTCATTGCGTACGCCCTGCCATGCGGGCAACGTCGGATCTTCGAAGGTCTCGCGCAGGATGACTTCGCCCGGGCCCGATTCAGCCTGAGCCACTGCGCCAAATCGAATGAAAGCCACCAACGACAACAATGCAAAACACGAAACGAATCTGGGACGCATGTTGGGGATTCCTTTGATGCTGGACGATGGCACCGCAGTGGTGTGTGAACCCATGCACTTCGGTCACCAGGCATCGTACCTCCGGTCCTGCTCGTTCAGCGATGCGTCAACTTGATGCAGGCAGCATCGTGGAGTGAGGCAGTGGATCGATGGCCTCACAGACTCTGACGCGGTAGCCAATCCCTCGACTGTTGTCGGCCTCCTACGGCCGGTTGGTCGGGAAAATCCAGACCGCATGACCGCTGCCCTGGCTGATGGTCGCGTTGATCACGTCGTCGGCGGTGACATTTCGTGTATGAATCGACACCTTCAGCTTGTCGCGTGGATCTTCGGCGAAAATCTTCGCGGTGTAGTCGCCGGTATCCAAAAAGTCCAAAGGAATTTCCTGTTGTGTCGCTTCGTCCACGATCGTTCCCACGAACCATTGATCACCACTGCGGCGGGCGACCGTCATGGATTCGCCCACCACGCCATGGATGACTTTGGAATCATCCCAAGTGGTCGGCATCGCTTTCCAAAATTCCAGCTCCGGAAACGACCGACCCGCATAACGATCGGCCTGGTCGTACCAGTGCAGGTATTGAAGCGGACTGTAAAAGACCACGCCCAGCGCCAGTTGGAACGAACGGCTGACCACGCGATTGTCCAAGTAGCACGGCGTGTAATCGCCGGCACCGGCGATCATCCGAGCAAAGGATGTGGTCAAGACGTTTTGTGGCGGATTGCGACGACTCGCTCGTTCTTCGTTTCCCAAAATGCCTTCGACGGTCAGCAAATGCGGGTAGGTGCGTTCGATGCCCGTCAGACGAAAATTGTCGTGAATGTCCACGACCAATTCATATTCCGCCGCCTTTCTAATACAGGCAAACAGAAAACGCATGTCTGATTGGCTGCGCCAATCGACGAATCCCATTTTGACTCCGGATAGACCCCATTGCCGGTAAGTCCGGAACGTATTGTCCAAGTCATATCTGGCCATCGCGATCTTGTTGATGTAACAGATAACGCCGATTCCGTGCTCGTCGGCGTATCGGATCGCTTCCGGCATATCGATTTCATCAATGACCGTCACGGGATTCGATTTGGCGTCACGTTCCGGACCGTACCATCCGGCGTCAAAGTGAACGTACTGGTAATTGTTCGCGGCGGCGTAATCGACAATTGCTTTGGCGCCGGCAGTCGTCAGGCTGCTGCGCCAGACCTTGCCGGGCTTGATCCATGAAGTATCCTCCAACGCGCACGGCGGCGACAGATTTTGCAGCAGGTAGTGATTTTCGACCAACGTCCCCGGTTGTTCGGAAACCATCACGACCCGCCATGGTGTCGACAAAGGCAATGATGCGGAAACCGTTCCGTGGCGGAAACGGCTGATCAGACGGTTCGGCCCATTTCGATCCAACGACAGCGGGGCGTAGTTTTCCAGATCGCCTGCTTCAGCGATGGCCACAAAGTGCGCGTCGGTTTCGACCAACAAAGGACGGATGCCATGGTCGCCCATTTCCGATAGACGGACTTTGCTGTATTCCGCTTGGGGATAATCGTCCCAATAGACAAAGTGATCTTCAGTGAACTGAAACTCTGTGTTTTCCGATTCGATCTTCAGTTCCGTCTTGCCATCATGATCCGGAATCACATAACGAAACGCGACGCCTTCGTCATAAGCACGAAAGAGAAGTGTCAAACGCCGTGGAATTTGGCTGTTATAGTCCTGGTCTGAGTCATCTGACTGGGATGATCGCAAGTGAACGATGCACTCATTGAAGGCATCGGGGTAATGACTCTTGGATCCAACCACAGGTTCCCAACTGGATTGTTGGCTTTTGGTTTCGGTACCTTCAACGATGTAGGGTGGTCGGAGATGTCCGCCGCCGATCTCAAGCCCCAGCTGTGAGTTCGACAAGACGGTTTGGCCTTTGTAGGTGACTTGGTACTGTGGCGTTCCCGAAATCAAAGAAAAGTGGATCGCGTGGTTTTGCGATGGCGACATCACAACGATCGAATCATCCCCTGGGTTCGCCGCTTGCCCGGAAAACATCAACGTCTCCATGGCGGACGACTGATGACGTCGACGCCTACGTTCGCGTCGTTGCGGCGATTCTTCGCGATCACGGTCGACGCCCGCGCGGCTATCCGGACGGGACTGTGTCAGGAAGTCTTGTCGAAGCTTGATTGCGGCCATCCGCGTGTACGGTGCATTCAGACCCAAACGGCCCTCGTAGTGATTCAGGACCTTTTCGTACATCGGTCTCAATCGTCCACGACTGTCATCGGAGATGGACTTGTAGTGATAACGACCCTCGAAGCTTCGGTAGGGTTCGTACGGGACATCAAAACCCAGGTTGTACTTTGCCGTGTATTCAAATCCGGCCAACAATCGATGGTCTAACGCCGCATACAAGTCGATGTCTTGATTCCAAGCGATTTCTGCGGTGCAGGCAAGGAAGTCCAAGCCCATCTGGGTGTGCGCTTGGTCACGCCCGCTTTCCTGGCACTGGCCCGAGGGTTTGAAGTAGTTTCCAATCGCGCCGTTGCCGTCGCCGGACAGAAAATAGTTTACCCCACGATCAAACATGGCTTGATCATCCAGATACACGCCCATCGCCAACATGGTTTGCATCATGGATGCGTCCCAATTGCCGTTGGCTGAGGGATAGAAGTCTTTGATGATTGGGTAAAACACTTCACGCAGCATGCGGGCAAAGCGATCTTGGTCGGATGGTGACCAATCGTCCCAGGTGTGCTTCAGCAATTCCGCCGCATTGCAAAACTCATAGCCCTCCATCCCGATCAGCAAACGCGCGTCATGGTTGGACACGGATCGCAGCGTGCTGGACCACGCATTCAAAATTTCCGCGGACTTTTCGGCATGGCCCCGATTGTCGGTCAATACCCACAGGACGGCGTGGCGATAGGCGGCACTTGCGTCATTACTGAAATCGGATGAACCGATGTTCGGTCGGTTATACGGCCCACGTTCGACATGGGCATGTGGTGTGGGGTTCCAATTCAAATCGGCATACCGCGACGACCGCACGTCTTTCCACGCGTCTGCCCAAGGCTGATGGCCGGAAGCCAGTTTTGCTTTGACGAAAGCAATGTCATCAGCCGTGTGGCTGATTCCAGGGTGTTGGAATTCCGCATGTGACCAGGGACTCGCTGTCAAAGTGAAGCAAGTGATTGCGAAAAAGATGGGTAGGCAACGAGTCATTGATCTGGCGTCTGAACAGGCGTCAAAAGTCTGCGGTTGGCTTCTGCGAAAGCAATCCGCCCGGCTGGATGTACGAATGATCAAGTCGTGATAGATCACCCAGGACGCGACCGATGGATGATGATTTGATCGTCGGCGACGATTCTAGCTGGCCGTATGTCGTGATGGGACCTTCACGCTGACCATCGCACGAAAACCGACAAATCACCGCAGCACTTGGGCTGTCGCAACTACAATTCCGTCTGCAGCAGCTTTGCAAACAGCACATGAAGCAACTGTTGTTTTCGTATCGAGTTGCTCGGCAACTGTTGCCGGACTTCGTCAACGGTCATCCAACGATGATCGGCAACCTCCGCCGGATTGCAAACGATTGGCGTATCTTCGGACACCTTGATTAGCGCCCCGTAATAGGCTTTGCCTTGCATTGGACGGACGGAAAATTCGACATCGCGACTGCCTTCACGTTCGGGAATGGCCTTGCGACCCAGCCAGACCGATCGGCGGAAATGCAACTGTCGTTTGCCAATGCCTAGTTCCACGTCCATGCACTGCGCTGTTGCCTGCTCGACGGACACGTTTGGCGGAATACCCTCTTGCGGTGGCATCCATGCGCCTCGTCCGGCCGCGGGCTTGACCATAAGAAAAACATCCCGCTGAAGCGACTGGATCAGGCAGATGACCACGGGGCGATAACCCAACAACCGCTCACGTGTCGGGCGGTCGTAGGCCAGTTTTCCGGCCACCTTGATCCAATCAAGCATCACTTTCCTTTCCGGGAATTTTCCGCGGGTCTTCCGCATCGCGTTGGGAATCGTAGTTTGGAAAAGCATTCGATCGTAATAGGTCACTCAGCGGCCGCAGACGCCCGGGCATTGACGCCCGAGGATCAATGGACCCAGTGAAACTTCTTTGCCGACAAGACGGATTCACCGTCCCATCGATAGGCCACGAGTTTTCCACCTTTGGCCACGCTGTAATCTGTGCAAACCACGTTTGACGCCAACGGCGTCGGCGTGCCGGTCAACCAGTAATGCCCCACGAAGACAGGCGGTGCATCGGGCCGGTATCCATCTTGATTTTTGAGGACGCCCGGGGCGATGGCGATGTCTGGAACGTCGTCCGATCCTAGATGATAGCCACGATAGGTTCGGCCGTTGGCGGCTTCGTACCATTTCACTCGGACCGTGTCTCGCGGATGCCCGGACTTGTCCCGGATCTGTTGTCCAGGTGGCATTCTGATTTCTGGTCCCTTCAACACGTCTTCGATAGCGGCGTGTCGATCACTGCCGGTTTGCATGGCATCGAAGAAAAATTCCGCGGTGAATCTTCCGCGTGTTTGCAACGACCGCCGAATTTCGTCGATCTGGTCATCTTGCCAAGCTGCATGCACCACTCGGACCCCGTTCTGTTCGATGGCGACGGGCAGCGTCCGGAACCATGCGACCGCGTCGGCCAATTCACTGTTGGACAATTGGTCCAATGTGGCTTGGTGTTGCTTCTGATTCTTTCTCGAATGTTCACGGAACCACCGATCCTTGGTGCCAGGAACGGCCGTGTGAAATGCGACGGCATTGAATTCGTGATTGCCCATCACCACGACCGCATCACCGGCATCGACCATCGTGCGAACGATTCGAATCGCATTGGCAATTTCGGGTCCACGATCAATCAAATCGCCGACGAACAACGCTTGCCGATCCGGATGACGAAAACCATGACCGTGAGGATGATACCCGAGATCCAGCAACAACATCCGCAACGCATCGGCGTGCCCATGGATGTCACCGATGATGTCAAAGTGCTGTGGCACCGAAAGTCCATCCTAAGTTTAATTCGGGGTCACGTCTTCGGATTCGCTTGTCGCTCCGCCCCATTCCGAAACGAACTTGTCGCGAAAGGGAAAAGGCCTGAACGCCGGGGGGCAAATCGGCGATTCATCCACCGCCGTTAACAATCGCGGAACAACCCGATTCGCCAAGCGGCGGCGCAGCATACTTGAAAACATACGGCGCCTCGAGACGATCCCAGGATCCAGAGGGACCGTTGGGTGGAGGCGGCATGGTGGGCACGCCCGGGCGAATCGTGCCCGATCGAGTGCCGCGCGCGGTGGACGTCTTCTGTGCACATACTGACATTCCTGTTTCGCCACCTGTTCGCCGCTGGGCAATCGGTTCGCCCGCGACGCCCAGCGCCAGCACGATCCGGCCCGGATCAACGCATGGATTGGCATGGGGGGATTCTGGCACAGCGCTTGCAAAACAACAACGCTTGCAAACCAGTGATTGCCGTCCCCAAAACCGAATCCGACGACAAACCATCCTTCACCGTCCTATCCCAACCCATCGCCTCTTATCCCAGCACTTGAGCCAAACGTATGACATTCAAAGCAGTGGTCGTTGAAAAATCAGGTGACGAAAGCGTCGACGTGTCCGTGCAAGATCTGACCGAAGATCAGTTACCCGAAGGCGACGTGACGGTCGCGGTCCAATACACGACGGTGAACTATAAAGACGGACTCTGTTTGCGACCGAAAAACGGCTTGGTGCGTCAATACCCGCACGTGCCGGGTGTGGACTTTGCCGGAACCGTCGAGGCGTCCAGCGATTCGCGATACAAACCCGGCGATCAAGTGGTCCTAACGGGGTGGCGCGTCGGTGAAATCCACTGGGGGGGATTTTCGCAAAAGGCTCGCGTCAATGCGGATTGGCTGGTGCCCTTGCCCGATGGTTTGTCGACCAAGCAAGCCATGGCCGTGGGCACCGCCGGCATGGCGGCCATGCTGGCCGTGATCGCCTTGGAAGACCACGGTCTGAAGCCGGATCAGGGCGATGTCTTGGTCACCGGTGCCGCCGGCGGCGTTGGGTCCATTGCGACAACGATTTTGGGCCATCTGGGATACGGAGTTGCCGCGGTGACGGGCCGACCGGAAACCGCCGACTATCTGAAGTCACTGGGGGCAAAACGTATCGTCGAACGCAGCGAATTGGACCACGTGACCAAGCGACCGTTGGAATCCGAAACTTGGGCCGGTTGTGTCGACGCGGTCGGTGGTGAAATGTTGGCCCGCATCTTGGGGCAGATGAAATACGGCGCGTCAGTCGCCGCGGTCGGGCTAGCCGGTGGCGCGAAGCTGCCTGCCAGCGTGATTCCGTTCTTGCTTCGCGGTGTCAACTTGTTGGGAATCGACAGTGTGATGCAACCATTTGATGCTCGCGTTCGTGCTTGGCAACGGATCGCAACAGACCTACCCATGGACAAGGTGGAAACGAC
The DNA here is from genome assembly GCF_012290005.1 of Crateriforma spongiae. Taxonomy (NCBI): domain Bacteria; kingdom Pseudomonadati; phylum Planctomycetota; class Planctomycetia; order Pirellulales; family Pirellulaceae; genus Crateriforma; species Crateriforma spongiae. The sequence continues at coordinate 366,807 of NZ_JAAXMS010000005.1, forward strand.
TATCCGGCTGGCAACTTTGGCGGATGTTCCCCAGTTGGGCGAAGACATTCTTGACGGACAAGTCAAAGGACGGGTCGTGGTCGATGTGAATGCTTAGCGTTGCCTGCATGATTCCGCCGGCCCACAGTCGTCTTCTTGCTCGCATAAATCGAGAGAACAGACACCGGTGGCCGGCAGAACCAGTTCGACGTTTCGGGCCGCTTCGCGGTCACCGGAAAGTTCGGCGACGATCGATCGGACCTGTTCATAGCCGGTCACCAGCAAGAAAGTCGGCGCCCGCCCATAACTTTTCATTCCCGCCAAATAAAAACCCGACTCGGGATGTCGCAGTTCGGCGGCACCGTGCGGCGGCACCGATCCACAGTGATGGTGATTGGGATCGATCAGGGGGCCCAGCGTTTTGGTGGCTTCGGTGGCCGGATCGAATTCCAGACGCAGTTCGCGAAGCATCGCCAAGTCGGGGCGCGCACCGGACGCCACGATGATCTCATCCACTTCGATTCGCGATCGACCATCGACGTCGATGATTTCCAGGCCACTTTCGCGGCGATGCAATGCCACGACGGACAGGCCGGTCAACAAAGTCACATTTCCTTGGTCCACGGCTTCTTTGGCAAGCGTTCCCAACTGACCACGTGCAGCGATTTCGTCGTCCGATCCGCCGCCCCACAACTTGGCCGGATTTCGACGACGAATGCCCCAAGCAATCTGTGTCGCCGGGAAATCATCAGCCAGTTTCAACAGATGCAAAACATTGCCGGTCGCGGAGTGTCCGGAACCGACGACAAGCACCCGTTTGCCGGCATACCGATCGCGATCTCCACCCAAGATATCGGGCATTCCATATTGAATGCGGTCTTGTGCCTGCTGTTCGCCGTCGGCCGGAATGCCGCCGGAACCCAGCGGATTCGGGTTCGTCCATGTCCCCGACGCATCGACCACCGCTCGAGCACGAAAACGTTTGGGACCGTCGGGACTGTCGACCACGATCAAGAACGGTGCCTCGTCGCGTCGGCCGTCTTTCATCAGATCGTGGCCTTCACGTGAGACCGAGATGACTTTGTGATTCAGCTTGATCTTCGCCGCGATGTCCGGGACCTTGGAAAGCGGATCCAAATAGCCGTCAATCAATTCCCCGGCAAAGGGGACGCGGTCGGCATCCGGCTCGGACCAATCGCCTTGTCGTTCCAACAGTCGGCGGCCTGCGGGGGCAATCAAATAGGACCAGGGAGTGAACAGTCGGACATGCCGCCAACCTGACATGCTGGCTGCCACTCGTGGGCCGGCTTCCAGCACAAGAAAATCTTGCTGGTACTGCACCAAATTGGCGGCCGCGGCAAGTCCCACCGGCCCGGCACCGATCACAACGATCGGAAGTGATTGATTGACATTGCAAAGTGGTTTCGACAACTCGGGGTCGGGTTTGTGAACTTCGGGTTTGCAAACACTGGGACTTGCGACGCCGCGGCTGGTCGAATCACTACAACATGATGTCGTCGGCAAGACGGAGAGTGGTTTTGGCTGTTCGGGTTTGTTTGCATCTGACCCGCAGCAGCCACTCGGTGATGCGTGAAGATCGTCGGGGTACGTCGCGGGAGTCGCCGGGCATTTTGAATCGGTCGCGGCGTTTCGCTGGGAAAGATCGGTATCGTCCGGTCGGATCATTGTCGTGTCTATCGTTTCGAAGTTTCTTTCAACTTCTTCTACCTAAGCAGAACAGCACCCAATTCCGGTAGCGGTACATCCACTCTCCCCCGAAAAGCGTCCGAAAGAAACGCTGACTGAGGGTGCCAGCACAGGCGGGGCGTTTCAAGATCGCTTGCCAATGATCAGGACCGATTGGCCCTCGAAGCTCGAATGCAAAGACGGACGCAACGCAGCACGCCGACACAACGCAGTATTCGAAACGGCTCAATCGCTACGTCAGGGACGTCCGCTCTGGTAAAGCGATTGAATTTCTGCCTGCGATAACGCAGCGTCGAACAGGGTCAACTCGTCGATTTTGCCGTTGAAGTTGCGGATCTTTTGAGGGCTGTACTCCATCGGCGTACCCCAGTTTCCGATCTCGGTTTCCCCGAAACGCAGCTTGAAGTTCTCCGTTTGGATCGGCGATGATCCGACACGGCTTCCGTTGATAAAGTGGCTCACCTTCCGAGCCCGACTGTCGTACACCGTGGCCAAGTGCGTCCAGCGTCCCAGGTGCTTGATGTTAAGAATCGGTTTCGAGTCGTAGGCGACGTGGCCATCGGGAGTTTTGACACCCAACAGCAGCCGTCCATCGTTACGCATTTGCCAGTGCGCTTCACCAACTTCATAGCCGTTGGTCAGCATCAAGGCGATGAAAGGACGGTCGAGGCCGTCGATTCGGACCCATGCCGAGTAAGTCAGGGAATCGTATTGGCCAGGAATCTGCAAACGAATTCGGTCACCGGGGTGCTTGAATTCCAATGCGTCCTTGCCGGGCCAGCGACCTTCGGTCCAGCGGCAACCGATGATTGCACCATCACGCTTTCCACGTTGGGCAAGATGGCTTTGCAACATGCGCCCCGATGGCTCTTCTTTGGCAAAGCCATAATGCAGGATCACTCTTGGGTCATTCGACTTCTGCGATTGGCCAACCTGCCATTGCCTCAGTCGAGCGGCGTCTCGCATGCCTGATAGTTCGGAAAGCTTTGAGGTGGAAACAAAGTCGACCGCAGCATCCTGCGACTGAACAATCTCGCCGTCGGCCTCAATGACAGCGCTCTCGTTTTCGCCAAATTCCAATCGCGTTGCCAAAGCACGATGCGTGCCCGACTTGTACAGTTCAACCTTGCCGTCGAATACATGAACCGATGCACTGCCATCGCTGGCCACATCCATTCCAAACTCCGTGCCCAGATCCACAAGCTCCACTTTGGGCGAAAGCACGGTGAATCCCTCCGCTTGCGGTGGAACACGAGCCCGCAGTCGTCCACGATGACAAATTAGACGGTCGGCACTGATAAATTCCAACTCCGCCGGGCCTTCCACCACCAGCACCGCTCCGCGATAGAATTCAAGTTGAATGAGCCCTGATTCCAACGTGACCCTGCCGGGCGAAACACTGGATCCCATGGCCAGTTGGATTTGACCGGACCAACGCGCGTCGTAACTTTGCGTGACGACGGCAACGCCTTCGTCCAGCAGTTCAGTGGCAAGCGACTCGGCTGGCCTGTCCGGATCGCCGGGCCAAAACACGATCAACAGAATTGTGGCACAAACCGCCAGCGCCATCGCAACAGCTGGCCGATTCCATGGATTGGTTGGTTTCTGGGCAAGTTTAGGCGAAGCGAAAGGTATTGCAGCCGAACTGCCGGACGGAGCGTCATCGCTAAGCATCGCGGTCAATTGCATCAGCTCCGCGAATCGTCGACGCGCCCCGGGTTTGGAATCCAACAAGTGCTGCAATTCAGCGGACTGATCATTCGATAGATCGTCTTCGCGGAGCGATCCGACAAGTTCATCGAATCGATTCCAATCACCAGTGGACTGACTCATTGCACGCCCTCGGTTCGAAGTGTTTCATTGATGCAATCAAGTAGCATCGATTGAATTCGATTCAGCCTCTTGTAGATCGCGACTCGGCTACGTCCAAGTTGATCGGCAATGGATGTAACGCTTTGCGCCATCTCAAATCTCGCGGTCAGCAACTCGCGTCCCGACGGATCGACCTTTTGCAGGCAACGCTGCATCGCATCGTGTCTTGCATCGGCCTCACAGCTGACCGCGACCGCTTCGTCGGCCAGCAACGAGAATTGCTGATCGTCCAGCGGAAGTGGCACAGACTTTTGTTTTCGTCTCCAGTTCAATATTGTCAATCGAGAAACGGCCATTCCCCACGCGGCGAAATCGGTGCCGCGTTCAAATTTGTCAAACTTTTGCCACAGCAATGCGCTGACATCCTGAAGAATGTCTTCGGCAGCAGCACGGTCGTGGACCAGCGTAAGAATGAATCCATAGATGCGCCGCTGGTTGGCAACCAACAGGCGAGAGAACACTTGGACCGTTTCGTCATCGCTTTCTGAGTTCATCGTTCTTTGGACTTTTCGATTCTTCCGATTTCACTGTCCGAAGCATTCCGTGGTGTGCCAGGGATCCTGATAGGGCAGTGCCAGACTTTCGGTAACGATCGACGTCAGACGCTGGTAGTGCTGTGATTCCCTGGCTCTGGCCGGCGTAAGACCACAATGCCTGCGGTTGCGTGTCAAATGCGTCCGAGTGAGTAGACGTACTTAATCGTTTGTGATGTTGGCCGCGTTAAACGTCATCGCCGTTCCGCTTGATTCCTGGTTCTTTTCTCCGGTCGCGACGATCCGAAGCACGTGATAGTCCTGCTTCAGGTCTTGTCGTTCGTAACCTGTAACGTCGAACCGATCACGTTCGCTGTAAAGGTCAAACTGTCCCTGCGGTTTGCCATCCAGTTCGATGTCAACGATTCCCAAGTCAGCACTCTGCACGCATTTGTACTCGACCCCCGTGCCGTAAAAATGGATCTCGATGGCGTAACCGGGGGTGGCGCGGAACTTGTAGTACGACGCCAGATATGCATGCGGACTCTTGATCTTCTGGAAAAGGTTTGGCGTTCTTGCAAAGATCACGTCGCCCACTTCCGCGTCGTACGCGTCGTAGCGTTTCATCTCTTCCGGCGTACCAAACGTCAGCGGGATCTCTTTCCCGTTCGGATCGCGCAGCATCAGCAACGGCACTTTCGGCAGTCGCTGAATCGTTCGCAAGACATTGCTCCAGGATCGACCATCATCGGTCGAACGATAGATGCCATCGACAGTCGGGGCGAAGAACACAGAATCGTCGCCGTCACCGCTCGAGAACGCCGGACCGCTATACAGCCATTTCCCTCTCAGACCAAAGTGGCTCCACGTTCTGCCGGCGTCTTGGGATCGGAATACGCCTTCGCCAAAGGTGGATGCGAACAGAGTTTGGTCGTCGGCATAGCGCGGCGAGAAGGTCAGGTTGTCGATGTACTTGCCGTCAAGTCCCAGTTTGGTCGGCTCGAACGTTTGCCCCTCGTCGACCGATCGGTGTAACCGTCCGCCGGCGTCCATGGAATAGACCAATCCGTCTTCATCAAAGTCGGGCGAGACGAACAGTTTCTGTGATCCGATTGGTGAAACCTGTGTCCACGATTCGCCGGCGTCTTGGGATCGAAAGATGCCCTGTGCCGTGGCAGCGAAAACCAGCTTTTGTTTTGATCCCCGCGGTGTGAACGCAAATCGATTGATGTAATTATTGCTTTTCCCGATCGAAAGCTGCGAAAGTTTTTTGGTCTTGTCGTTGAATCTCCAAACGTGCTTTTCCGGTACACCTAGAATCCGTCGCGGTACTGAGAAAAGAAAGATCAGCCCATCGTCGGCAAAATCGGGTGAAACGCCCATTTTGCGATACAGCACCGGCTTGCCAATCACTTTGGCCGTATCGGCCTGCACGACGTGCGACCATGACCGGCCAGCATCCGCGGACCGATAGAGCCCGGTGGCGATGTCCAGGACAAAGATCGTCTTGTCGACTTCGTAGTTCGGCGACAGTTCCATGCCGTTGGCGAAAGCGGATGTGATGCCGATATTGGCGCTGCTCCATGTCATTCCGTTGTCGTGCGAGCGATAGATCCCGCCGTTGTACGTCGCAGCAAAGACGTCACGTGACGGTTCCCCCGGTGCGGGATAGACGAAGTATCCCCACTTCGGGTTCCAAACGTTGATGTGCCGCCAAAACTTTCCGCTGTCCGTCGTCTTGTACACCCCAGTCGTCTTGCCCAGAAAGATCGTCTTGTCATTTCGGTAGTTTGGCGAAAAAGCGATCTGATTGATCAGGATGTTCACATGATGAACCCAACGACTCAGCCCGTTGGAACGCACCGTCCATTCGTCGCCACCGTTCTGTGAAAGGAAGACGAATCCTTTCGCCGTTCCACACGCGATGGTTTGGTCGTCGGAAAAATCAGGCGACATTTTCAGCTTGCAGACGAAATCGTCTTTGCGCGAAAAGACTTGGGTCCACGTCTGGCATTGGTCGACCGAGCTGTGGACCGTTCCGTCCTTCAACGCAATCAGCGCGGTATGACCGTCTGCGGACACATCAAAATCGGTGATCACTTTCGACGCGAAAAGATCCCCCACTGAATCCCATTCGCCTCGATCCGTGTCCAACACGTGGACCGTTCCCGTCCGGTAGTCGACCAGATCCATCCCGTTCTTTCGTTTGGGTGTCTCGTAGAACACCTGGTGGACGAACAATCGATCTCCGACACGCTGCAGTTTTCCAAAGGTGACGTCTGATGGGGAAACGTCGTTTTGGTGCGGATAACCGTCCACCGACTGCAAGCCGTCCGGCCCGATTCGGTGCAACCCGTTTCGTGTCAGCACGTAGATGCTGGTTTCGTCGTTTGCAAAGCAGATCGACAAGACTTGTTCGTCAGCGAAGTCTTTCTGTTTTTCCCAGTTTCGACCGCGATCGACGGACTTGTAGTAGCCTTGGTGAGTCACCATGTAGACGATGCCATCCGTCGAGAAATTTGGCGAGAACGTGTGGCCAGTGACCAGCGTCTGCTGCATCCCCGCGTGGGATTCTGAAAACGTTTCGCCAAAATTGGACGACATCAAATGTGCTTCACCGAATTGCGTCGATGAGGCGAAAACCAACCCGTCGTTTTGGAACGTGGGGCTGACGTCTAGCGAATAGATGATGTCATGCGGCACATGCGCCTGGCAGGTCACTGCAAGAAAGTGGGCAGCAAAGGCCACAAAAGTCGCGAGGCAACGTCGATTCATGATGGGCGTCGATTCATGATGGGCAAGGAGCGTCGGGTAAAGTTCTGGTTTCAAGCTGGAAATGTCGTCAACCTGCGATTTGTAAACCAGGTGATCGGTCCTATCGCGTGTCCAAGCCAATCTTGGAGCCTTTGGAAACGTCCCATGATGTTCGCATCCGCCGCCCATCGGAATCCTGACTGGCCCGTTCCGGATCTGCTGGGCCGGCAAGTTCAGAAAGAGGTTTCGAATTCCCACCTCCGATCGGCAAACGATCGCTTCGCTACGGCACCACAATTGCGATTGCCTGGTTCGTTCGCCCGAATCTTGGCACCGGCCATGCGACGATTCGTCAGTCAGTCGCCGGAACCCAATTTCGTGCTGGTCCTGTACTGTTGACGTCCGTTGTTGGTTTTTTCGATCGCTTTGCAGGTTAACAAAGTTCCGCTTCACGACATTATCCATCGACGACACGACTCGCGACGACCAGGAACGTTCAGACTGCCATGATCCAATTCTTCTGCATTCTTGCTGCGATGACCGCGCTGGACGCGGCGGACCAGCGCCCTAACGTCATCGTGGTGATGGCGGACGACATCAGTGCTCGCGACTTTCCGATCTACGGTTCGACCACATGCTATGGCCAGCCTGCTGTCACTCCGGTCATCGATCGCTTGGCAACCGAAGGCTGCTACATCAACACTGCTTGGTCATCGACCGTTTGCATGCCCACCCGTGCAATGGTGATGAGCGGTCGATACGCACATTTGACGAAATGGTGGGACAATGGCGAATTTGGGAAATCCAAACGCGGTGGGATCTATCCGATCGCTGATAGCTCGCCGTTGACGATCGGGCAATTGGCCAAGAAAGCCGGTTACCGATCGATTTGGGTCGGCAAAACGCACGTCACGACCGGTTCAAGTTACACGCGATTCGGTTTTGATGAAGGAGTTTTCACGCCGGGTGAACCTGAGGTTCGCGGCACGAGCCCGTTCGATCACTTTCGAAACCTGAAGAACAAAGAATTCTGGAATTCAGATTCATTTCTGTGGTGGCCGGAGGTGCAAGTCGCGAATCACCCCGACCATCCCGGCACGTCGTTCACGTGGCAGGAAACCGCAATCAGCGATTACGGACCTGACATTGAAATGGATCACATCCTGGAATTCATGGAGCGATCCAAACAGCAGGGCAAACCGTTTTTCGTCTACCACACCTCACACTTGGGCCATCAGGCCGTCGATATGGCCAGCCCACGACACAACATGACTTGGCCCGGGACACCCCGATTGACCTGGAACGCCGATACGAGAACGTATACGCGTCACCGACCGAAGATCACGGCCAATGGCCCGACTGACAAGCTAAGTACGACCTATGAAAAAGAGAACATCACACCGGACGAGCTGAAGTTTCAGATCGAATATCTGGATTTCCAATTGTGGCAGTACCTTGAGAAGCTCAAGCAGATTGGCGAGTTGGAAAACACCGTCGTCATTTTTACTTCAGACAACGGTACCAAAGGCTGGAAGGCCTCGGTCGAAAAGCAACGTAGTCTGCACGTCCCTCTCATCATTTACGCTCCCGGACAGCCGCAGTTCGTTCAAGGCAAGCAGGACATTCTTTCCGATCTGTCCGACCTGCTGCCAACACTGGCCGAAATCATGGGGGCGGACTTGCCGTCATTCGATGAATATGAGTTGAACGGCACCAGCCTGTGGCCGTATCTGACGAAACAAACACCCGATCATCGCGATTGGATCTACGCCTACAAGGGAAACCGCCAGATGGTCCGCGGCCACCTCTTGCTACGCGATGGAAAAGGCGACTGGTGGGACTGCAGTGACCTTCCACACGACCTGGATTCCTTTCCGCCCATCGAAAACCTCGACGCTCTCTCACCACCGCAGCAAGCGGAAAAAGCGATGATCGATGAGGTCTTGAAACGATTTGCCCGCACCGACGTCGGCGGTCCGCATTCGTTTCACGAAGATCCATCACGACGATTGACTGGCCGCGAAAAACAGAAGATGCGTCTGAAACAAGAAAAGTTGGAAAAGCATCTCATGAAATTTGAGTAGCGGGACCACTCATTCGTTCATGCATCCGTTTGTCGTTGGTCCGAAGCTGGCACCACCGGAAAAATTCTGGGCCCCATGCCGACGCAATCCCGATCGATCTACCCTCGTGTTTATCAATGCAACGAAATCACTTTGTTAACAGTCTTGTGGTTCTGGCCTCGTTCACCCAGTTCATTTACGGAGTTTACGCAGACCAAGTCGACCCCGCGACGATTCAGCTCTCGATCAATCCCAATCGCCAACACGCGTTGTCGCAGGATCTCTACGGCGCGAATAACGAGTGCATCTTTCGTCCCGTTTGGTTCGACCATCCCGCCTATGCCGCTCGATACAACGAAGCGGGCAAACCGTTTTTTCGGTTCCCAGGCGGGACCGGATCAAATTTCTATAACCCGTCCACGGGCTATTTTGACGACGATTCCCCGTCCACGCGTGATTACTCCGGCCACAATGCGCGAATTCACAAGTTCACCGATGGTGCGGGCCGCGTTCCCGATCAGTACCTGAAGTGGGTGAAACAGAACGACGTGGCATACAGTCTTGTATTGAATGTGTGCACCCAAACGTTTGAACAGAACCGAGCTTGGATCGAAAGTCTTGGACGCGAAGGCCACCAAGTCGCTCGAATCGAAATCGGAAACGAAGTCTTCTACGACAGTTACAACTGGGCGTTCCCATCTGCGACTCAGTACGTGCAGCGCGCTCAAAGAATCACCGCCGTGATTCGCAAAGAACTGCCGGATACAGAAATCGGAGTTCTGGTTCCAACTCACTTGTACCAGGATCTTGATTTTCTGACGGAAAAGCGATCTGCCAGAGCCGATCACCCCTACGGCTGGATCAAAGAACTAAAGGGAAAAGAGTTTTTTGACGCCGTTGTTATGCATATGTATTCGCTGACCGAAATGAGCGGTCAAACAGAACCGGAGGATTTTATTCCCTATCTGGAAGGTTACCATCAGTGCGACGAATACCTGACGCTGCGATTTAATAAGACGCTGGCACATCTGAATCGGCTGTTTCCGAAAAAGAAACTTTGGATGACCGAATATGGCGTCGGAGGTTTCGGCGGCACACTCAAGCAGTACAAGCTGCGTGACTCGCATCTGGGAGCACTTCATGCTGACGTCATGCTGATGCGGTTCATCAACCATCCGTCGGTGACGGTCGCACATTGGCACTCGTTCCAGCACTTCTTTGATTTTACAGGTGGCATACAGGGGATCGGTGAGCACCCACACCTGCCCTATACGCATTTTAGCTTGTTCAAGGATGCGATTCGCCAATCCGATTCCGTCCACGCCGTAACTGTTGACGGGGCAGAAGATGACGTCGATGCCACGGTGATGATGAAAGATTCCGCCGGATACTTGATCATCGCCAATCGCCTTGACAACGCCTACAAGATTGAGCAGCCCGTCGTCATGGCCGGCAACAATGCCGTGCGATTGAAAGACGTTTTGCAGTTGAGCCATGTCGATGGCCAACCACTGGCAGTATCCGCACAGAACCTTGAGCGTTGTGAATCCACTACTTGGATCGCACCGCCAAATCAGTCCATCGTGTTGCCACCCTATTCAATCACTCGAATCAAGTTTGATTCCGGCCAATAGTGGCGGTCCGTGTTTGGCTCGCAACACACCGCTGATTGTCTCTCCCTTTCGACCACGACGACCTCTGCCGAGGAATTCCAATGCCCCGAGTTTTGTTGTTATTGATAGCTGTGGCGTTTGCGAATCATGCCGCTGCCACGGAACCTGTCACGAGCGGGCTGGACCAGTACGGCGGCACGACTGCCATCAAAGGGAAGGCCACAGGATTCTTTCATATCGAACAGATTGACGGACGCAATTGGTTCATCACCCCTGATGGCAACGGGTTTTTTGCGGTCGCACTCAGCCACATGCTATCCGGGGAAAGCGATCTCGCCTGCCGGAATATCTACGATGGCGACGCTGATGCTTGGCTGAAAGGTTCGTTTGCAAAGGCGCGCGAGATGGGATTCAACTGTGCTTTGGGAAGTGCGACCAGCCCGGAACGGAATTTGAACGGGTTCGTCGACGTCGAGAAAGCAGAGACGCTTTTCCGGGAAGCCAACTTTCCCTTTTCCGTGGGTGTGATCTTGTTGAAGCACCCCTGGGAGTTTGTTGACGGCGAAACGCTTCCGGACATCTTTGATCCAGACTACGAGCAACTGATTCGCTCTCGCGCAGCACAAGTGTGTACACGTTACAAAGACGATCCATTGTGCATGGGGTATTACTACGGTTTCGGGGCGTTTAACAAATCCGACGAATGGGTCAATCATCACTTCTCGCTGCCGCCGGGAAGCCCTGGCCGCGAGGTGCTTTGCGATCTGTTGATCCAGCGATACCAGGGCGATGCCGAGAAGTTCAACGAGGTCTACGGCACGTCACTGAAAGACATGGCGGAGCTGAAGTCGACTTATTGTCTGACGTACGATAAACAGTACGAACGCCGCAATTTCCCGATTGTCGGCAAGTCCTTGGATGAACGAAAGCTGGCGGATTTTGAAGCAATCGTCTCTCACATGTGCGTTTCACTATACAAACTGGGGCACTCTGCGATTCGGCGATTCGATACCAATCACTTGATCCTTGGCTCGTTCATCAAAGAATGGGCTTTGTCGATGGATTCTTGGAAAAGGGCCGCACCGTACGTGGACATGATCGCCCCGCAACACGTCAACGAGTTCATTTCGGTCAACGAAATTGGCAAAGCGACCGGTTTGCCGATCATCTTTTCCGATGAGTATTTTGGCTTCCACTATCCAGGTGGAAAGGGCAGTTTGCACGCCGGATTGGTGTCACACGATGCACGTGCCGAAGTGTATGCCGCGAACCTGATGCGGCACTTCAAAGATCCGCAGGTCTTGGGCGTGACCTATTGTGCTTGCATGTACGACCAGGGCGGAAACACGTTGGCCAAGAACAATCAGAACGGATTTTACTCACTCCGTGGCGAGCCCAGACAGACGTTGATTGAGACCGTCACGAAGATGAATCATTCAGTCTACGAGCACGTCAGGAACCCCGCCTCGCCGGATGAACTGAATCAACTTCATGAATTCTTGTTCGACAAGTGGAAGGAACACAGTGTCAGAAAGGGGCGGTAGTGAAGCGTTGGTCCGTGACTGACCGTCCCATCTTTGGGATCGAGAAAGCAACGTATTGCTTTGACCCCCATCCGCCAGGCCATTTGGGAATCAAATTCATGAAGAACGTTCTGCCCTTTTTGCTTGCCACTTTTCTGTGCGTTCCGTGTTTCGCTCAGCGAGCAACGGGCTACATCCATGTTGAACAGATCGATGGTGTTTGGTGGTTTGTGAACGCCGAGGGGGAGAAGTTTGTCAGTATCGGCGTCAATCACATTGAACCGCACCTGTGGCTGGCTCCCTATAACAAGTCAGCCACCCTGAGAAAGTATGGGGCCGATATGGTCGATGCCGATGGCCATTTCAACACCCATGGTGACGCGGCCAAAAAGTGGATCAACGCTCAGGTCGAAGTGTCGCAAAGTCTTGGCTTCAATACCTTTGGTAAACATACGCATCCGGCCATCGATCCTCGGCTGTACCAACAGCAGATTTACTACATCGCGTCGCTCGATACGGCCCCGCTGGCCGGTTGGCAACAACGTCTCGGACGTGGCCCGCGACCTGATGTGTTCTCGGCCGACTTCCGCGCGTTCGTCGAAAGACGCGTCGAGCAGGTCACCACGCTCCATCAGGACCAACGCAACTTGATCGGCTATCTGTACACCGACGTGCCCAGTTGGGTCATGGGGCGTGCCGAGCAGGCGGAAAAGAACGATACGACCATGATCTATCCGTGGATCAATGCGATCCTTCCGCTCGGCGAATCGTCGCCGGGGAAACGAAAGTGGCTGGAACACCTGGCTTCCCGTTACCCGGACGCAGAAGCGGCTGCGAAAGCATGGGGGATGCCGATCAGTCCCACGTACGGGATCTCATGGGACGAACTGGCTCGTCAGGTGGACTGGACCCATCCGAACGATGTGGCATCCGCCAAGAAGGATATGGCGTCATTCATGCCGATCATCGCCAAGCAGTGGTACGCCATGCACGAAGAGATCATTCGCAGGCACGACCCGAATCATCTGATTCTTGGCGACAAAAACATGGTGATGTGGCACCACGACTTTGTTTTGCCGGCGATCAGAGAGCACGTCGACGTCGTCTGTGTGCAAGCTTATGGGCCTTGGGAAAGGGACAAACAGCTGACGGACATGATTTACCAGGCTACGGGAAAGCCAATCTTCAACGGCGACGGTTGTTTCGGCTACGCGGGTTCGAACCAGCAACTGTGGGGTGTGAAAGGTTTCCGCACGGGGGCGACATCTGTGGAAGAAGTTGCCTCGCTCTACGAAGACATGCTGCGTGGCATGATGTCCACCCCGTACTACGTCGGCTGGCATCACTGTGGCTATCTGGAACAGTGGGATGCCGCCGAACGCGGCGACTCTCCACGCAATGAAAATGGTTTCCTCGACCCCTTTGAACAGCCGCACAAACAATGGACGGAGGTTCTTCAGCAGGTCAACCATCAAGCGGCAAAATTGCACGAGTCGGCGCGATAGTTCATTCGCCGAACCGGCAATCGCAAGTCTTCACAGCGCCGTGATCATCTTGGCTCGAAGTCAAAACCTCGCCGCCCAGGGGCCCTGACGGCGAACGCCGGGCAGGAAAAGGATCGGAAGCCGGTCACTTTGGCACTTCCGCTTCGTCAAGAATGTTGGCAATCACCAATCGAAGTCAAATTGCTGATCCGGTTCGATTGTTTCCATAGCGTAGCTCGATCGCGTTGGCTTGCTTGCCCAGCACGACCCTTTGTCGGATCCGCCCTTACCCTTCCGCAGTGGTGAAGACAATGTGTTATTGTCGAAAGTTAACCGGGCGGGATAGATTCAAACACAGTCCGGTGGGGGTAAAGATCGAGTCCGACACAGTGGACAAATCGATTACATTCTTGTCGTTGTCGAAATTGCCAACGCCGCTGATTCGGCGTTTGATGGTTTGAGCTTTGCTGTTGCCCACCTCGGCCACCGCACCGGTGAATGCGTGTGTACAGTGCCTGTTGTTAATCGGTGAAGTTTTTTTGCGCTCTTGAATGATAAAGACTTGGTGCAAGTGGGCGGTACTCATGGTCCTTCGTGAGTCCGTGCCGTTCGGGCTGCCCCATGGGGGCCGCTCGAGTTACTTTGAGATTCGAAAGGGTTATTCCGGAAAAAGTCTAGAACGACTGTTTCGGTGAGCGTGCTGCTCACACTGCTAGCCATTGCAATGGTCCAAACTTTGGATGGGTCTCAGTGCCATGGGAACGAAGCTCAGCCAACCCAGTTTTATCTCGTTGGACTGGGCCCGGGTGACGCAGATTTGATGACGTTGCGCGCCGTCGACACCATCAAAAAATCCGACCTGATCCTTTGTCGAAAGCATCACGCTGAAATGCTCCGTGAGTCTCTAAAAGGCAAAGAAGTTCATAGTGAGTTTTCCGACATGATACCGTTTTTCAGTCGAGATCCGTTTCTGTATGAAGGAGAAGATCGTCAACGGGCAGAAGCCTACCAAGCCAAACGGGTGAAGCTTGTCCGCTTGGTGCGGGATGCCGTTGCGGCGGGAAAAACTGTCGCAGTGCTCGATAGCGGGGAGCCCATGATCTATGGCCCACGCACATGGATGCTCAAAGAGTTTGAAGACTTGAAGCCGCAAGTGATCCCTGGCCTGAGTTCGTTCAATGCCGCCAACGCTGCGATTGGTGCCGGGATCACGTCCGGTGGGCGTACCAAGAGTGTCACTTTGACCGCCGGTGACTGGATCAAGACCGACGACACGATCGAAAAACTATCCGTTCATCGCAACACGATGGTGCTGTTTACGATGCGTGCGGAGTTTAGGGATTTTGTCGAAAGGCTTGCGATCAACTACGCACCGGACACGCCCTTGGCCGTTGTCGAGCAAGCGGGGGTACAGAACGAACAAAACGTCATCTACAGCACCGTCGGTGATGCGCTTCGTGAGATTGACGCTGATGACTTGCCGTTCGAGTATCTAATCTATGTTGGCGATTTCCTAAAAAATCGTTTGCGCAAATGGTGCCCATGGTGCCTTTCCATAATGGCGATTAACGTCGTGCCGGTCGCCGGCTTGAAGGCCGCAGAAACCAACGACGCCAGTTTGTTGGGGAGGGCTTCCCGGGGGCAGGCCTCACATTTCTGCTGTTTGTCACGGCATTCTGAATCATTTTGTGTAAGAATTTGCACGAGTCGCCTGGCGATGGAGACACCTCAGGCGGCCGGCTTGAATGAAGCGATCACATGGTTTTGAGACTCGCCGTTGTCGTCCGACGTTCAGAGCGCATCCACCCGTTTTTCAGGATATCCCGAATCAGGTTTGCACATGCCTTTCCACCGACCGTCCAACATCGAATTCATACAGTTGCTGGTCGTCATGCTGTCTGTACCGTTCTCTGCGCCTTTCGCGGCAGCGAACGACATTGCCACACCGCCGAACATTGTGTTCATTATGGCGGACGATCTGGGGTATGCAGACGTCGGGTTTAACGGTTGCAGATGGTTTGAAACTCCCGCCCTGGATGCACTGTCGAAGGACAGTCTGGTTTTTGAATACGCGTACATGTATCCGACGTGTTCTCCGTCGCGAACAGCACTGTTCACTGGCAGACAGTCATTCCGCACAGGTGTCTACACCGTTCCCGTTCTGGAGAAGGGCACGGCCGACGAAAATATCTTCTCCCGTTGGACGGTCACTCATGACCATCCGGTTTACGCCGAGCCTCTTGCGAAGGCGGGGTACAAGTCCATCCATCTTGGCAAATGGCACATCGTTGGCCCGTACCCCAGGCGAGAACTGGCCATGAAGTTTCCGCTGGACCGCAAACTGACGCAGCCCAATCCAGGTGACTTCAGTTGGGTCGAGGATCACAAACAGCCTGCGATCAAGAAGTTCTATCCAGAAGGCCGCGGCTTTCTGAAGAACGTCGGCGGCACGTTTCGTGGTGATCCGGCATTTGAGGAGGGCGGATACAAGAGCGAGGCCGGCGGCTATTGGGCACCGTTCAGTAATCCGTTTATCGAACATCGGAAGGACGATCGCTGGCTGACCGATCGGCTGACTGATGACGCCATCGCGTTCATGAAGCGACACCAGGATGGACCGTTCTTCGTCAATCTGCACTTCTACGCAGTTCACCGTCCCATCCGAATCCGCAGCGAAGCGCTGTTCGCCAAGTACATGAATAAGGACGGTGATCCAAACACCGGCCAGGGACTTAGAAAGAAGCGCGAAGCGATGGCGAAGTATGCCACGGTGGTCGAGTCGATGGATCAAAACGTGGGGCGGCTGGTCCAGTTTCTCGATGACGCCGGGATTCGCGACAACACGATGATCGTTTTTACGTCCGACAATGGCCAGCATCCGATGTACAGCACCAACAACCAATTGCGAGGCGCCAAGGGTGAGATTTACGAAGGCGGCATTCGAGTTCCCACTCTGGTCAGTCACCCGGGGAAAGTGCGGCCGGGGCGAACGGACACTCCGATCTGTGGGCTTGATTGGTTTCCCACGTTCTTGGACGTCGCCCACGTCACGAACCACGAAGGAACACTCGACGGAAATTCGCTCGCACCCTTGCTGCAGGGAACGGACGACTCACTCGCCGATCGGCCATTGTTTTGGCACATCGCGAGCCAATACAAACATGGCACATGTTCAGTCATTCGCAAAAATGACCACAAGCTGATTCAGTTTCTCAAGGACGGGCGTCTGGAACTTTACAACCTGAAAGAAGATCCCGCAGAGCAAAACAATCTTGCGGAATCGAATAGGGAACTGGCTGAGTCGATGCGAATGGAACTGTCACAGTGGCGTAAAGCCAACAAGGTTCCGCTTCCGCCTGAATCCACGCTGCCGTATTGACCAGCATTTACGTCATTTTTCGGGCAAAACCGGCCACTCGTTTGCGGGTCTAACGGGTTTTGGGATTCGCCGGCCAAATGCCTGCGGACGGTCTTGCGGTCGACACTCAGCGTCTCGGCGATCTCACGTTGGGACAGATCATAACGATGTAAATTTTTGATGGCATTGGACTTGGTCACGCTCAAATGATTGGCCACGGCCTACGGTGCTCCGCTTCGCACGATGCAAAACGGGCAACCGTAGTTCGACTAACCCCCTCACAAGGTGGGGGACTTTCAAACGCCCATCACTGGTCCCTTTTGATCTCCCCGTCACAGCTTGGGTCCGAATATGTGCTCGAAGAATTCGGCATCTTACATCTATGCTCTACCCTGGAACAATATTGACCGACTCACTGAACTCCCGAGTGTACCTAACCATTGAAAAGATCCGAAACGTTTTCTGCCAGATCTCCGATCGACCCCCAAGAATGCTTGTGGCACAACTCGCCGTCCATCTGAAGGACAAATGTGGAGAGGTTCAGCGTTAGCTTAGTGAGCGTCGCTTTGCCTTGGTTTCCGAACGAAATCTTGTCTAAAAATGTGACAACTTTTTGACCGATTGGGGTATTAGTGAGGTCCAGTACGAATTCGTCTCCATCTGACTTCTTCAGTTCATTCTGAATGAATGTGACGTAAGGATCCGCCTCACCGGGAAGCATCTCGCGGATCGCTTCGTCCATCAGTTTGGTCATCACCTGAGCAAACGCTTGTTCGAAAGTTCCCGAACCAAAAATGACTCCGGCTAGCGCATCCAAGCCGTCGATGACCTCCTCCGATGCGCCTTCTTCTTCGAGCTGTTTCAAAACGACATCGACCACGGCGCCTTCGATAGACGCTCCGCTGAAGATATCTTCACTATCTGGGTCGCCGGAGAAGTCAAAATCAAACTCGGCAACATCCGTATCAATCGCTTCGCCCAATTCTTCGGGTTCGACGCCGTCGGGGATTTGCCAAATCAAGGCGAAACCAAGGTGAGGCGAATCCAGGTCCAATCCGTCACGACCGACCAACTCCGCCAAGCTCCCCTTGCTGCCACCGGTGATGCCTTTGATCAACTCGCCAGTCAGCGGCTTCTCCTTAATTTCGTAGTTGTAATTGATCGGCATCCAACGCAGCTCGATGTGCGGTGATTGGACGGGTTGCTGAAGGATCAAGGATTTCAAAAGCATCGGACCGAGAGCCTCGACTTGATCCTCCGCTTTGCGTTCGATCCAGGCGAGTAGATCGTTCATTTCCAATCGCATGTGTTCGCCGAAGTCGCGAATTGCGTCCTCGACTCCCTCGCCTCCGGTCAAGTAGATCTCGACGGCAACCTCAGCCGCGGTTTCACCACCGAAATATTCAACGAATCTTCGTGTCGCAAAGAAGACATTCTGAGCACCGAATTCTTGATAGAGAGCGTTACGTGTCTGGTCGTACTCGTCGGTAACCACCAGATCGGCCCCAAACACGCCTTTGATGAATTCAACAGGCTGCAGATCGGGAATCGACGCGTCGTCTTCGAGTGCGTCATTAAGTTTGCGAGAATCGTAACCGAGCCCCGGCCCAAGCTGAGCGTCAAGATACAGCGATCCGTTGCTTAGATTAAGCGATGTTTTAAAACCAGTTTCGATCTTGTAAGCAATGATTTCCTGGTCCAACGCGTCATCGCGTTTCTCACGTATCTTCTTTCCAGCATCCTTTACCCAATTGGAAACCTTACCACCGGCGTCTTTTGAAGCGTCGGAGAACTTACCACCAGTCTCTTTGGCTTTGGCGACGAAGGGCTTTGTCTTTTCTTCAACGACATCCAAGACTCCATTGGCGGTCTGGCCAGCGTCTTTGGCGTCTTGCTGGATCTGTTTGACGGTCCCATAAGGATTACGCTCCTTCACCGAATCGATGCGATCTTCAATGACAGCCCCCGCCTGGCCGGGATCTTGGATTAAAGTTTCCACGGCCGCAATATCGCTAGCAATGTCGTTGAAGACCGGGATGAGATTCTCCTTGACCTTCGGATCGAAACCCGCCGGTTTCGGCAGTGCATTCACTTTGTCGATGGCCGTCTGTGTGATTGCTTTTTTCTTTTCGTCGATATAGGTATCAACCCAAGTCTTGACCCTGATCGCGGCCTGTTCGGCTTGCTCGATTTTTCTGTCAAGGGGCTCTTTTGCTTTGGTCACCAAATCATCGACGTAATCGTCAGCCGTTTGCAATTGCTCCTTTGCTTCCTGTAGCTTTTCATTCCAATAACCATGCCACTCTGTAAAGCGTTCTTCGATGATGTCGAACTGGCGATCCTTCCAGTCGGTGTAGCTTTGGTACGCTTCCTCTAAACCAGAAACCTTAGCGAGTGGCCGCAACAACTGCTCGCTGACCCAATTATCAAGCTCTCGAATATCATTGTTAAATTCTTTGAGGATCTTCGCTTCCTGTTTGCTCCGCCAATCGTCCCACCAAGCGACCTTCTCTTCAAACTGTTCGATTCGGTCGCTTAGGAATTTTTTGCGAAGCTCAAGTCGGCGAGGACGCCAAACCTCGTCAAGATAGACTTTGTGAGCTTTCAGTGGATCGGTTACATTCTTCTCTTCTCTATCTGCATCCTCCTTCATTTCGGTGCGGTCGATTTCCGCCGCAGCAAGTTTCGCTTTCTCCTCCTGCGCAATCCTATCCTTTTCCTCATCGATGCGGTCTTGGGCTTCGGCCTGTTTGACAAGGGTCGAAAGGTAAAGTTCCATCTGAATGCGCACCTTGTCGCCCGAGTCCAGTATCTGGTCGGCCAAGTCAGCGGTGGGTGCTTCTGCAGCGATCGTTTCCAGGGCGTCGAGATATTGCCAACCGACCACACCAATAAAGTCAAGTGCCCCGCCGGCGAACAGGTCTCGGCCAACCTGTTGAGTGACAATATGTGGCTGGATGTACCGTGGGCCGTTGGCGTTGTTGACAACCGTTAGCTTTAGCTCGACGGCATCGCTCATCGGCGTGGCATTTCTTGGCGTATCAAAGATGGCATAAAGCACCTCGTTATTTCCTGGCGTTAGTTCAATCGAAGTGGACTCGCGCACTTCTCGCGTATCGGCGAGAACCCTTCCGAGCCGATCAACGATATGGAGGGATGTTTCGGAATTTCGCAAACCGTCGATGCGAATGGGCACACCTGCGTTAACGTGAAATTGGCGAATCTCCGATTGTCCCGCATTCGGTAGATTGATCGTGGCTGGCTCGCCGTAGGGAAGGTGGCTCGCTGCGGATAGCGGGCGAATCGCAAACTCGAAATCAATAGGTCGCCCGAATTCGCTAAGCTCTAACGTATATGTTCCCGGTGCCATCAAGCGAATGGGTAGGTCATTGTCTCCCAACCAGTTAAAGTCAGTAACGATCCCATCAGAAAAACTCACCCCTGACTCGTAAAACAGTCTGTATCCGAATGATTCTTCGGTAGCTTTGTCGAAATATATCAGTGATGGTTCGTCAATCGTAAATTGATATCGCTGCACATCCGATTCCAATTCGATCCGCCCTTGAACGAACTGATTCAGTGGCAATTCTTGGGCGTCCTGATCGATGATTCCTGGCGTCCAATGCACAGAATCGCCACCGAAGTTGTGGATTCGGACATAGAAGTATCCGTCACTGCTTGCCGTGACGGCTTCATCAACATAACTGCCGTCCTCATCGTCGTCGAAGCGGAAGCCATCCGAACGATACAAATCGGAACTGGTGCCAGCACCGTCGATGACAAAACGATCTCCCTGCTGAAGACGAATTTTATAAAGCTTCTCTGGTGAGTCTGCGTCGTCAAATTCAGTCAAAACAGGCACGCCAAGAGACACCTCGAAGGCTGTCGCGATGTCGCGTATCTCAAGTGTCGGCAGAAGTGAGGCGTCGGTGTTATCGGTAGAAACCTCGATAACGTTCCTTCCCGCTGGGAGCCACACGAACTCATCCGACTTCACGCTCCCGCGTTGATTTCCGAAACTATCAATTAGTTGCGACGAGATGCTATTATGAAAGTCGGAACTGATAGCAAAAATGACCTGCTTCGGCTCTGTAAGTTCCAGCACGTAGCGAAGAGGCGATGACAACGGTGCCAGTTCGATATTCGTCGGCGTATTCAAAGACAGAGTGCGGTCACCGACGATCGGATCGACCGCACCAAGTTCGTTCAATTCAATGGTTACGCGACTGAATTGAATCGTGTCCTCCCCAGAGGTCCCATCCATCCATACCCAATGGCCTTGATTGCTTCGAGCGATAAATTCTCCGTCTCCTTCATGGATGATGTCACCATGTGGATCACGGATCTGCAGTGATACGGTATCGCCCTCTTCATCGAAATGCGTCACCGAATAGCGGTAGTCGCTCTTCGGAGTGAACTGAAACGCCTGTAGTTCGTTGCTGCGTTGCAGAGTAATGCGTTCCGGTTGGCCAACGACCACAGACGGTGCGTTTGCCAAGTCAGTTACGCGAAATGAGAGCCGGCCTTCATTGTTATATTCTCGGTACGCTATTATCTGATAGTCGCCTGGCTGGCTCAAGTATTTGGCGTGGTTGTCAAGCAGATACCAGGCTTGGCCTTCGAATATGATTCCATCAGGCCCGACCAAGCGTAGATAATTGTCGACGGGTTCGACGTTGTCGAGCAAATCGACGACGATCCGTTGCCCGTCAGCCACGGTAAAGTCAAAGTGACGACTTGCGGTTTGGCGATCCAGTGGAACATCGACTATTTCGCCAATTGAGATGGCGACAGGATCGTGACGAACGGCCGCATGAAGCTGAACATTGAAGTAGACGTTGTCGCGAGTCGGTTCGGGTTTGGGTTCGCTGCGAATGCGTAACAAGTATTCGGCACCTGGCTCAAGTGTATGTATAGCATTCGGATGACTGAAGTCCGCTGCAAAGTTGCCGTAAGCGTCAAAGAGATGGATTTCTTCGACAGCGTCCTCTTCGCTGTCAGGCAAGATTTCGCCACGGACCAAACCGTCATCGGGAGCGACAAAGCGATAGATCCGGGACTGAGTGTCATCGGGTAGAAAACCCTGGATCGGACGATCAAGTTCAATCGTGGGAACCTGCGAAGCTTCAATGACCTGAATCCCGTAGTCACCCGATTGATTGCTGTCGGCGATGACGGTGATCGTGTACTCACCGGCAGGCAAATAGGCCGATTGCATGTAAAGATCGTACTCCGAAATCTCGACTTCCCGAATCGCACGGCCATTGTGATCGCGAATTTCAACTCGAAGGTCGTCATGAATCGATTCGGCAATACCCATCGGCTCGAAAATAACCAATCCCGGTTCGGCCAGGCGAAGGTCATGGACTTGTCCCTGACCATCAGCGTCAGTCGAACCTTTCCATTCGTGTACGCCAAGCAAGTTCGTCAATTTGGGAACCGGTGTTTTGACGAACGGCAGGGTGATTTGTTCTTGTTGTCCTGCGGCCGTTACCTGTGCGATCAGACGCAGTTGCGTTGTACCTCGATTCCAAAAAGGGTCATTCTCGGTCGGTAGCGACAACTGAATGCCGAGTTCGGCTGCTTCACCGGGTTGCAATGCTTCGCCAAAATCGACCGTCCCCAGCAACCGACTGGCAAGCGAGATATCATCTTCGTGGCTGAGGAAGAACGCGGTCGTGAACGGTTCGCTTTGTAGATCACCTTCATTGCTGACCGACACTTTAATGTCGATGGCTCCGCCAGCCTCCAGCGCCAAACCCGACTCAATTTCAAAATCGTCAATCTTCAGACCGGGTTGCAATTGTAGCGTCGCACCATTGCCAACGGCTGTTCGGACCGAATCACGTTGACGCCATCCAACAGTTTGCACTTCGGTTTCGCCAACGAACTTGACGGAACGAGTGTCGTAGCTCAGATCGTTGCTTTGCGACAACTCAACCGGTGTCCCCATCACCCGCCCCAGCGGATCGATGACGACTAAACTTCGTACGGACCCAGCAACGGTCCATCCGGCTTCGTTAATGTCCATATGAGCCACATCATCGATGACGGCATCAAGCGGTCTGACAAATACCGAAGCGTCATCATCAACTTTGCCCATCGCCAAGTAGGTTCGCTCTTCATGATACCAAGCAACTCGATAGTCGCCGGCTTCATTGATACCAATGCTGTGCCAAGCATTCGGCCCGGGATAACCCGATGGAAAGTCAAGATGAACGGCTGTCCCCAGACTCTCTCCGGTATCGGAGATGCTCTGCACCCGAACACCTTCGCTAGGCACAAACGCATGTCGCCAAGCGATCACACCTTTTCCGGAATTGTTGAGGGCAAGGGTCGCCACCAGAGCATCGGTGTCGCTAATGACAAGTCGTGTCGGATGTTCATCCAACGGGGTATTATCCGGACCGATACGCAATAGGTAGAGACTGTTAGCTTCCTCGCCGCCCGGCGGGTTCTCGTGTGATCCGTCAAACGCCATCAAGATGAGCACGTTACCGTCAGCATCGGCCGCCGCGTGAACTCGCGAGGGTCTGTAATCACCAAGATGAACACGTTCTCCCACCGTCTTCCCTTGACCACTCGCGTCGACCTGGGAGATTCGACTCAGGTACAGACCACTGTCGAATTCAACCTCAACCACCGCTGCCTGATCACCATAATAAGCATAATTCTCGGCATCAAACGGAAGCGACAGATCAGTCGTGGAGCCAAGTGACGTCTCTTGATCGGCCGATTTCAATAGTTGAGTCTGAAGTTTGGCGGTGGCGATGACTGGAACGGTGACGCCGACGGCATCGCCATACAAGATCGCGTTGTCAGCGAAATAGACAGGTCGTGCAAAGAACGTCGCTTCCGAGTCGCCCGGAACGGCGTGGGGCACGCCTGAGAACGAACCAAAGGTCAATGAGTTTTTCGTAGAGCGGCCAAGCGAGTAATCGACCGACTCATCAAAAACTCCGTCCCCGTTTGCGTCTTGAAAGAAATCGATTTGTTCGACGACAACGCTGGGATGGCTCGCACCGACTGACCGCAAGCGAATCGGATCCGCACCGCTATCTGAAATCGCTGGGACATTGATCTCGATGCGTTCGAGCGTCGGTTTGACTTGGATAACCTCGACTGTGAAATCAATGCGTGATGTGAGGGTATATGTGTCCTCGCCGGGGAGCGGATACTCATTATCTCCGGGATCAGGTGGATCTGCAGGTGAGGCGGCAACCACCGCGAATTGGTGTTGACCCGAGTCGGATTCGGTCGTTCGCCATTCGAACCATCCTGTCTGGGGATTTACCTTCAGAGTAGGGTATTCTGATATGCTTCTCCCCTGAAAAGCCGGCGCTTGATCTCCCGGAAACAGATCGTCTGGGAAATGATAAAGGGGAATTTTATCTCCGATCGGATGGATCGCACGAAATGGAATGCGTAACGTATCGCCCTGAACCACTTGAATGGGCTGATCAAAGTCGGTTTGATGCACCCAGATTGGCGGTAACTTTCTAAGGTTGCTGTCCGCTTGATCACTGGCGAAATCGTTCTTGGATGCATCCCAGTACTGCTCGAACTCGCTTCGCAGTCGCGCTAGTTCTCGCTGGACCCACTCAAACTTAGCTCGGTCATGGAACGCCTCACGAAGCGTCTCTTTTTCCCAGTTGTAAGCCGATTCAATTTCGTCGTTGGTTTGTTTGTAAGACTGTCGCAACTGGCCGATGGTATCGATCAGATCAGCCTGGGTTGCTTCATCGAACGACGAAAGATGCGCCGTCATTGTGTCGATCAAGCCTGGGATTTGATCATGGCGCAGATCAGACGCCATCTGCTTCCATCGCTGAACAAGAGCCAATCGCCCGTCATCGGGAGCGCGGTCGTCCACGATGTCAATTGCAATTCTGGCCAGCGAATCGTCAGACTCATCAAATGCGCTCAGGTAAACAAAGATTTCTCCATGAAGTGGCTCGTCCAAAACGACCTCGACTTGGTCGCTCTCGACATTGACTGTTACTGGAGCGGGAATTTCCGCCTCGGCATACGCGAGAAGGTATGGGTTCTCATAAATTGTCTCGTCCAACCTTGCCACCTGCGAGCGAATTTCACCAGTGGTCTTGTAGTCATCACGCCATTGCACCAAGTCCCCGTTGGGCATGACAAAAAATGCGTTCCCGGAATCGCTAAAGAGCCATTTCTCGTCCAGTCCGATCATGTTGAAATAATCAGAACCGGCGTAGTTTAGTCGGTACTCATCGTCGATCGCTTTGAGCGGATTGGCCATCGTGGCAAAGCCCAAAAGCTCGACAGAGTCGCCCTCAACGTCGAACGCTTCGAACGGAAGAACAATGGTCTCGTCAAGAATTGATGCGGAAATAACCGATTCGATTTCAATCTGCGGTGCGTCGTTCACCGGGGCCAAGTTCAGCGTCAACTCTTTGCGACCACTGGACTGTTCGCCATCATGCACCTCGTAGGCAATGATCTCCGTTCCGAAGAAATTGGGTGCCGGTGTATAGAAGTACTCACCTTGGATGAAGTCTAATGAACCATGGACCGGATCTTCCAATACCGTGACAATCAAATCATCCGGATCGTTATCTCCGTCGTACACAAGGTCCAAAAAGTTGATTGCCACCTGCTCATCTTCGGCCGACTGTCGAACATGAACGGTCGTCACCGGGGGGGCAGGAAGCACTTCGAGGTCCATGTCCCGAACGCCCGGAGCCATTGCCTGATCGACCCCGAAGAAAATTTGGAAAGCACCTCGGTTTAGAGCATCGCCGAGAATTTCTCTTATTTGTCGATCTGTCAGGTGAAAGTACCCTGTTTCGTCTATGTGAATCGATACGTCAAACCACTGCATCTCGGCGGGACCTTGCACGCCGAGATACAGCGATCTTTCGGTCGCGAAGTTGAGCCGTCCCTCGAAACCGAGGTCGAACGTGCGTTGGTCTCGATCCGTATCACCGTCCGTTTGAGTGTCATTGAGCAAGCGAAACGTGGCTTGCGGAACAGGAGCGTTTAAAGCATTGATGACCAACAAAGCATCCAATGCAGAAGCCTTTTGATCACCGGAGACATCGAGGTATCGGTCGCTGGTACCCGCTCCACTGCCGTTAGAACTCGACTCTGAATTGAGATGATTGATGATTTGCAATGCATCGAGAGCGGAGATCTTAAGGTCATTGCTTACATCCAACGGATTGCCAGGGTTTTGAATCTCAGCGGCTAACAGTTGCCTTTGCTCAAGAGATTCAACGCGAAGTGTCCTGTCGCGTCTCCTTCGATCGTCGCAATTGACAAGCGTTTGAGATGATCTTCGTTTTGTTCTCATCGGGCCGTTGTATTTGTAATTAATGAAAGTGGATGAATGGTTTGGATATATGTAGATTGCGGCAGTTGGCTACTAATGGGGAGTGGCTTCAGCAATATCGCCGAGGTCCTGTCTGAATTTTGAAAGGTAACATTTCGTGTCACGCGAACTGCTAACGTTGGACATCGTGCCGTTAAGGATTGATTCGGCGGCCCGTACATCACCCATGAGGTACTGCACCCAGCCCAACGTTGACTGGGCGTCTTCGATGTTTGGAAAACGCCGGGCGTTCGACGTCGCGATCTGCAAAGCTCGACCGAGCCGTCCTTCATCGGACCTTTCCACCGGCACTGGTGCGAACTGACGTCTGATCGCAAAGTAGATGGTGTGTTCTGATGCGGCTTTAGGAGTGGTTCGGCCTTTTCAAAGCGTTTGGCTATTCGATAGGCCGGCCCCGTGACGAAGTCGAGATCGGGGTTTATGTCGACGGGAGCTTCGACCAACTCGATGACGGATAATGCTTCCTCCGCGTGGTTATGGCGAATCGGCCAGTGTTCAAGCCCCAAACAAACTTTGACGCTGTTGTCCCTTTTCTTCTCTATTCCGATGCGGAGCCTTTCTTCGCGCATAGCGAGGTCTTCCGGTTGCTCACAAAGCGATGCAAGGAACAATTCACCGATCGCTACGATTTCGTCTGACTGGTAAGCTTTACGCACACATTCCTCCACCGCTTCCATGTCGCCCGCATGAAACAGAGATCTGGCTAGCGCTAGCTCATCAACGAGTTCTTGCTTTTTGGCCCATAACTCGGCGTAAAACGGCTTCGCGGCCTCCCGATCTGAACGACGTGTCCCGATCGCCGCATTGAAACTCATGACTCTCGCACGTGTTTGCTGGCCAAACTCTTCATGCAACTTATTAGGCGGCGACAACAACTCGGATGCAGAAACATGCAGCCAAGCCTCATGCCCTCGGTTGTGACACGCTGCAAATCGTGCGAAAGCAAGCCTCCGATCTAAGTAGCATTCGTTCTCAACCGCAAGCAATTCCAGAAGAGTTAACGATTCTGGGACAGGCTGTGGATCCACCAAACACGGGTAGATCAGGACTACTGAAGAATAAAGGTTCCGCTGCTGAATTTGAACGGACTGAATGAAGTCTCGGCTGAAACGACAATTTCCCAAGAAGGCTTCGTGTTCTGCTTGACTGAGCAGTGTTTTGGCCGCGCAATTCAGGTCGCTCGAGTTCTCGATCACCGTGATGAGGTCGGCAAAAGCCGAGCCGATAGAAAGCAGCATTATTGCATGCGTGAGGCAAAAAAATTGTTGGAGTCGAAATTTCATTGCTCCAGTGAGACCATTGCTTGGTTTTCAGATCTTGGTGGTGTGAACGTTGTGGGGGAATGCTTTTTCAAGGAATTAAGCTGCGACAACCAGCACAAGCACGGGAATTTTGAATGTCCTGTTCGCACTGAGACAGCCAATGGCTACAATGGGGGATTCGGTAAGCGTAGTATCTAGCCGTTTGCTCCAACAGGAACACCACCGGCACGATTGCCTTTGGCCACCGGAATACTCTGCAACTGCTGCTTGACCCATGCAAATTGGTGATGAAAGTGAAACTGATCTCCGGAAAGTCTTACTCGATCAATCGCCATCTTTTACGAGAAACGCGACTGATTTGTGGTTTGACTCAGTACGAGTTGGCGATCAAAGCAGGATATAGCGAACGAGTCATCCGAAAGGCCGAACGGGAAGGAAGAGCCTCGGGGGCTACGATCGAGACGCTTGCCGAGACCCTCAGTGAACACGGGGCAAGCGTCGGTGTAGAGGCATTCATTCAAAATCCCTTGATGGTGACTCAGCGTTTCATGCTTCTTTTTGAGCAACATCACCATCGGGTACTCGAGCACTGTGGCGACCTTTTTACTAATGATTTTGTTTTCATTTGCCACGGGCCGAAGGGCAGCCCTGTCGCGGGAGAGTTCTACGGCGTCGATGGATTTCAAGTGTGGCTTAACGGCTTTTTCCAAATTTTTACTCGAGCCACTGACCATCAACTAAACCCCGAGCTATTTCCGGGAGAAGATTCCGTCGTCGTCAGGTACGAAGAAGTGGTCACCGCTGCAGGACTGAAAAGCCCACCGATCTGGGTGAATCTGCACTTTAAGTTTTCCGGATGCCAAATCGAGAAGCTCTGCGACGAATACGACACTTACACCGGTGATGATTTCCTCAGGAAAGTGTTGGCCGCAGAGGCCGAGCGTAGCGTCTAATCTCGACTTTTTCCGTTTTCGAGTCGGTAGATTCGTTTAGGGAAAAGCAGCTTCATTGCGCAAGAATAGTTACTCCTCACAGTTGCAAACCGAGCAAGTAAGCTGCCATGATTTGCGTGCGCCGTGATTTTAGGCCGTTGCGCGATGATCTGTTATCGGCGCTGACCTGCTACCAAAACCTGTACCAACCTTGGTGAGAAAACCAGAGTCTTCATCTTGCCAGGCTAGCCTGGCAAGATAAAGCGAATTCTCTGGGGGCCAGGTTGCCCAGAGCGCTGTGTGGTCGGTGTTCGTTGTAGTCAACTCGCCAAGCTTCGATTTTCTACCGTGCGTCCTCAAAGGACAAGAACTAGTTTTCGTTGAGGCATTCAGTTCGGAAGCTTCCATTGAAGGACTCGATGAAAGCGTTGTCCGTCGGTTTTCCTGGACGACTGAAGTCGAGTGGCACCTTGTTGTCGTACGCCCAATGGTCCAGAGCCTTTGAAGTAAACTCGGGACCGTTGTCGACCCGAATCGTTTTTGGAAGCGGGCGATCAGCCGCAAGGCGATTCAAAACCGCCACGACATTGCTTCCACGAAATCGCTGGCCCATCTCTATCGCGATACTCTCACGAGTAAAAAGATCGACTGTCGTCAACCGACGGATCTTGCGGCCGTCAGACAACTCGTCGGACATGAAATCCATCGCCCAGCAAGCGTTGACGCAAGTCGTCTCGGGGCGATCGACGCGTGTGCGGCAACTGACCCGACGCTTCGGTGTCTTCCGTCGCAAACCCAGCTGCTCTTCGCGATAGAGGCGATAAACGCGTTTTGCATTGAAGTTCCAACCTTCACGACGAAGCAAGATATGCAACCGACGGTAACCGTAATGAACTCGAGTCGCTGCCAGCTCCCTTAAGCGCATTCGTAGTGCGGCCTGATCGTCCTTCGTGGATTCGTAGCGGCAAGTCGAACGAGCCAGGCCAACCAAACTGCAAGGGCGACGCTCGCTGATTCGGTAGCACTCTTTGGCTCCTTCCACGCATTCACGAAGGCAAGCAGGACTCAAAGCTTTTTTGACAAGACATCCTGCAAAATCTGCTTGTCTAAACTCAAGTCAGCAACCAACGACTTCAATCGCTTGTTTTCCTCTTCCAAGGACTTCAAGAGACGGAGTTCTTCCACTACCTAACCATCGAACTTCTTCTTCCATCGATAGAACGTCGGTTGGCTCACGCCCAGCTTGCGGCACACTTCTTCGACCGGCGTCCCAGTCTCGGCCTGTTTGAGCGCAAATGCGATCTGCTCGTTCGTAGAACGGGATTTCTTCATGGTCATCATCTCTTTCAAAATGACGGCCAAATTTAGACCCGATTTTCTCGCTTCCAGTGGCTCAGTTTTTCGGTTGCAGGTCAACGTTCTAGTGGACCAGCAGATTGATCCGGAGGTTATCTCATTCCTGGCTCAGTTCGACCAGAAAGTGCACTGGACGAAATCGTTCGTGAGGGGGGCCAGACGCATGCTCCAGTCAGCCAGCAATGCCGAAGTCGGCGACTTCATCGCCCATCATGCCCATCGCACCGACCAACAAGGATGGCGGTTGGTCGTCAAGAACGGATCACCCAGATAGAAGTTCTTGCCGCAGAACGTAACGACGGCTTGCCCGCTGATGTGATACCGATAGCCGGGCTGGTCGGCCTTTGGACGTGGCATGAGTCACCCTTCCAATACGTTCTTGATATCGAAATATCAAGAATGACACGGGAATGGGTCGCTCAGCCGTCAGGCTGGTAACGCTTACAGGAGCGTTCCGACCGGGAAATTACGATGTTTTCCGCGAAGTGGCGAAAGTCGGGGCGACACGATTTGAACGTGCGACCTTCTGGTCCCAAACCAGACGCTCTGCCAGGCTGAGCTACGCCCCGATGTGGCGTGTGAGCGGGAATAATACACGCTGCGGCAATCGGCCACCATCCCATTGTCAGGCCGGCGGAGACCGCTTTTTTGGGGCCGATGCGGATCGATCCGTCTTTGCGGTTCGTCCGAGTGCGGGACGAGACGCCGTGAGCAGGCGTGCACCGTTTTCGGGGTATCCCCCGACGCGCGGACGACGTCGAATCGTGCGACAATCGCCGGGGAGAATCCGATGAAGAATCGTTCGATGTCGGCGGAATCCGCTGACGACCGTTTGTCGCCCTGCTAAAGTCGATCCTGATGCGACGTGGCACTTCCGCCCGTGGGTGTGTTTTCGGCCAAGTCGTATTCTGGGTAGGACCCAAACGAACCGGATCAATGCCGTCAGCTTGCCGCAAGGATGCCACGGGTGTTTCGCATGGCTGCCAGGGGCAACCAGGGCGATGCCTCGGCCGTCTGGGGGCCGTGGGAATCGAACGATTCACGGTGCCGTCCAATCCTAACCTGCTTTTCCACTGAACCCTGTTCTATTGCCAGTCGTTCCGCTTGCGGGCGCCGTAAAACGATCCAGCGACACGATTCGACGCTGGTTGTTTTCACACGTCCGACGGAGGAACACGTCTTCGCCGCTTGGGAGTGCTTCGTCGTGCGAAACTTATTGAAAGTTGCCAGCTTTGTCGTGCTGAATTTGGGGTGCGTTTCGTTCTCGGTCGCCGACGAGCAGGCCGTACGGCAAGTCATTGCCGACTATGCGGCCGCCTTTAACGATCATCACATTGATCGAATTTCCGAACTGTGGTCCGCCGACGGCATTTTGGTGGATCGAACAACGGGAGAACGAATCACCGGGCGTGATGCGATCGTTCAAGATCTGCGGCAAGTGTTTCGCACGCATCCGAACACGCGGATCTTTGGATCGATTGATCGTGTCCGCTTCATCAAACCCGACATCGCTCGGGTCAGTGGATCGGTGCGTGTCAGCGCCCCGGGCAACCCGACCGAAGAGGTCACGGATTTCTCCGCCTTGGTGATCCAGCAACAAACGCATTGGGTCATCGACACGATCGAAGAATCGCAACCGGCGGTTCCCGCGTCGCCCGGTGAAGCGTTGGCCGATTTGAACGAGTTGATCGGACGTTGGGTTGATGAATCCGATAGTGGTCAAATCATCAACGAGTTTCGATTCACCGACGGCGGCAATTTTGTGACCCGCACGTTCCACTTTGTTCGCGAAGGCAACGTGGTTCGTCGTGGCACGCAAGTCATCGGCTGGGATCCTCGCAGCGGCGAGATTCGCGGATGGACGTTCAACACCGACGGCAGTTTCGGTGACAGCGTCTGGCAGAAAGCTGATGGCAAGTGGTTGATCAAGTCCACACAGACCTTGGCCGATGGCCGTGCGGCGTCGGGCACGTTCGTCTTGAAAGCTGTTTCGGACGACGAGATGACCATGGAGTTGGTCGGACACGAGATTGAGGGCGAACCTCAGCCCGCCGGAGTCTCGGTGACGTTGCGCCGATCTGCACCGGAGGAAGCCGAGTCGGGTGAAGCCTCCGCGGCTGATGACGGATCGGATCAGTGACGCCCGCCCCACGTAATGTCCGGAGAATGAACATGAATCGAAAACAGACTTGGACCCGTGTGGCACTGGCGATTGCTGCGACCTTGTTGTTGCAGGCCGATGACGTGATGGCACGTGGCGGATTCCGCGGTGGCGGCGGAGGAGGAGGAATGCGGGGCGGCGGAGGAATGCGAGCCGGTGGCGGTATGTCACGGCCCAGCATGCCGGCGTCACGACCAATGTCGCGTCCCAGCATGCCCAGCTCACGCCCCAGCATGCCCAGTTCGCGGCCCAGCATGCCCAGCTTGGGCGGTGGGGGATCGCGTCCGTCGTTCAATCGTCCGTCCACCGGGATGCCGTCGGTCAGTCGTCCATCGGTCAGCCGGCCGTCGACACGCCCTGGCGTGAATTTGCCTTCCAGTCGACCGTCCATCGATCGCCCGACGACTTTGCCGTCGCGTCCGTCGACCGGATCGCGCCCGTCGACTCGGCCCAGCATGCCTAGCCTGGGCGGTGGAAGCGGCAACCGACCTGGATCGGGCAATCGGCCCAACATCGATCTGCCCAATCGTCCCGGATCGGGATCGGGCAATCGACCCGACCGGCCCACGTTGCCGAATCGCCCCGGCGGATCGACTCGGCCCGGTGGCGGAGATCGGCCGAACATTGATTTGCCCGGCCGACCTGGCGGCGGCAGTCGACCTGGCGTCGGTGACCGTCCATCGTCGGGGGACCTTGGCGATTTTCTGGGGATCAACAAGCCGATTCGGCCGGCACCGTTGCCCAGTCTGCCGAACCGACCCGGTGGTGGTGATCGTCCGGAGCGTCCCAATTTGCCGAATCGTCCGGGTGGCGGTGACCGCCCGGAACGTCCGAATTTGCCCGATCGACCGGGTGGCGGCGACCGCCCGAACATCGGCGACCGGCCTGGCTTTGCTGATCGACCCAATGTCGGTGACAGACCCAACATTGGCGACCGACCCGGGATTGGTAATCGGCCGGGTGTTGGTGCAGGAATCGGCGCCGGTATAGGCGCTGGAATCGGTGCGGGTATCGGCAACCGACCGAACTTTGGTGACGTCAACTTTGGCGACATCAATATCGGTAACAGCGTGATCAACAACCGCCCGACATGGGCCAACATTGATCGCAACCAGATCAACCGGATCAACAACCGCTGGGGCAATCAGATCGGTGGGCTGCACGGTTACTATGGTCGGCATCCCAATCGTGTTGCCTACTGGAATCGATGGGGCGTGGGCGTGCGTGGTCACTGGCACTATCACCGGTTCCGGAACTGTTTTGGCCCGACGTGGTGGCGTCGTCACCCGCATGGTTTCTGCGGATGGCACTATCACTATCGGTTCCGATATTTCCCGACCTATTACTGGTGGACGGTTCCGACCTTTACCGCGTGCACAAGTTGGTTCACTTGGTCCGCGCCGACGCAGGTCTGGAGCCAGCCGGTTTACTATGACTATGGTCAAGGCGGAAACGTCACGTACCAGAACAACAACGTCTACATCGACGGCGAACAAGTGGCGACCGCGGACGAGTACGCTCAAAGCGCCGCCGTGCTGGCCACCGTCGAACCGCCCAAGGATGAAGAACAGGCGGAAGAGGCCGAATGGATGCCGCTGGGGACGTTCGCCGTCAGCAGTGATGACGATGACGTGGATCCCAGTCGCGTGGTCCAATTGGCGGTCAATAAGGACGGTGTGATCAGCGGCACGTTGTACAACAGCCAAACCGACCAGGCCGATACGATTCAGGGCCAAGTCGACAAGGAAACCCAGCGTGTGGCTTTCCGTGTCGGCGAGAGCGAAGACATCGTGGTCGAAACGGGGCTGTACAACTTGACCAAAGATGATGTGCCGATCTTGGTCCACTATGGAACGGAGAAGTCCGAACCTTGGATGCTGGTACGAATGGATGCACCGGAGGACGGCGAAGGCGATGCCGACCAGGATTCAGGCAACGATTCCGCGGAGGACAGCGGCGAATCCGACCAAGAATAGATCGATGGTTGACACCAGGCCCGTCGCTGCGGTGGCGGGCCGTGGATGGGACGTGTCCGCAGCAATGACGGGCACACCTTTGCCATAGGCCGCGGTGCACGTGCAGCGGCATTTTCATCGCGGTCGCTCGCCTGGCCGTTTGACTGTTCAGCCGCCAAGCCCACCCCGCTTGGCGGTTTTTTTACGCGCATTCTGGTCGAAGTTCGATCAGTGCACCGCTCTGCCGGATCTTCGGACGGTTATGGCACGTTGCTTGCATTCGACTCCGCAGCAGACACCGTACCAAACGACGACGCGGCAGCATTGTGATACGATCGATGCCTGTGCGTTTGTCAACTCCCCGCCTTGAATGCGTGGTCACTTGGCCTAGAACAAGTCCACAGGCCGTTGACGACGAACCGTGAGCAGAATCGCGGTGGCGGGAGCGGAACGTCGACGATGGATGCATCGAGCCGGCCGATCCGTGGTGAATGCCCCGGTCGCGGTTCCGATGCCAGGAATAACTCATGCAGGAATGCAGGCGATGAGCCTTTTGGATCCCGAACGTTCACTGAAAATTACCCTGATCAGCCTTCACGGGCTGATTCGTGCGAAGAATCCGGAGTTGGGGCGAGACGCCGATACGGGCGGGCAAATCAAGTACGTCCTGGAACTGGCTCGAGAGTTGTCTCGCCACGAGCGTGTTCGCGAAGTCGAGTTGCTGACGCGTCAAATCATCGATCCAAACATCGACGACGAATACGCCCAATTGGAGGAACCGATCAGCGAGAACGCCAAAATCGTGCGTATACCGTTTGGTCCTAAGCGGTATCTGCGAAAGGAGGCGTTATGGCCTTACATCGAAATGTTCGTCGATCAGACGCTGTCGCACTTTCGACGTTCGGGTTTGCCCGACATCATTCACGGGCACTATGCCGATGCCGGCCTGGCCGGTGCTCAACTGGCTCGACTGGTTCACGTCCCCTACATCTTCACCGGGCACTCGCTGGGACGGGTTAAGAAGCAACGACTATCGCTTGGCAAATCATCGCCAGAAACTTTGGAACGCAAGTACAAGTTCGTGTTGCGTACCGAGGCGGAAGAGATTGCGCTGGAAACCGCTGCGATGGTGGTGACCAGTACGAACCAAGAGGTTCAAGATCAGTACGAGCTGTATGACCATTATCAGCCGTCGCGGATGGAGGTGATTCCGCCGGGGGTGGATCTGGATTCGTTTTCGCCGCCGGGTTCTGACTACGCGGTTCCCGAAGGCTTGAAGTCGATTGATCGATTCCTGACCGATCCGTCGAAGCCCATGATTTTGGCGATGGCGCGTCCGGACGAACGTAAGAATTTGACCAAGCTGGTGGAGGTTTACGGCAACAGCGAACAGCTGCGCGAAGCGGCCAACTTGGTGATGGTGATGGGCACCCGCGATGACATGCGGACGTTGCCCAAGGGCCAGCGTCACGTGTTGGAAGACGTCATGTACTTGATCGACAAGTACGACTTGTACGGCAGTGTGGCGTACCCGAAGCAGCATCAACCGGACGATGTTCCCGATCTGTACCGGATGGCGACACGATCCAAAGGCGTCTTCATCAACCCCGCGCTGACCGAACCGTTCGGTTTGACTTTGTTGGAAGCCGGTGCGACGGGGCTTCCAATCGTTGCGACCAACGACGGTGGGCCTCGCGACATCATCGCCAACTGTGACAACGGTTTG
This sequence comes from Crateriforma spongiae, assembly GCF_012290005.1. NCBI lineage: Bacteria > Pseudomonadati > Planctomycetota > Planctomycetia > Pirellulales > Pirellulaceae > Crateriforma > Crateriforma spongiae. Next base: position 402,386 of record NZ_JAAXMS010000005.1, read on the forward strand.
TTGATCGATCCGATGGACGATGAGGCGATCGAGCATGCGTTGCTGCGTGCATTGACCGAACCGGACCAGTGGGAAACGTGGTCCAAAGCGGGCATTCACGGGACGCGCAAACATTATTCCTGGTCCAATCATGCGGACCGTTATCTTCGTGACCTGGATGACATTCTGCAGGATTCCCCTGCCCCGACGTTGGTGACCGCACCACGGTTGAAACGACTGCCGGAATTCGATCGGCTGATCGTGACGGACCTGGATAACACTTTGACCGGCGACGACGAGGCATTGGCGGAGTTTGCGCAACTGATCCGAGACAACGACCATATCGGTTTCGGGATCGCGACCGGCCGCCGGTTGGACACGGCGTTGGAACTGATTGACCAACTGGGATTGCCGCGACCGGACGTTTTGGACACCGATTCCGGAACACAGTTGCACTACGGTACGTCGTTGACGCCGGACCGCAGTTGGCAAAAACAGATCGGCTATGCGTGGAAGCCGGACGAGGTTCATCGGGTTCTGGATGACCAGCCGGGATTCTTTCTGCAGGAAGATTGCCACCAGTCGCAGTTCAAAATCAGTTACGAAATCGACGCCAAAGTCGCTCCGAGCACCACGGAAATCAAAAAGCTGCTTCGCGAATCCGGGGTGCGTGCTAAGGTTGTTTTGTCGCTGGGGATGTACCTGGACATCATCCCCGTGCGGGGCGGCAGCGATCTGTCCATGCGGCACTTGCTTTGGAAGTGGGGTTTTTCACCCGATAACGTGCTGGTTGCGGGAGATTCCGGCAACGACGCGGGAATGCTGTTGGGCCGTACTTTAGGCGTCGTCGTAGGTAACTACAGTAGCGAGCTGGAACGGCTGCGCAAGCGACCGCGGGTCTACTTTGCCGAGGCATGCCACGCGGCGGGCATCTTGGAAGGCATTCGGTACTATCAGTTTCTAGACAACATCGTGATTCCTAATGATCGGATCGATCCAGCACCGAGCAACGACTAATGGACGAGCCGGCGCGTCGGACGGGGTCAGATTTGAGGCGGAATTATCCCTGAAACGCTTGATGCCGCGTTTGCAGCAACATTGGGAAGATGCCCAAGTTGATGAAACGCTGCGTCACGAGTTCGAAGTCCGTTTGAACGAACACTGGGCGGACTTGTTCGAGTTGTTGTTCGATTTGTACGGCACGCGCTACGACTTCTTCTATCACCTTGAGCAAATCCTGTTGACCACGGCGGATGCCTGGATCCACCGTCCGGAATCGCTGCGCCGCTTGGACCGTCATCGTGTGTTGGAACCGGACTGGTTCGCATCGCAAAAGGTGGTCGGTGGAGCGTTGTATGTCGACCTGTTTAGCGAAAACCTTGGCAAGCTGCGGGAGTCGATCGACTATTTCAAGCAACTGGGGCTGACGTACCTGCACCTGATGCCTTTGTTCGCGGTCCGTCCCGGTGACAATGACGGCGGTTATGCGATCAGCAATTATCGCAGCGTGGATCCGCGGCTGGGCACGATTGATGATTTAAGGTTGCTGGCCGATGCCCTGCGTGAAGCCGGGATCACCTTGGTTTTGGATTTCGTCTTCAACCACACCTCCGACGATCACCAATGGGCACAGCAGGCACAGGCGGGCGACCGAGAGTATCAACAGTTCTATTACATTTTCCCTGATCGCACGCTGCCCGATCAGTACGAACAGACATTGCGCGAGATCTTTCCGACGGTCCGCCGCGGCAACTTCACGTGGCACGACGGAATGCGGCAATGGGTATGGACGACCTTCAATAGCTTTCAGTGGGACCTGAACTACGGCAATCCCGCCGTGTTCCGCGCGATGGCCGAGGAGATGTTCTTCATTGCCGATACCGGCGTCGACATTTTGCGTTTGGACGCGGTGGCGTTCATCTGGAAGGAAATGGGCACCAGTTGTGAAAATCTGCCCAAGGCCCACAAGCTGATCCAGGCGTTCAATCGCCTGGCGAGGATCGCGACGCCGGGAATGGTGTTCAAGTCGGAAGCGATCGTGCATCCGGATGATGTGGTGCGTTACATCAGTCCCGAAGAGTGCCAGATTTCTTACAACCCGACGCTGATGGCGTTGTTGTGGGAATCGTTGGCGACCCGCGAATGTCGCTTGTTGGTCAAATCGCTAAGCCACCGACATCGTTTGCCCTCCGACACGGCTTGGGTGAATTATCTGCGGTGTCACGACGATATCGGTTGGACGTTCGATGATGCCGACGCGGCGCAGATCGGTATCAATGCGTACGATCACCGCCAATTCCTGAATCGGTTCTATACCGGACAGTTCGAAGGTTCCTTTGCGCGTGGCGTTCCGTTCCAGGAAAACCTGGACACCGGCGACATGCGAATTGCGGGAACTTTGGCTTCGTTGGCGGGTTTGGAAAAAGCCATCGAAGAGGATGACGAAGAGGGCAAGGACCTGGCGATCAAGCGGATGTTGTTGTTGCAAGGCATCACGCTAAGCATCGGCGGTATTCCGCTGATCTATCTGGGCGAAGAATGGGCGATGCTGAACGATTACGAATTCGTCAAAGACCCGGCCAAGGCTGGCGACACGCGATGGGTTCACCGACCCAAGATGCAGTGGGAATTCTTGGCGGAGTTGGACGATAGCTTGGAGGCATCGGGCGGTTCCATTCGCCGTCGTGTGTTCCTGTCATTGCAACGCATGATTGCGGCCCGAAAATCGTTGCGGGCATTGGCCGGACAAGCGATGGAACTGGTCAACGTGAACAACACGCATGTGCTGAGCTTTGTAAGGCACTGTGACAGTCACCGGTTGATCGTACTGGCGAACTTTTCCGAGCAACCGCAGACCGTCAGCGGCAATCTGTTGCGGACCGCGGGGATCGGACGTTTCTTTGAAGACGCGATTAGCGGTCAAACCATCGGCACCAGCCACGACATCCACTTGGACGGTTATCAGCTGATGTGGTTGAAACGCGTTTGACGCGGAAACCCTTATTCAGCCTGCCTTTGCCGCACGCGACCGTCGCAACCGGGAAAATCGAGTCCTCAGCCGACCATGGGACCGACCGGATCATGCTTGGCAACCATCGGCGGTTTCGTTTGTGTGCGGCTGTCGGGTTGATGTCCGCGGCGATGGATCCAAGTCACCGAAGCGGTCGCGATGATCGCCGCCGCACCCAGATCCAGTGAACTGGGCGCGACCGCACCCTCGTTCGGTCCCGGCAGATCCGCGTCTTGTGGGATCAGCCACTGGAAGCGACGCATCACGGCGTCCAGTTTTTCGTTTTGACCGTCACCAGGTGTGCCGCTCAGATCGTCCGCCAGCCCCAGGGTTGTCAGCAGGCTGACCAGTCCGCTGTGGTTTGATGGCTGGATGTCGGTGTCCACCGGGCGACCGGGTGGTGGATCACGGAAACGCCATGGGTTGTCGGTGGCAACCGCCCAAATGTCGGACGTTTCATGGCCGGACTGCGAAACACTGATGTCGGCGTCGCCTCGCAAGAAGGTTTGTGTGGCGGATTCTCGCGTCGGCTGAGGAGATGAATTCGAAAGGGTATCCCAAGCCAATGCGTGGCCGCGCATCACGGCGTCGATGGCACCGATCTGCTGATCCGTGTGGTCGGCGTCCGAAGATAGCCGGTGCGATACCAATGTGATCGTGTCGGATTCGGTTGACGGAGGCAAACCGTCGTCAAACGACGATTCGTTTGATGCGTTGTCAACTGAATCGTCAACGCTATCCTGCAGTTGCCGGCTTTCATCGATGTCGATCAAGGTATCGACTGTCGCATCCACGTCCGCGGCAGCGTCATCGGTCACCTCCGCGACGGTGCGATCGCCATCTTTGGCAACTGAGTTGATCGAGGATTCGAACTCCGGTGCAACATTGCGTTGCGACGAAGCGGCGGTTGATTCCCCTTCCGCTTGGCGGCTGAGATTACTGGTGCCATTTCGGCTGTTTGCGGCGGCTTGTGACAACAGTGAAAGCGGCTCCGATGGTGCCTGGCTGTCGCGCAAAATGCCCGAGTTCACACCACCGGATGCTAGGTCGATCGTGGACGACCCGGTCGATGAGGAATTCGAAAGGCCGTCACCGAAGGTTTGGAAGATCACGACGTCGATGATCAAATGGACATTGGACGACGGTGTGAGGGTGGAGGCTGCACGATCGCGGGCCGACGAGGTGTCCGACTGTGTGGCGAAAGACAACGCGACGGGGACCGAATAGCTGAACGATCGAACGGATGTTCGCGTGGAATCACGGTCTTGGTCGTGCGGACGCTGGCGTGAACTAGCGTTGTGCTGGTGGATGATTTGACTGGGGTTCAGACGCGTTGCCTGATGCTGTCCGCCCTGTGCCGGGGCAATCTGGCGAGGCTGCGAATCGGAATCCGGTGTGGATAACGCGCCGATAAAACCTAATCCGCTTTCAACGGGGCTCAGGGAGGCTGCGAGCAGTTCGCGACGTTCCAGTCGTTCCACACGCAAGGGGCGTTGTCGGCGGGACGCCGATTTTGACAAACGGGTCATCTTCATCGTGACGCAACCTCCTGCAGCGAACGTCGGAAACGCACCAAGTCAGCCTGTGAATCTTCACTGCTGCCTGTCAATCGAACGACGTCGTTCTGGGTGTCCACCGCGCGAGTCAGCGTGGTGCGGGCCGCGCGGGTCTGGCCAATTTTGGCTTGGATTAGTCCCAAATTTACCAGTAATCGTGCCAGTTCATGTTGCGTCGCGGGGTCATCAGGAGACCGTTTGGCAAGTTCGGTTTGGATCTGAACCGCTTGGCGAACCGCGTCGGCGGCTTCGGTATCGCGGCCGATTTCCTGCAACACCACACCGCTTTGGTTCCAACATGCGACCAATTCACGGTCGTCGCTGTCGGTGTCGGCAAAGTGCGGTGCCAGCGTCTGAAGCATCGTGCGGGCCCGGACGAAGTGGCGGTACGCATCGACCGGTCGTTCCGCCCGCGAACACGCCGATCCCAGCATGCCCAGTGCGACCGCGTGTTGGTAAGCCAGATTGCGATCACCCGGGTTGGCTTTGGATTGATCGGCGTAATGGGATGTCGCCGCCGCCAAGTGAGTGTGTGCTTGGGCGGGATCGGTTTCCAGCAACACACGTCCCAAATTACAGCGTATCGATGCACGCAGATCGGCTGCGGTGGATGGCGAACCGGACTTTGGCGTGCTTGCCGTCAATGATTCGGGATCATCCACGACACCGTCGATGGCCATTTGAAAAGCACGTCGGGCTTCGGTGATTCGGTTTTGTCGTGCCAGCAGACAACCTAGGTTGTTCCACGTTCGAGCTTGGTGCCGCCGAGCTGCCCTTTGCAAACCGTCGGTGTCGGCGACGGCCGATTCGATCACGGATTGTTGGTTTTCGATCGCGTCGGTGAAGCAGCGGGCCGCTTGGGCGGTGTGCCCCAGTTGGGCCAGGGATTCGGCCAAGTTGTTTTGGCAGACCGACCATTGCAAACGTGTGCGAATGTCAGCCGGATCTTGCCGGACCAAAGCCGTGTAGGTGTCGCAGGCGTGACGAAAGTCTTCGGCGGCAAGTTCGGGACGCCCGAGTTCCATTTGAAAGCGGCCGATCTTGGCTTGGGTTTCCGCCAAGTCGCTTTGGCGTAAAGAATCACGTTGGGCTTCGGCCACAAACCGTCGATAGTAATTGATGGTTTGATCCAGCAAACGGCGCCTTGCACCGGAGGCTTCGGGGACATCCGCCAGCATGTCGGCCATCTGTGTTCCCAGGCTGTCGACGGCGATGCGGGACAGATTTTCGAAACGATTGGACCGGCGTCGATGGTCTTCGGCGATCTGTTTTTGGGTCGTGATGATGGCAATGCCGGCGGCCATGGCGATGAAGATCAAGCAGGCGGCGGCGATGGATCCGACGAAGGCACGCCGGTGCCGGGACGCCACGCGAATCATCTTGTCGCCCACTGACGGCGGGCGAGCGTTGGTCGGTTGGCCCGCCACGACGCGTCGCAGGTCATCGGCAAAGTCGCCCGCCGTGTCATAACGCTGGTCACGCTGGACCGACATGGCTTTCTGTAAAACGGTGTCCAAGTCGCGTGGCAATTCCGGACGTCGGCGACGGACCGAATCGATCGGCTTGGCGTCGGTGGCGGTCCATCGTGACGTCGGCGAGATCCCTTGGTGGATGTCTTCGCCGGTCAGCATTTCATACAGCGTCGCGGCCAGCGAAAAAATATCGCTGCGTCCGTCGACCAGTGCGGTCATGCCACACGCCTGTTCCGGGCTCATGTACTTGGCCGTACCGACGATGTCGCCGGTTTGGGTCAAAGACGGGTTGGTCGCGTACCGGGCCAGGCCAAAGTCGGTGATCCAAAGTTTTTGACGCGAATCGATGATCAGGTTCGACGGTTTGACGTCCCGATGCACCACGCCACATTGATGAGCGGACTGCAGTGCGTCGGCGATATCGGCGACCGCGCTGACGTTCCAGCGCCAGTCGGGATTGATTGATCGATCGCCGATTCGTTCTTCCACCGACGGTCCGTCGATCAGCGGCATGGCGTAGTAATGGATGCCTCGCTGGCATCCGACGGCGTAGACCGGAACGATATTGGGGTGTTGCAATTGTCCCGCGGCTTCGGCCTCATTCTGGAAGCGGCGTAATCGCTTTTCATCCAGCGTCGATGTCCACGGCAACAGTTTGACGGCCACCACCCGGTTCAATGATTCCTGCAACGCTTCATAAACGATGCCCATACCGCCACGGCCGATCGGTCGGATCAGACGAAAGTCGTCCAAGTGGCTGGGGGCGGCCAGATCAGACAAATGGCTGTCGGATCCGACCAAGCACTGTTGAAGATGTTTCAATCCGTCGACACATCGTTGCAGCGGAGCCAGTAGGGCGGGGTCATCGGCTGCCATCGTCCGCGTGTCCACGGATTTCCCCGACTCGATTGCCGACAAATACTGTTCCAGCAACAACGACAAGCGGTGCTGTTGGTCTTCGTTCAATCCGTCCAACGCGTCGCCGGGGTGCACCGATGCCGAGTCCGGCGGGATCCGCGATTCCGGCCGGGACGAATCGATGGACTGCGCGGCGACCGATTCACCGTTGGGCGAACGTGACCCGGTCGGCTCGTCGCCCAGCGATTGCGATGAAGACGAGCGCGGCGACGATTTGGGGGGAATGGATTCGATCATCAAGCCTTCGTCGTGGGGGTGACAAGTCGTTGATTTGATTTAGCGGCGACGCCGAATTCGTCCAGAGACCGCGAGGGCGGAAACGGCATCGGCGGTCAAAACGCTGGTGAATCACAAACGGTTTTGAATCGTTCGATCGCACGGACCCACAGCATCCGGACGGTGCCCGGTTTGCGGCCCATCCGCTGTGCGATGTCGTCGAACGACAGCCCTTCCAAGTTTCGGTACACGATGACTTGGCGATAATCGGGTTTCAGCCGGTCCAGTTGCTGGGTCAGCCGCAGCGCGATCTCTTTGCGGCCAGCGTCGCGGCTGGGGGTATCGCCGGCGGCGGCCAGAACGTTGATCAGCCCGATCGGACCGTCACCGCTGACGTCGATCTGGGGATCCAAGCGAACTTCTCGGCGGACGTCTCGTTTTTGTGCCAGCACGTGGGCTTCGACGGCGTGGCTGACACAGTTGCAAAGGATTTGACGTAGCCAAGTCAGCCATTCGCCTTCGCTGTTTCCGCGAAAGCTGGGGAAATCGCGATGGGCGGCCAGCATGGTTTCTTGCACCAGGTCCGACGGATTGAGTCGGGGACGCAATCGCTGATCCAATCGGGTGGCCGCCAGGACGCTTAGATAGCCGCGATACAATTGCAGCAGGGCACCCAGCGAATCCGCGTCGCCGCGACGAACGCGGCCGATCAGCTGGGGAACCGAAACGGCGGTGTCGGACGATTCGTCGGGCGAAAGCGTCGGCATGGTGTCGGTGACCGTTGGCAGAGAAGGAGGAGAAGACGATCGGGCCGGCCCGGAACGCATCCTACGCCCACCGGAACCTGAAAGTCATCCGAATGATCGCACGGCAGCGTCTGGCCGCCCCGGAAAACCCAGTGCTTCTCTTGTAGGGCCGATTCGGGCGAAAATTTGTGACACTCGAGGGACACTTTCGCCCAAAAAGTTGCGAAATGAGCGGTGCAGTGGGGGGCGAGTGGCCGATTCGCCATTCGCTTTCCCCCCGAAGCTGTTGTCATGCGGAAGAGTGACACGGCAAACCGAAGTCGCCTATCGCCCCGCGAAAGTAACGCACCGCCCCTGCCCTTCCCGAGATTCATTCCGCAAACGCCGGCTCTCCCGATTGGGAGAGGGTCGAACGCATCACCGACGATCCATCAACGAATCGATTCTTCGGGCAATCCTGATTGGATTCCCTGGTCGATCGGCATCGAATCGGGTTTGCCGTCGCTGTGCAGCTTGATCAGCCGGTCCAATTCCGCACGCAATTTGGCCACGGTGTCGGCATGTGCGGGGTCATTGATCAGGTTCACCGATTCCTCCGGATCCTCCCGCAAGTCATACAGTTCGGCCATGTGTCGATCGGGGGTGCCGTCGCCATGCGGGTAACGAATGTATTTCCAGCGATCGGTGCGCAGTGCACGCACATTGGGCGTGTAGGGAAACTGGTGTTCGTAGTTGTATTCGTAATAATAGCTGTCACGCCAATCCGAATCATTGCCTTGTGCGAGCTGTTTCCAGCTTTGACCGTGCACGTGATCCAGAGGTTTGGCGTTGCACACATCCAAGATCGTCGGCGCGAAATCGATGGTGGACACCAGTTGTTCGACAACCTGCGGCTGGTCGGTCGGCGTCAAACCGGGATATCGAACCACCAATGGGATGCGAATCGACGGTTCATGTCCGGTCCGCTTGTCGACCATGCCGTGTTCGCCTTCCAACAGACCGTTGTCGGAGGTGTAGATGATCAGTGTGTTGTCCAGCTCGCCGCGATCTTTCAAGAAGTCATAGATCACGCCGACGCTGTCATCGACCGACAACAGGGTGCCCCAATAGGCGCGGACCATGTTGGCAAAGTCTTCCACCGCTTCGGGGCTACGATCAGGAAAGTCTTTTCGCCAGTCGAACAGCGGACCGTAGATGCCGTGCCATGTGTCCAAACGTTTTTTGAACCACGCCGGTTTGTCGTCCAGCATGAATGCCGTCCGCGGGTACTGGACATCGACGCTGTCAAAAGCGTCTTCGTACTTAGGTTCGGGATAGTAAAAACTGTGCGGCGCTTTGTGGCCCAGCATCAGCATCCACGGTTGGTCGCCGTCACGTTTTCCGATCCAATCGGTCGCCATTTCAGTGACCACGTGGGTGTAATACCCGGGGACAACGCGTCGGTCGTTGCCGTTGAAGTTGAACGTCGTGTCGAAGTATTGGCCTTGGCCTTTGTGAGTGACAAAGTGATCAAAGCCGGGGCGAGGGTTATCGTTCTTTTCGCCCATGTGCCACTTGCCGACATAGGCGGTTTCGTAACCTTCCTGTTGCAATCGCATCGGAAAGCTGACCATGTCGGTCGGATATTCGGTGAAGTTGTTCGAAACGCCATGCGTGTGGGCGTACAACCCGCTAAGGATCGAAGCGCGGCTGGGTGAACAGAGACTGGTCGTGCAGAAATGGTTTTTGAACAACAAGCCTTCGCCGGCCAAGCGATCGATGTGGGGCGTTTTCAGATGGGGATGTCCCATGCAGGAAAGCGCGTTGTAACGCTGGTCATCGGTCAAGATGAACAGGACGTTGGGGCGCTGGGGGGCCGAGTGATCTTCGGCTTGTAGTGCAGGGCCGCGCAGAATTGCGGCGGCGATCAAGCCGCAGACCAATAGAATTTCGCAGCGTCCCCAAGGGGAACGTGGCGCATGGTGTATCGTCGTTGTCATCGATGTGGACCGTGAAAGGTGGGACGTTGGGAGAGAGCCCACAATTTAGCCGAAAATCGGCGCAACAATGACGGTCCGGACGACAGGGTGGCCAGAGTTTTTGACCGGTCGATGCGGCAAAGAATGACTGCGATGGACGGAGTATCGCCGCGGCGAAGCGGGTGGCCCGATGCGGGATGTTACAACGCGGGTTGATCCGAAGCGAAGTCGATCCCGGAGGAGCGTTTTTTCAGTGGACCGCTTCGTAGATCTTCGGGACCGTGTTTTGCGAACTGTACGTGTGAACGCGATTGGTCGGTTTCCGTTCCAGCGTTTCCAGCGGCAACTTGGCGGCACACCAGCCCAGGATACTGGCCTTCATGTTCTTCGCTTTGATGCCTTTGTCGATCAGCTTTGCGGCGTATCGATCGCTGCGGTAACCGGACGTGCAGTAAGCGATCACGGTCGTGCCGGCAAACTTTTGCTGCTGGGCTTCGAACTGTTTGACGGTGATCGCACCGGGGATCACCGACACCTCGGTTTCTTCGGGGCTGCGGGCATCCACCAAAACAAACGCGGGATCCGGTGTTGGCATTTCCTGTTTCTTGGCACTGTCGACCTGTTTCTGGTGCTCCAGCTGCATCTTGCGGACTTGGGCCACGCTGATTTCGGGCACATCGACGCGTCGGGCCAGCAGACCGCCCAACTGTGCGTGGGCGGGGGAAACCGAACCGAAGGTGAAGACCGACGCTACGCAGGCCGACGCCACGCAGGCAACGATGAACGCGTATTTCATGAACAGTTGAGACGAGGGAAACAAGGAAGCGGATCGACCGGGAAAAGGACGCCGGAGTGTCGTCCGCGATCGAGACGGATGACCACAGGTGTCCAAGGGTTGATGTCCATTGGGACCTGAAACGCGACACCACAGCATAACCGATGTGATCGAACCGATCTTTCGGTCGTTTTGGGGCCGATCGCAGCGATCGTAGGGAACTTTCATGAACAAATTGCTATCCAAACACCGCTGGATGGCAGGTCCCGCCCGGACGGGGAGGATGGGCTTGGTCATCTGGTGATGGAAATCTGCTGCGTATCGGCCTTTGCGGATGCCGGCGGCGGTGGATTGACCGGTACGACTGACACGATCCCCACGACGTGAAGACTTGGATTCAGGCTACTTGTGACGCCTTGGTCGCATTTGTTTGCGGGTTTTTCGGCCCTAACTATACTCGGCTTCGGGTTTACCCCGGCCCGCCCGTTCGGACTCCGACTGCTTTTCGTCACCACCGCAACGACCGCTTTTCCCTGACTGTTTTGCCGATCCGTCGGCGGCGGTCGCACTCCCACGACGTTAACTCAACCACCCGCCAAAGGGCGCGATCCCATTTCGCATCTTCGGCGGGGCCATTCGCCTTGGAAGGTTTGGTCTATGACCACGCGTAAGCGAAATCACTCCTCGAACTCTCCCTCCACCCCCTCCCGACGACGCAAAGCCGCTGGCAAGAGCCGCGGTGCATCGCGTTCGTCGATGTCATCGGCCGACCGCCTGGCGCGTCGCGGCGCTCTGGTGGAAAAACTGGAAGATCGCCGGTTGCTTGCCGGCCCCCAGTTGATCGGCATCCAGCCCAACGAAGGTGAATTGATCGTTGACGGGACGGTCCGTGATACGGCACCGCGTTCGTTGACGTTCCGGTTTGACCAAGACCAAAGCATCGACCCCACGACGTTGGACGGCATTCAGATTCGCCGTGCCGGCAGTGACGGCGTGTTCGACACGGCGGACGATGTGGCGATCCAGCCGGGCAGTGTCACCCTGGGGGAAAACAGCAGCAACGAAGTCGTCGTTCGCTTTGCCGAAACGCTGGTCGATGACCAGTACCGCATCGACGTGTTCGGCTTTGACGACGCACCCCGAGGAATCGTCGGGATCCGCAACGACGCTGGTGAATTCCTGCAGGCACGCAACGGCGTGGATGCGTCCGAACGTGTCGAGTTTGAACTGCAGCTGGGCGTTCAAATCGAAGCGATCGTTCCGCAACCGGTTGTCCGTCTTGATAGTGGGGAATTGGAACAGCGGCGCAACGAAATTCTGGTCTATTTCAACGAAGACGAACTGTTCGTCGAAAATGACCCGGCGACCGGCTTGCCGACTGATCGATCCGCCGAAAACCCACGCTTCTATCAACTGTTGTTGACTCAAGAATCGGTTCGCACGACCGATGACGTTTTGTACTTGCCCGAACGCGTCATCTACGACGCGCCGACCAACACGGCGCGGTTGATTTTCCAAGGCGACGACATCAACACCATGCCCGGCGTCCCGCTGGGTGGCGGAACGTTCCGATTGCGAATCGGTACCGCGGTGGATTCGCCGACGGATTTGATCGTCGAACCCAGCCCGATCGCAGTCGCCCCGACGGCCACCACCAATTTGGGCCTGGCGTCCGATCTGGCGGTTCAGTTCGACGCGAAGATCTTCAGCGAAGCCGGCGGCGGCCGTGCGGTGCGTTTCGTCGACACCGGTGCCGGCGGTTTGACCGTGGCCTTGGATCCCGACAGCAGCGACGTGATCTTCGACCTCGGCGGAACGACGCCCCAGGTCCAAGATCTGCAGACCGTCGTCCAGGGAACCCCGGCGGTCAACGCCGTGATCGCGGTCAGCTTTTCTCAGGGCGGTGTGGCCGGTGCCGGTGGCACCTTGGTCTTGCCCGCATCGATCGTCGACTTTGCTCCGGTGCAATTGGTTGCAGCGGGGGACACTCTGTCGACCGCAACCGACGTCGGCGTTTTCGGCATGGCCGGCCAGCAATTGTCCAGCCTGTTGATCCGCGAATCGATCACGCCGCAGTCTTATGGAATCCAGTTGCCGGGATCACCGAACGATCCTGGACGCGAAGCATTGGCCGATGCGATCAACGACCTGTTCGGTGCCGATGTCCAAGACGGCATTACCGAGATCAGCTACAACTTTGACGGCGTGATCAGCGGCGGTGACGGCACGACCGCACCGGCGAAGTTGAACAATATCACCGACGTGCAAAAGCGTCGTGTCCGCGAAGCGTTGGAACTGTGGTCGAAGTACCTGGGCGTTCAGTTCCGCGAAACGGTCGATGAAGGTATCACGTTTGCCGTCGGCGAACGATCGGCGTTGTTGTCTGCCGCTGGCACGCAGCTTCGTTCGGTGGATGAATTGAACGCCGCGCTGCGTATCGACCCGACGTTCGACAATGCGGCGTTGGTGATGAGCAGCCAAGTCAATTACGGTTTGGACTATGGCGAAGATTTCTTCCGCAAGACGATGGCCGGCATCGGGTTCTTGTTGGGCTTGGATCAGAACCACGAGGTCACCGCCCAGACTTTGATGGCGTTGGATCCGACGTTCTTGAACGCGACGATCGATCCGGACCTGCTGATGCACCCGGAAGACCCGTTCTTTGGGACGCAGACGACTCAGCAACAAACCATCAACCCGAACATCGATGCGCAAACCATCGATGACCCGATTCCCAATGCGTTGGACGGTCCGGAACCGGTATTCCCCGGCAACCAAGACATCCTGCATGGCCAGTACCTCCACCGGCCCGAAAGCATCGATGTCGATCTGTATCGATTCGAAGTTGATTTGCCTCAGGGCCGCGAATTCGGCACGCTGACGGCAGAAACGTTCGCCGAACGGTTGGCGGATTCCAGCATGCTGGACACGACGCTGGCGTTGTACCAAGAAGTTTCCGCGTCGGCGTCCAGCGATTTCGGTCTGGGTACCTCGGTATCGGTCGACATTCAATCGCAACTGTCCGGCAGTGCGGGCAACCGATCACGCATCGAATTCTTGCGAACCGATCGCGCGACCGGTGACACCGCAGTTCGCGTGACCCAAATCATCGGCGACGACGGCAACCCGTTGCCCAACGCCGTTCGCGTGGACATCCCGCGTTTGAATGCGGAGATCACCGAAGTCACCGTCGGCCAAGTCGTCGATGCGATCAACAATGACGAATTTGCCAGCACCCTGTTCGTCGTCGATGCGGACGTTCTGTCGCGACAAGCCGACATGGGCAACGTGGAACTGGCCCAATTTGCCCCGATCACCTTGGGTGGTGGCGGTACGGTCGAACTGGCCCAAAACGACGACTACTTCAGCGAAGATTCGTTCCTGACCGCGGAACTGGGAAGCGGCGTCTACTATCTGGGCGTGACCGCCAGCGGCAACGGCGATTACAACCCGAATTTGTCCGGCAGTGGTTCGGGCGGAACGACCCAGGGCGATTACGAAGTCCTGTTGAAGTTTGAACCTCAGGTCAGTCAAAGCGATGTCATTCGGGATACCGACGGTACCCGCTCGGGCGTTCCCGGAACGGCAATCGACGGCGACTTGGACGGTACGCCCGGCGGCGTGAATAACTTCTGGTTCCAAACGCGTCCGCTGGAACGGATTCTGCAAGTCCAATCGACCGGTGCGGGAATCGTTCCCGGCCAAACGATGACGATCAGCGGTTCGACCGGTGTGTCGCGACGCTTCGAATTTGTTCCGGTCGGCGGCACCGCGCAGCCGGGCAACGTTCCAATTCTGTACAACGCGACGGTCGGCGGAACCGGGACCAGCACCAGTGGATTGGCGTTGGCGATTCGTACGGCGATCAACTCGGTCAGCGGTCAAACCGGCGTGTCTTCGTCGTTGTCCACCAGCGGCAACGAACTGGTCTTGTCGGGCGAACGCGTGCTGTCGTTCGGCAACAGCTTCACCGGTGTCGAGGCACTCGGACGAAACATCTTTGTCGATAAGGTGTCCAGTGTTGTGGCCGACGGAACCTTGGCCCAACCGTTCAACAACGTCGACAACCCGTTCGAAGACGGTGCGTTTGACGCGGCGTTGCCGGGCGACATCGTGCGGATCGTCGGTAACGGCGGACAGGACGGTGATCTGTCGACGACCGCTGACAACTTCAGCTACCAATTCGGGCTTAGCGAAATCGGCGGCAACGTGCTGCCCGATGGTCGCCATATGGATGTGCCCAAGGGCGTGACGACGATGGTCGATGCCGGTGCGGTGTTCAAACTGCGTGCGGCCGCGGTCAGTGTCGGCAGCAACAGTTTGCTTTCGGACCGCAGCGGTGGTGCCTTGCAGGTCTTGGGAGCACCGCGTTTGGTGAATCTGGCCGATCCGGCGATCAGTGGCGTGGAAGTGACTGACACCGGAATCACCCAGATCGGTGATTCGGGCAGCGTCGTCTTTACCAGCACACGCGACCGCAGTGTCGATGCGGCGTCGTCGGGCAACAGCCCTGCTCCGGCGGCCGGCAACTGGGGCGGTCTGATCTTCCAGAACGATTTCGATGCGGCCGAGGGCCGTGCGAACCTGGAATCCGAAGGGATCTTCCTGCAAACCGTCAATCACGCGGAACTGCGCTACGGCGGCGGCAGCAACATCGTGATCAACTCGGTTCAGAAAACCGTCAATCCGATTCAGATCGTCGACCTGCGTCCCACGATCACCTTCAACGAATTGTTGCACAACGCTTCGGCGGCGATGAGTGCGACGCCGAACAGCTTCTTGGAAACCAGTTTCCAATCGCCGCGTTTCCAACAAGCCGGTGCATTCACCGCGGATTACGACCGCGTGGGGCCGGACATCAAGATGAACTTGGTGACCGACAACAGCATCAATGGTTTGTTCATTCGCACCGAATCGGAAGCCAACCAGCCGCCGCGCGAAATCACCGTGTCGGCACGCTTTGACGATGTCGGCATCGTCCACTACATCGCCGAAAACATCTTGATCGCCGGCCAACCGGGCGGATCGATTCAAGACGGCTTTGCGCCTGATTTTGGTTCGGTCACCACGCAAACCGCCGGCGGTGGTTCGCTGGTTAATGGCACCTATCAATACCGCATGACGTTTGTCGATGCGGCCGGCTTTGAATCGTTGGCCAGCGACGCGTCTGACGCGGTGACGATCAGCGGCGGCAATCGCACGGCCCAGTTGTTGAACCTGCCCGTGATTCCGGAACGCAGCGATTATCTGTCGCGTCGTTTGTACCGGCTGAACCCGCTTTCGGGCGAATACGAGTTGGTCGCACAGCTGAACCGCAGCGATGCGACCTTCACCGACAACGGATCGGTGGCGACGGGCGGAGCGACGTTGGATCTTAGCCGTGCCGGAATCCGCGGACGTTTGGACGGATCGTTGGTGGTGGATCCGAACATGGTGGTCAAGTTCCGCGGTGCACGCATCGAACTGGACCATGACACGCAATTGATCGCCGAAGGCACCGAGGGCAAACCGGTGATCTTCACCAGTGCACTGGACGATCGTTTTGGTGCGGGTGGATCATTCGATACCAACAATGACGCGGGCATTGCCGGCGGTCCCACGGCACCGCAACGCGGTGACTGGTCGGGCTTGTACGCGGGCCCCAGTGCAAACGTCAGTTTGGACTATGCGACGATCGCTTACGGTGGCGGCGTCAGCCTGATCGAAGGCGGCCAGTCACGCGGCTTTGCGGCGTTGGAATTGCAACAAGCCGACGCACGTGTCACCAACAGCCGATTCGAATACAACGACAATGCGATGGACGGGTCTGGCCCGATCGGTCGCAACGGACGCCTGGCGATCACGCCGGCAACGATCTTTGTCCGCGGCAGCCAGCCGATCATCGTGGGCAACGAATTCGTCGACAACTATGGATCGATTATCGACATCGATCTGGCGTCGATGACCGATGAATTGCTGACCGACATCGGCCGGCAAACCGGATCACCGGATCGCGTGGTGGGCTTGGACGATAACCATGGTCCGTTGGTCCGCCAGAACACGACCGAAAGTACCGCCGGCGACGTCCTGGGACTGCGCCAATTGAACGGTCTGCGGATCCGCGGCGGTGATTTGACCAGCGGCAGCGTCTGGGACGACACTGATATCGTTCACGTGTTGTACGATTCCGTGGTGGTCGGCAACCAAGTTTCCGGTGGGGCTTTGGAATTGCGAAGCCGTCCGGATGAAAGCCTGGTCGTCAAGATGTTGGGCCAAGGCACGCCCAACAGTGCGACGGCGGGAACCGGGATCACGGCAACCGGTTCGACCGGCGACATCAACGATCGCATCGGCGGTACGGTCCACGTCATCGGTTTGCCGGGTGCACCGGTCGTGTTGACCAGTTTGAACGACGACACGGTGGGTGCCGGTCGTAAGATCGACGGTTCGGCCCAAAACGACACCGGCGGCGACGGTTACGGCAGCCGTCCGTCCAGCAATGACTGGCGAAGTCTGCTATTTGACAACTTGAGCAACGACCGCAACGTTGCGGTGACCACGGAACTGGAATTGCCCACCGCGGCACCTCCCGGGGTCAACGACACGACGATCAATGCCCAGAACTTGGGTGACTTGGCCGCCAACATTTACGCGGGTGACGATCAATCACGCTTGGGCTTTGATGTCCAAGGGTTTATCAGCACGCCCAGCGACGTTGATACCTATGCCTTCACCGGTGTGGGCGGCGCGGAAGTCTGGATCGACATCGACAAGACTTCGATCGGCTTGGACACGGTCATCGAAATCGTCGACAACTCGGGTCAAGTGCTGGCGCGATCGGACAACGGCTATACCGAATTCTTTGACCCCAGCCTGATCGAAAACAACGGCACCGGTGTGGGCGGCGATTTGTTGGCCGGCCCATTGGGTGACGTCGATAATCCGCAAGCCAACTTGCAGGCCGACGGAAACTATTACGACTTTGGTTCCACCAACGTCCGTGACGCCGGATTGCGTTTGACCTTGCCGGGCAACACCGGAACCCGCAGCAATTACTTCGTCCGCGTACGAAGTGCTTCGGTGGACGCCGAGGACATCGGTGGTGGTCAAACGTCAGGTTCGTACCGGATGCAAATTCGTTTGTCCGAGGCCCAGGAATTTGCCGGCAGCGTCGTTCGCCACGCCGACATCCGTTATGCCAACCACGGGATCCACGTCCAAGCGTTGCCGGGATCGTCACCGCTGTTGGGCGACGCCCAGGAAAACGAATCCGCCGATCCGTTTTCGCCGGAGTTCTCGTCGGTGTTCAACACCGCACAGCCCGGTGGTTACTTCATCGACGGTGAACCGCAGTATCCGACCGATATCTACGCCAGCAATGACGATTTGAATGGCGGGTTTTTCAGCAATGATTTCTTCCCGGTCCTGAACGCCCGCCCGCAGAACTTGGGCGACTTGATCGATTCGAAGGACGGTGCGATCAGCGTTGGCGGTTCGTTGTCCACCAGCAACGATGTCGACTTCTATCAGATCGATGTCGGTCGCGACGCATCGCTTAGCGACGTCAGCCGTTCGACGGTCTTCGACATTGATTATGCCGACGGCTACGATCGACCGAACACCAATCTGAGCGTGTTCTTCTCGCCCACGGGCAACCCGAATGACGCCGAATTGGTGCTGTTCGGTGAATCCAGCAGCATCCTGGACGACCTTTCCAGCCCGCTGGACAGCGAATTGGTGGGCGAACTTCTGGATCGGGGTTCACGCACCGAAGAAGACGCCTTCATCGGGCCGATCAATCTGGCCCAGGGCAGCTACTTCATCGCCGTGACCGAAGCCGGTGCGGTCCCGACGGAGTTGAACAGCAACTCGCGACTGCGCCGTGTTCCGATCGAATCGACCGTCCGTATCTTCGACGACGCTGTCGAAGTGATCGGTGGCGTCGACGGCCAGACGCCGGTCAACGGCGGTTTCGTTGATACCGTCAGCGGCGGTTGGTCCGTCACGACGGATCGTTCGACCGATGTCGGTCACCAACGAGTGGATTCGAACATCGAAGCAAGCGGCACTTTTGGTCAGACCTTTGCCGCGATCGATACGACATCCAACCAGTACGACGAAAGCGACATCGGTCAGATCGACTTTGGATCTGATTCGGAACAAGACGTCGCCTATTCGTTCGAACACGAATTGATCATCGGTTTCGGCGAGAACGTCACGCAGACGCGTCGGGACCAGATCTTGTCCCAGAACAATCTGACCGTGCTGAAGTCGTTCGACTTCATCAACGCGGTTCACGTGCAGTCGGCGGAGACCGGCGACGGGTTGGGGCAAGTCATCGCATCGCTGGAAGAGGTACCGGAAGTCGAATACGCCGAACGCAATGTCGCGCGTACGATCGCTCTGACCCCGGACGATCCGCAGTACGGCCAAATGTGGCATTTGAACAATGTCGGCCAGACGGGCGGAACACCCGATGCCGATATCGATTTGCCCGAGGCTTGGGACACCTTCACCGGCAGCGACCAAACGGTCATTGCGATCATCGACAGTGGTGTCGACCTGACGCATCCCGATTTGGTGGACAACCTGTGGGTCAACCCGGGTGAAATTGCCGGTGACGGAATCGACAACGACGGGAACGGATACATCGACGATATCAACGGCATCGATGCGTTTGCCGGTGATACCGATCCGCAAGACGCGCAAGGTCACGGAACGCACGTCGCCGGTACCACGGCGGCCGTTGGTAACAATGCCACGGGTGTGACCGGGATCAATTGGAACAGCAAGATCATGGCGCTGCGTGTCGGCGACGTCGGGCTGTCCACCGCCGCGATCATCGAATCGCTGGACTATCTGGTCACGATGAAGACGCAGTTCGGGATCAACATCGTCGTCAGCAATAACAGTTACGGCGGATCGTTTGCATCGGCGGCGGAAATGGCTGCGATTCAAGCGAACATCGACGCCGGCATTGGCTTTGTGGCCGCAGCGGGCAACGACAGCACCAACAACGATTTCACGCCGCAGTTCCCGGCGTCGTATCCGATCGAAGAAATCATCACGGTGGCGTCGACCGATCACAACGACCAATTGTCGACGTTCAGTAACTTTGGTGCCTTCAGCGTCGATGTGGCTGCACCGGGGACCAACGTGCTCAGCACTACGCTGGGCGGTGGTTACGGGTTGAACAGTGGTACGTCGATGGCGTCGCCACACGTCGCCGGTGTCTACGCGTTGTTGGCCGGCCAAGACCCGACCGCAAGCGTGGACCAGTATCGTACGGCGATCCTGTTGGGTGCCGATCCGCTGGCCAACCTGACCGGAACCAGCGTCACCGGCGCCCGATTGAACGCCAATGGTGCCCAGGACGCATTGGCGATTCTGACGGCTCGTTCGATCGACAACGAATCGATGTTCTTCGATCGTAGTGTGGTCAACGGCAGCCTGCGATCGACCGCTTTCGATCTGACCGGTTACAGTGCCGGCGATCTGCCCCGGTTCTACTTCGACTACTTCGTCGATGCGGCCGATGGTGACACGATCACCGTTCAAGCGACCAGCAATGAACAAACCACGCCGATCGAATTGGACGTGGACCTGAACAACGTCGTGAACTTTGGTGCATGGCGACAAGGCATTGCATCGTTGGACGCTTTCGCAGGTCACACCGATGTTGTGATCGAATTCTTGTACAACGCGGACACCGCCGACACGTCGGCCGAAGGTCTGTATCTGGACAACTTCATCGTCGGTTTTGCCGAACGCGGTGAAATGGTCTCCGGTGCAACGCCTGGTCAAGGTAACTTCACGGCATCGTTCGGTGCGGTTTCCGGCCAATACCAGTTGGAAGTGCGGCCGGGCAACGAGTACAGCCAGCAGCTTGACGGCGGCCTGTTGATCGAACGCGGGTTAAAAGACAATCCGAAGTTGAGCGTTCCGTATTACCTGAGCGTTCCCAGCGGCCCAGAAGTGGTGCCCTACGATACGTTCAGCTTCGAAGTCTATGACAGTGTCGCCGATGCCGACGTGACGCTGACGTTCCAGTACCAGCCGACCGAAGCGACGCGGCAGAACCCGTCGTTGGTCGATCCCAATGCGATCGCCGTGCCTTATTCGGTCAACGCACCGCAAGACGCCGGTTTGATCGTCGCCTCGGTCACCAATTCGGTGATCACCGCGATCCAGGGCGTTGCCGACGTCGCGATTCTGGGTGTTCGCCGTGTGGATTCACAGCCCACGCAGTCCTTTGACACCAACGATCGTCAAACCGAAGCGATCACCTTGGTGGCACCCGCGGGCAGCCAGCTTAGCGACGGTGACCAGTTCACCCTTAGCGACGGCAGCAACACCGTCGTGTTTGAATTCACCACCGATTCGGCCGTCGCTTTTGGCTCGATCGGCATCCGGTTCACTCCCGCCGATACGCCAACCGACATCGCCGAAGCGATCATTCGTGCGATCAATTCCGGTGTGGTTCAAGGCGAATTGCAATTGCGTGCGTCGACCTCAACCGGCGACTGGGACTTCAGCAACCCGACCGCACCGGACGCGTTGCCGACCGACGGTCGCGTCGCGTTGCACGGACACGCGGTCGGCCAATTCGTCGCCGTTGAAAACGTTGGCGATGCGACCAGCAGCGATCCGTTGCCGGTGGCCGGTGATGGAACCGTGCAGCTTTCGGCGATCTACCATCACGGCCTTGGCGATCAGAACGCCCAGCGACTGCAGGGTGCATTTATCATCGAAAACAACACGGTCACCGAGGCCCATGCGATCGGAATCTGGTCCGATACCGGGCATCGTGGCACCGATCCGGAAGACAACCGTGACCCGGCGTTGATCGGCATCCCGGCCGGCAACGATTTCTTGCAGCTGCCACCGGTCGGCAATTCGCCGCTGGGTGCGGTGAAGAACCTGCCGATTTTGAACGATTCGGTCGAAGGCGGCCTGACCGCCGGCGTGGTTGTTCGCAACAACATCGTCGACCAGGCCGGATACACCGGCATCAAGGTCGACGGCGAAACACGTCCCTTCGTGATCGAATGGGACGGCCTGAACGATTGGTACGCCAACGGCAACACGCTGCTTCAGGACCGCGGTGACATTCTGGTTCCCGACGGTGCGATCATGGCGATCGATGCCGGCGGAACACGAGTCGTCTTTGAATTCGAAGACATCAGCGGTGCACCGACCAACCAAGGCGGCAGCGGCCAGGTCGGCGGTGATGGCTTTGTCGACGGACACGTGCCGATCTATTACCGATTGGGCAGCGGGTCGACGACTTACAACCCCAGCGGTCCGGACCCGATCCGTAACTTCGGTTATTCAGCGCACGAATTGCTGATGGCCATGTACGAATCGATCCAAGGCAGCATCTTGGTCACCAACGGTCTGGTCGAATTGGTTCGTCCGACGTTGGGACCGTCGTTGACCAGTCCGATTTCGCCGATCTTGCGAACGATCGGTGAAGACCCCGTCGGCGCGACCTATGGTGGCGACGTCCTGGATTTCGATAATCCGGCGTTGTACCTGGAAGGCGTCACGGGAGTTTACATGTCCATGAACTTCCAAAAGGACATCGAGGATTCCAATCTGAACTTGGGCCTGGATTCGTTCTTCAGCTACACCAGTTTCGATCCGGTCACTGGCGAAACATTCAACGGTCCGTCGCCGTTGATGCCGATCTACGAGGCCCCGCAACCGTTGGCCAAGTTGATCAACAACACCGTCCGCGGATCGGACGGAACCGAGGGTGCGTTCCTGGCCGATGGTTCACTGTCGGGCGCCGTGGGCAGTGCGACCGAGGAATCCAACGACGTGATCGCTGAAGCGGTCGATACGAAGTTGGAAGTCAGCCATCGTGGTGCCTACTTTGCCGACGGATCGATCGGCGACCATGTGGGACCGTTGCCGTCGGGTCAAGACGTCGATTTCTTCAAGGTCGAACTGGGCGTCGGCGATCGATTGATTGTCGACTTGGACACCGTCGCTGGTGGACCGACCGGTTACCTGCGACTGTTCGGCCCGGGCGGCGAAGAATTGGCGACCGGTGAAATGGGCGCGTTGCCGGAATACCTGAACCCTGGCAGCAGCGTTGAATTCCCCGTCACTGATGACGCCAACGCACGCGACAGCTACATCGATTACACGGCCCTGGCAAAGGGCACGTACTACGTCGGTGTCAGCAGCGAAGGCAACGAAACTTATGACGCCAAGAGCCTGGCCGATCGGACCGATCCGACTGGTGGCGAAGGCGACTATTCGATCGCCATCGAAACCTACGCCCCGCGATCGTTCGTTCTGTCGCTGGACAGCCATCCGCTGACTCCGTTCGACGCCGAACGTACCACGGGCAATATCAACGGAACGCTGGCCGAAGGCGGACCGGGTAACGGTGCACCAACGTTGGTCGGAACCACGTTCACGATCACGCAAATCCCGGATTATCTGATCCCAACCCGCACCGGCGATGCTTATGCCAACGTCAACGCGGACGGAAACCGTGTGACGTTCGAATTCACCAGCGGTACCAACACGATCGTGCTGCCCAACGGCAACATCAACGTGCCGATCTTGACGACCGACTTCATGAACGGTGGCGGTTATCGCGTGCCGGATATCATGCGGGCGATCAGCAATGCGATCAACGGTTACCTGAACAACCCGGCGTTGCCGAACCACGAGGTCAACAATGGCCCTGACGGCACCAACGGCCCGATCAGCCGCGTGGAAGCCCGAGCATTGGGCGGAACCCAAACGGACAACGTTGGCATTTACAACTTCATCCGTGAGAAGGGCTCCCCGCTGGGTGGTATCGTCACGACCGATGGCGGTGACCCGCCGACGTTGACGGGCTACTTGACCGGGTTCGATTTCACGACCGGCTTTGGACACGATCGTCGCGAAAGTGGTGGAACCGTCTCGATCGTTCCCGACGGTACGTTCACCGATGGCCGCGGAACGACCGAACTGTACGTGGCAATCATGAATGCCGCGAACATCGAATTGAGCCCCGAGGCACGTGCAGCCGGCCTGAAGCTTGGGCCGGACAACAGCACCTTGGCCAACGGCGATCAACGGTCGACCGAATACGCCAGCGAAGCCGACCAAGTGCTGGTCGAAAACGGCATCTTCGTCGGCAGCGGTGCCAGCGCAGCGATTTTGAACAATGTGATAACGAATGCTCACCAAAGCATCGTTCAAGAAGAATCGGGTGCGTTCGGGTTCGGTGCCCGCATCGATGAACTGAACCCCGATCTGAGTGTCAAGAAGGGCGAGATCACGCAAACCGGTAATGCGATTCAATACGACGAATCGCGAAACACGCAGTTGCGTTCGGATCTGTCCTGGTCGATCAACAATGGTGTCGGCTTGATCAACCGCAACCCGGCGCTGGATACAAGCATCAGCACCGACCTGCGGACCGGTCCCAGTAACATCAGCGGTGGTAACAGCGATTTCAACTTCGTCGCACGTCCCGCCAGCGAAACCGGCCAGACGCCGGGTAATTTCATCACGCTGACCAGCGGTGATTTGTTTGTCGATGCGGCCGCCGGGAACTTCACGCCTGCGGATCACGCGCCGATCGTCGACAGTGCGGTCGATTCGATCGATCCAAATGTGGCGCTGACGGAAATCTATGACTTGTTGGGAATCCCCAGCTCGTTGATCGTCAGCCCTGCCCGTGATCACAGCGGTCAACTGCGTGCGGACGAACCGACGATGTCACCGCCCGGTGGTATCGGTGCGAACGTGTTCAAGGATCGTGGTGCATTGGACACGGCGGACTTTGTGGGACCGATCGCAAGTTTGGAAAACCCGCTGGACAATGACTTTGCCCAACTGGACAGCGATCCGTCCAACAGCTTCGTTCGTCGCACCGACGGCGTGTTCAACGAATTCCGCGTCCTGGTCCAAGACTTGGGCGACAATTCGAACCCGTTCGTCGGCAGCGGAATCGACGATTCGACCGTGATGGTTGCCGAAATTCCGGGCCTGCGTCCGATCGGAGCCAACGTCACGCTGTTCGAAAATGATCGGCTGTTGACCGAAGGCATCGATTACACGTTCAGCTATGACGAAACCCGCGGCGTGATCACGTTGCGTCCACTGGCCGGAATCTGGTCCAACGACCATTCGTACCGCATCGCATTGAACAACCGTGACCGCACGGTCGTCATTGCCCCGGGGATCAACGAAGCGGTCGACGGCGACCAGGTTGCCATCACCGAAGTCGGTGGCGGTCGAGTGATCTTCGAATACGACACGGGCTATCAGATCCTTGCACCGGAGGTGTTGACGCTGACCGTTCCGGTCGAAGGCACCAATGCCGGTGGATTGTCCGACGGCGATGTGTTCCAAGTCAGCGATGGGGTCCGTGGTCCGATCTTGTTCGAATTGGACAACGACGGAATCACGCTGACCGGCACCACGCCGATTTCCATCCCCACGACGCCGACCCCGATCGATCCAGATGATCTGCAGGTCTTCTTGGAAGGCATTGCGACCAGCATCGGAGACGCGTTGCAAGCCGAGGTCGATGGCGGACGTATCGACGCCGACATCATGGTGGACGGAACCAAGATCCTGATCGGTACCGAAGCGGGTGCGACGGTCGATGCCAGCAACAGTGGCTTGTCCCAGGCGGCTCGGACTCTGTCGATGCAAATTCCCGGCAGCGGTGTCGGTGCATCGGGAATCCAAGACGGCGACACGTTTGTTTTGTCCAACGGACTGCGGACCGAAACCTTTGAATTTGATACCGACGGCAACCTGACCGCTCGGACCAACATCCCGGTGATCGTCAGCAACGGCATGACCGCCGATGCGGCCGCCAACGCCGTGGTCACCGCGGTGAATGATTCGCTGTTGGCTCTGTCCAGCACGTCCAGTGGCGACAAGGTGTTCTTCAATCTGCCGTCGGAAGGTTCGGCGTCGGTCGTTTCCGGTCGTGCAACGATCATCGGTATCAGTCGCACTCCGGTCGACGCGGATTCGATCACCGTGACATCCGTCGATGGTTCGACCAGTGCCACGCTGGAAATCAATCGCAGCGACGAAGTCGACTTGGATGGAAATCCGGCCGACGACGGCGTGACCGATCCGAACATCCCGCTGAACATCACGCGTCTGACCACCGCGAACGAGCTGGCACAGCAGATTGCCACGGCGTTGCGAGGCTTGGACATCGGTGGTTTGGATCCGAACGTGATCGAAGCCAGCGACGGCGGAATCGTCCATGTCGGCGGTTCGGACGGGCTGGGATTGACCGAAACGGGATCGGCCATCGATGTGGTCGGTTCGCCATCGGTCGCCGGTTCGTCGACGATCGCGATCATGGGGCCGCTGTTGCTGCGTCTGCCCGGCGTGGGCGGTGCCGGCATTGCCGACGGCAGCACGTTCATCGTGCGTGACGACAATGGCAACGACGTCGTGTTCGAAATGAATGTCGCGGGAACACCGGCAACGGTCGCCGGTGCGACGGTGATCGATTTCAACACGTTCGACGATTTCAACACGCTGGGCGATAAGATGGTTGCGGCCATCAACGCGGCGGGCACCGGCGTGACGGTCGTTAACAACGGCGCCGGCGAATTGAGCTTTGGGTATGTGACCGACAACCGGTTGGACGTCAGCAGTATCCCGCAGATGCAGAAGGTGCGCGGGTCGGTCAGCGACGGAGAACAAGTCACGATCACCCAAGGCGGTGTCAGCGTGACGTACGAATTCGATTCGATCCTTGGTGGTGGCGGAGTCGGCGCGGGTCATGTCGCGGTTCGATTCTTGCCCGACAGTCCCGCCGGCGACATCGCAACGGCTTTGGCCGCGGCGATCAACGAAAACCCGCTGGGATTGACCATCAGCGCGGTTGCCGAAACCGATTCGGCCGGCAACCCGACCGGCAGCGTGAAGCTGAACGACATCCCGGGAACGGTCGTCGACGTGTCGCTATCGCCGACCTTGTCGGTCTCGGGCGTCCCCGGTGGTGCAATCGCGGTTCCGATCCTGCCGTCGTTCACCGCCGTGCAAATCAAGCAAGCCTTGATCGCGGCGATCAATTCGGACCAGAACCCGACCAGCTTGGTGGCCGAGGATCGTGGCGGAAACACATTCTTTGTGGAAAACAGCCAGCTGATCGACGGCAACCTGGATTCGTTCTACTTGCCGGCCATCAAGGACTTGGCGGGCAATCCGCTGGAACCGAATCGTGACGACAACACGACTCAATTCACCATCCTGTTGCCGACGATCGGACTGGACTTTGGTGACGCACCGGACCCACGCGATAACGTGCCCGGCCGCTTGCCGACCCGCTTGGCCAACGACGGTGCACGCCACGTCGTGACACCCGATTTGACCTTGGGTACCCGCGTCGACGCCGAACCCGATGCGTTGCCGACGCCGCAAGCTGATGGTGATGATCTGGTCATCAACATCGCATCGTCCGGTGCCTTGTTCACGACGTCGATCGCCGACGGTTTTGCCCAGATTGATCAAGTCGTTGGCGTTGACGCGACGACCCGCGATGGTGACACAATCACGATCGCACTGGGCGGCGAAACGGTGACGTTGGAATTCGACATCGACGGCATCTTTGCCGAGGAACATTTTGCGATCCAACCGGTTGATCCCACTGATCCGGTTTCGATCAGTTCCGCCATCGCCGATGCGATCGCCGAAAGCCCGTTGGGACCGAGCGAAGTCAGCATTGATGGCGGCACCGTGAAGGTGTTCAGCAACGATGAAGACGGCGTTTCCTTCGTCAGTGACATCAACCCCGTCGGTTCGCTGAACAAGGGTGTCATCACTCCGGTGACCGTGACGGTCGTCGGCGAAGGCGTCCTGGAAGCATGGATCGACTTCAACGCCGACGGCGACTGGAACGACCCGGGCGAACGCATCATCGATGGCAGCAACCCGCTGGCTCGATTCAGCGACACCGGTGCCCCGGTCACGCGGACCTTCAACATCACCGTTCCCGGCATCGCGGCTACGCGACCGACGCCGGTTGAAACGTACGCTCGATTCCGTGTCTCCCGCGAAGGCGGATTGGATGCCTCGGGCTTGGCGTTGTCCGGTGAAGTGGAAGACTACGTTGTCACCATCGTTCCAGGTGCACCGCCGACCGTGGACGAGGCCAACTCCATGTTGGAGTACACGGTGGCCGAAGATTTCAATCTCCAGGCACTGGATCAAGACGGCAATCTGACCACGTCACCCAACGATAACGGCATCTTGGCTGGTATCACCGATCCCGATGGGGACCCGGTCAAGGTCTTCGATGGTGACGTCGGAACGCGGACGCTGACCACCCCGGGTGGCACCGTCGTCGGTACCTTGAATCTGCAAAGCGACGGAACGTTCAGTTTCGTTCCCACCGCGGACTTCAACGGTGTGGCGACGTTCACCGCACGGGTCAGCGACAGCAAGCCGGGGGCGCCGGAAACGGAGATCGTTTCCAGCACGCCGATCACGGTCACGATCGATGTCACGCCGGTCAATGACCCGCCGGTCGCATCGCCGGCACCGACGCCGGTCGAATTGACGATCGACGAAGACGAAGTGATCACGCTGACCACGGCCGAACTGATCGATCCGTTCTACGTGCCCGGTCCGGCCAATGAAATGGATCAGTCGCTGATCCTGCAAGAAGTCTTCAGCAACGCTGGTCAATTCGTTACCGAATTAGGCGGAATGTTGACGCTGTCCGAAGACGGTACCGAGGTCGTTTACACGCCTCCGGCCGACTTCAACAGCACCACCCAAGTTGATCGGTTCTCGTATCGTGTTGCCGACATCCCGGGCGACGGCCAAACCAGCCTGATCGCGGGCGAAATCGGCACGGTGGAATTCACCATCAACGCCGTCAACGACGCCCCGCGTGCCGGTGACGACTTTGTGCAGACTGGTGAAAACGAGCCGGTGGAAATTTCGGTGGCGACCCTGTTGTCCAATGACACACCGGGACCGCAGGACGAAATTGATGCCGGTCAGACGATCAGTCTGATGGCCGCCCAGTTCCCGCTGACCACTCGCGAAGGCGGCACGGTCACGCAATCGGGCGACACACTGACTTACACCCCGCCGACCGGATTTAGCGGTGCCGATCAATTCACCTATGGCTTGATCGATTCGCTGAACGCCACCGGCCAAGGGTTGGTTCGCATCAACGTCGACGACGTCAACGGTGCACCGGTTTTCGTCGGCGTCGACGGCAATCCGGATCAAACGTCGCTGACGTACACCGAAAGCAAAGACGATCCGAAGACGGTCACCTTGGAATTGTCGACCTGGTTCGACGATCCGGAAAATGATCCGCTGCAATACACGGTTGACACGTCCAACGGATCGATCGTGGGTGTCGAACTGGACGGCAGCACGATGACGTTGACCCTGCCGCCGTACTCGTTCGGTGAAGCCGATCTGACGATCACCGCGACCGATGACGACGGCTTGTTCGACACCGCAGTGGTTCCGGTCATTGTGACCAACACGCCCGATGCCCCCGAGGTGCTGAATCCGCTGGGGACGGTCAACGGTAATGAAAACACGACCGTCGAAGTCGATCTGTCCGATGTGTTCCGGGATCGCGACAACGACGATCTGGATTACTTGATCACGCAAATCGGTGGTTCCGCCGTGGTTGCCGGCCAACCGTTCCCCGAGAACGCATTGGTCGAAAACATCACCTTCAGCGGTGAGACGATGTTCATCCAGCTGAAGCCGAATGCGACTGGATCGATCGACATCGATCTGCGTGCCTTCGACGGCGTGTTCCCGGTCACGGACTCGTTCACACTGGAAATCGCAGCGGTCGAAGAAGACCCGATCGCGGTGGCCGATGGCTACGTCGTTCCGGTTCGCGGAACTTTGGCAGTCACCAGCGTATCCAGCGGCTTGCTGCGTAATGACAGCGACAACGATGGTGACACGTTCACCGTTGATGTTGCCACGGTCACGTCCCCGGCACACGGCGACCTGACGGTCAATGCCGACGGAACGTTCCAGTACGTCAACAACAGCGGCGAAGCCGGTGACACGGATTCGTTCACCTATCGCATCGAAGATTCGACCGGACGCTTCAGCGATCCGGTGACGGTGACGATCACGCTGTCACGATCGCGGTATCAAAACCCGATCGCTGAAATGAGCACCGACGTGACCGCTGATGGCTTTGTCACCGCGTTGGACGCCCTGCGGGTGATCAACATGCTGAACCGCGCCGGTGGTGTGAACGAGATCCCGACCGGCGAACTTGGTTACGACCCGCCGGACTATGTCGACGTCGACGGCGATGGTGTGATTTCCGCGTTCGATGCTCTGTTGGTGATCAACGAACTGAACCGACGCGGCGCTGAACCGGAGGGCGAAAGCCCGGCGGCCGGCGTCACGACGTCCTACGCCTCGGTCACGCCAAACCTGGCGACTCGCAACGTCGCAGCATCGATCGTTTCGGACGAAGCTCCGGCAACGACGATCAGTGGCGACGCGGCCAGCGACGCCGTGTTGGCCGGATTCGAAGGCGTCGATTCGGCCCCGTTGGCCGACGCCGCTGATGGATTGGCCACATCGAACGCTGACGCCGGTTCGGTCGACAGCGACAACATTGATCAGGCCCTTTCGACCATCATGGACGAGCCGTTGCTATGACGTGATCAGAAAATCGTTTCCCCCCCCTTTGATTGATGCCGAGCGTCGGGACGAATCCCGACGCTCGGGTCCCTGCATTATTCCCCATCCTTTTCTTCAGCTCCGCGGACCGGGTCACCATGACCGTACGAAGAAACGTCAAGAAATCTGCCTTCCGTCGCCCTTCCCGCCGACTTGCCCACCAGACGTTGGAAAAGCGTCAATTGTTGGCGGCCGACCTTGGCGAAGCGGCACCCCGTTTGGTCGCGGTCGCGGCCAACAGCGGCGAAAACTTCGAACTGGACGACAACAACGTCCTGTCGGTTGCCCCCAGCGAGCTGACGTTCCGCTTTGACGGCGGACAAGAATTGGATTCGTCCACGCTCAGCGCGATTCGCTTCATCCCGTCCGGCGGTGACGGATCGTTTGACGCCGAGGACACGCCGATCACGCCCGGCTATGTCGGATTCGCCGATGACGGTGGCAGCCGTATCGTCGTGGCCCGGTTCGCCGAAACGTTGCCCGATGACATCTATAAGATTGAAATCGCCGGCTTCGACGACACCAACGCCGGCATCGTGGGCTTGCGTAATACCGACGGCGTGTTGTTCCAGCCCAACGATCCGCTGGACACCCTGCGGCCGATGGAAGAAATCCGCTTTGAAGTGGAAGTCGGTCCCCGCGTCACCGCCGTGGTCCCGCAACCGATCGAAGGCGTCGGTGCATCGCGCGTCCAACACCGCGACCAAATCCACGTCTATTTCAACGAAGACCCACTGTCGAATCCTGCCGGCGGACCGGTCAACAGCGCCACCAGTGGGCTGCCGGTGGTCAATCCGCAGTTCTACAAGCTGATTTTCACGTCCGACACGGTGGAGAACACCGATGATTCGGTCACCTTGCCGACGTCGGTGGAATACGACCCGTTGCTGAATCGCGCCGTGCTGACGTTCAGCGATGACCTGAGCGAATTGACCGATGCGGCCGCCAACAACGGATCGGCAACGTATCGTCTGCGAATCGGCAGCGGCGAACCGTTGCCTGCCGCGCCGACCCCGGTCGACGGCAGTGCTGATGCCGGTGATTTGTTCAGCGGCGCGACGTCGCTGGGCGTGAACTTTGGTACCGGCACCGGCAGCGTCGTGGTATCCGATGCCGCGATCATCCAAGCCAACGACATCATGCCGTCATGGCCCGCCGCCGGCGACACGGTCGGCAGCCGCGACACGCGTCGTGACCCTGAAATCGTCGGTCGAATCGACACCAATACCGGGATCGATGTCTTTGAATACAACTTCGCTGACCTGTATGGTTTGAACCCGCAAGGTCAACAGCGAAACAACGCGATCACCGAAGCGCAGAAGCAACGGATCCGCGAAGTCTTGGATCTGTACAGCGAACGCATGGGCGTGCAGTTCATCGAAACCGAAGACAGCGGTCTGCAGATCGTCACCGGTGACTTGCGGGCCATCATCATCAACGCCGAAACGGGCAGCGGCCCGGACACGTCGTACAGTCTGTTCCGTGTCAACGAAGCCGATCCGTCGCGTGGCGTGTTGGTCTTCGACGGTGCCGAATCATGGTTCGATGATTACGGTTTGTCTCCCGATGCACGTCCCAGTTTCTTTGTCGAAGCGGTTCGCGGCGTCGGCAACCTGTTGGGCATCGGTCACCTGTTCCATCTGCCCGAAGGGGTCGGCGCGGGCGGTTCGTCGCCGGACGAAGTTCGGTCGACGACTTTCAGCGATTTCTATCCGAATCTTCCTGTCGAACCGGAATTCCTTAGCCAAAGCGATGTCAGCTTGGGCCAGGCGTTGCACCGACCGGAAAGCAACGACGTCGATTTCTATTCGTTCAGCGCCAACGTCGACGGCGAAGTCCGCATTGAAACATTTGCCCAACGGTTGGACGGCAGCAGCCTGCTGGACACTCACCTGCAACTGTACCGTGTCGATCCGGCCACCGGTGCGTATGAACTGGTCGCGCAGAACGGCGACTTCTTCAGCAACGACAGCTACATCGCTTTGGACGTCGAAGCGGGCGATTACATCGTTGGTGTCAGCGCCGCGGGTAACGAAAACTACAACGGCGAAGTCGCCAACAGCGGTCTGGGCGGACTGAGCGAAGGTCGTTACGAATTGCGGGTCACGTTCCAAGGCCAGGGCGGGACCACGATCACGGACACGACCGGGACGGAATTGGACGGGGACGCGGACGGCGTCGCCGGTGGTGATTTCAATTTCTGGTTCCAAACCGCACGCGATACCGCCAGCCCGGCGGCCGATGAAGCTCGCGTGATTTACGTCGACAAGCTGGGACGTGACACGAACAACGGAACGTTGGGCGCGCCGTTGCAAACGATCAGCGCAGCATTCGATGCGGCACGGCCTGGCGACATCGTGCGTCTATTGCCCAACGGTGGTGCGGACAACCTGATCCAAACCGTCGACGACAATGTGACCTACGAAATCGGTCGCGGCGGCACGAACAACTCGGTGCTGCGTGACGGATCGGAATTTGAGGTCCCTCAAGGCGTCACGGTGATGAT
The DNA here is from genome assembly GCF_012290005.1 of Crateriforma spongiae. NCBI lineage: Bacteria > Pseudomonadati > Planctomycetota > Planctomycetia > Pirellulales > Pirellulaceae > Crateriforma > Crateriforma spongiae. Next base: position 435,178 of record NZ_JAAXMS010000005.1, read on the forward strand.
CGACGCCGGTGCGATTTTGAAATTGCAATCGGCCAAGATCAGCGTGGGCAGTGAATCGGTGGACGAAGACCGTTCGCTGGCGTCGCTGCAGATTTTGGGAACTCCGTTGCCGACCGACGATGACGGGCAACCGTTGTTGGACGCTGCGGGCAACGTGTTCTTCACCGCGTACAACGATGAATCGATCGGCGTGGACACCAATCCGTTGCCGACCAGCCCACAACCTGGCAACTGGGCCGGCATCGAATTCCGCAACGACTTTGATTACAGCGAAGGCCGACCGGTTTGGGAAAACGAAGGTATCTTCCTGGATTACGCTTCGCACGCCGATATGAAGTACGGCGGGGGCAGCGTTTCGGCCAGCCGTCCGGTCGTCAACACGTTCACGATGTTGGAAAGCCGGCCGACGTTGATCTACAACACGATCCAGTTTGCCGCCGACGCCGCGATGAGCGCGGATCCGGACAGCTTCCTGGAAACCAATTTCCACGGTCCGATTTTCCAACGCGTCGATCGCTTCACCAGCGACTATGACCGTGTCGGTCCGGAATTGTCGGGCAACCTGTTGCTGGACAACACGTTCAACGGATTGAACATTCGCATTGATACACCTGCCGGCGGTCAAACCGAACCGATGACCGTCAGCGGACGCTTGGACGACACCGACATCGTTCACCTGCTGTCGCAATCGCTGTTGATTCAAGGGCAACCCGGTGGACCGCAACTGCTGGAAAACCGCCCCGACGTCTTGAACGTGACGTTGACGCAAACCACCGGCGGAACCCTGGTTGATGGGACCGCATATGACTATCGCGTCACCTATGTGACCGCCGACGGCACCGAATCGTTGGCCAGTTTGCCGACCGTGATGGCAGTGGCCGATGCGGGCGGTGCAATTGAGATTCGCAATCTGCCGACCGCGCCGTCGTCATTCGCCGGACGCCGTTTGTATCGGTTGAATCCGGGCACCATGGAATATGAATTCGTGGCCTCGTTGGATCGCGGGACCACGTCGTTCTTGGATACCGGCGAAACCCGTGGTGGTGTCCTGCCGGGTAACGGCATGAACGACACAACGCTGTTGCCACGATTCGACGCCCGATTGGCGGTTGATCCGGGCATCGTGGTCAAGATGCTGGGCGCACGTATCGAAGCCACCTTCGGCGCCGATTTCATTGCCGAAGGCGTTGACGGCCGCGAAGTGATCTTCACCAGCCGCGCCGATGATACCTACGGTGCCGGCGGTACGTTCGACAGCAACAACGACGGCAGCATGCTGACACCCCAGCCGGGCGATTGGTCCGGCTTGGTGTTCCGCCAAGACGCATCGGCCAGCCTGGATTACGCGCAAGTCGCCTACGGCGGTGGTCTGTCGTTGGTCGCCGGCGACGTGGTCGATTTCAACCCGATCGAAATTCTTCAAGCTGACGTCCGGATCGCTCATTCGACCATCCGCGACAATGCCGACGGGTTCACCACCAGCAGCACACGCAACGGTCGTGGATTCAATGATGAATCGACCATCTTTGTTCGCGGCAGCCAGCCGATCATCGTGTCGAACACGATCATCGATAACGAAGGTGCCGCGATCAGCATCAACCCGGACGCCCTGGACTACACCGATCGTTTGGATCACGGTCGATCGACGGGCCCGGTCGACATCGTCGATAGCGATCATGACAACCAAGGCCCGCTGATCGATGGCAACCGCCTGGCCGATAACGGTTTGAACGGCTTGTTGGTTCGCAGCGAGATCTTGACCACCGAAAGCGTTTGGGACGACACCGATATCGTCCACATCGTCAACGGTGAAATCATCAGCATGACGCATCACATCCGCAGCGGACTGCGGCTGAAGAGTGACGCGAACCAAAGTCTGGTGGTGAAGTTCGGCCCCAACGGCACGTTGGTCGGCAGCGGACGGCCGCTGGACATCACCGATCGCGTCGGCGGAACGTTGCAAGTCTTGGGGCAAGGCGGATTCCCCGTCATCATGACCTCGCTGGCCGATGACACCGTCGGTGCCGGGTTCACGCCGGCCGGAATCGCGCAAACCGATACGGACAATGCGGCCGCAACGCCGGCACCTGGCGACTGGATCGGCTTGCAACTGGAATCGTACGTCAACGATCGCAACGTCGCCTTCATCACCGAAAGTGAACGTGCGATCGATGCGGCGATCAACGACAACGCCGCAGCCAATGACGCGCAAGTCGTCGGGTTGCTGGCACGTGACGAAAAATCAGGCGATGAAACCGCCCGGTTGGGATTCAACATCCGGGGTGCATTGGCCAATCCAGATGATCAAGACGTCTACCGATTTGATGCCGCCGGTGGCACCGAAGTCTTCATCGACATCGATGACACCACGTTCGGACTGGACACGGTTGTCGAGCTGATTGATGTGAACAATCGCGTCTTGGCCAGCAGTGACAACTCGTTCGAAGAAATCAGCGATCCGTCGCAGCTGTTCAGCATTCTGCCTGAAAGTGCCGTCGAACCGCTTTATCGCAGCGGCACGGGCCAAACGGAATCTCCGAACATTCTGGACGCCGGATTCCGCGTCGTCTTGGACGGTTCGGCCAGCACGACCAACAGCTACTACGTTCGCGTTCGCACCGCCGACGGAAAGTCGTCGGGACAATACCAACTGTCGATCCGATTGCGTGAAGCCGACGAGATTGCCGGTTCAACGATCCAGTTGGCCGACATCCGCTATGCAACCGACGCGATCACCGTCAGCGGCGCGCCGCTGCATTCGCCCTTGGCCGGTGATGCCAGCGAATCATTGGTCTACACGGGCGGCGGCCGAGGCTATGACGCCAACGCGACGGTGCTGAACTGGAGCCCTGCGATCGCCGACCAACTGGGCAACCTGATGACGTCCGATCGCGGATCGTTGGTCGTCAATGGTGAAATCGGTAACAGCCAAAACGTCACCGCCGCCGCGCGCGTCAACGATTTGGACGTCTATCAAGTCGACTTGTTCAACCAGCAACTGGAACCGGACGTCTTCAACAGCGAACAGCGGTTTGTTCAAGCCACTTTCGACATCGACTATGCCGATGGTTTGGGCCGCGTCAACACGTCGTTGGCGGTCTATGATTCCACCGGTCGTCTGATCCTGCACAGCCGCGACAGCAACGTTGCCGATGACCAGGGGCAACCCACCGCGGGCGTCGACACTGAAAACCTGACCGCCGGTTCGGCGGGAACCGCCGATGCCTACATTGGTCCTGTTGAATTGCCCGAAGGCACCTATTACGTCGTCGTCAGTAACGCGTCGGCGGTGCCAGAGGCTCTGGGACAGTTCTTCGATCCCGATTCGGCCCACACCAACGTGCGGTTGCAGCCGATCAATTCGCTGCGGCGAATCGCCGATGACAATCTGGACGGCACGCTCGGCTGGACAGCTGATGAACCGGTCGTTCCTCTGTTCAATACCGGTGGAATTGGTGACTCGCCCATCGTCGAATATTCGCTGGAAGATGTCCGGCTGTTCGTCGGTTTAGAAAGCAACATCGGTGGCGGTCAAGAAGACAGCACGCTGGTTTCGTTCAACCCGTTCACTGGAACGCTTGATCGGTTGATCGGCGACTGGGATCAGGCACACGGTGACATCGCGATGCGTCGCGACGGAACCCTTTACACCTACACGACGGATCCGCCAGAAGGCAGCAATTATCAATCGGGCAACATCGGTAACTATCTGCGGATCAGTACGACCGATGCATCGGAAACCAACATTGGTGACGATAGCCTGACCTTCTATCGCACCAACCAGGGCGGTAACGGCGTCGAAGTCGACACCGGCCAAAACAGCGACGATTCAACGTTCATCGTCGAAGCGATGGCGTTCCGAGCCAATGACAATGGTCTGGGCAACGGCAGCATCAATAACACCGCGGCGATCAATCAAAATGATCGTTTCGTTGCGATTGGTAACCGACGCATTGCTCGCGACCCCACCATTCCCGTGGGTGCGACCGAAAACATTCTGTATCTGATGCAGACGACCTCGGGACAAGCGACACGGCGGGGTTCACTCAATGGTCAAGACATCCAGTACGGACAATCGCCATACAACATCCGATACGGTGCCGCGGAAAACCGTCCGGAGATGGGGATCGTGGATACCGGCAACTATCTGGGGAATAACGGCGATGGCGGGATCATCACCGGGGTCGATTATTTGCCCGACGGTCCGTCTACCGAAATGGTCGCGGTCACCGACAACGGTGGCGTTCACGTCTTTGACTACACCGTCAATCAGCCCGCATTGTTCGGCGACCTTGTCGGGTACAACGAAGTCATCCCGACCGAGTACTACGGTCAACTGGAACCGCATCCGGAACATGGCGTCACCACGCTGACGTTTTCGGGATTGGAATTCGGACCTCGGGGTGTTGCGAATGGTGAACTGCGTAATGTGCTGTTTGCCACCACCGCCGATGGATGGTTGTATGCCTTTGAATTGGATTCCGTGACACAGTCACTGGTACCGTCATACGTCTTCTACAACGGACGCAGCGCGGTTCCGTTGGTGACGACCACGGGCATCGCATCCCCGACCACGACCGGTCTGGCTTTCAGCACGCTGGAAGCGGCACCCTGGCACACGACGACCGACCGACGCAACGATGGCGGTCACGGCTTCAGCGACGCGCCGTACGACAACAGCCGTCTGCAAGTTAACAATGCCGGCAATAGTTTCTATTACGGCTTTGAAATCGACAATAACCAAGCCAACAACACGCTGGAACGTCCCGAGGGTGACCCGCTGGGGCAATTGGCACCCGGTGGATCTCACGGCACGATCATCTCCAATGCGTTCAGCCTGGAAGGTTACAGCAGCAACGACAAGCCGACCGTCTACTTCAATTACTTCTTGGAAGTGGAAGCGGACGATGATTACGTTCCGAACTCTCGCAACCAGAACGATGCACTTCGCGTGTTCGCTTCCGGTGACGATGGCGTTTGGCACTTGTTGGCGACCAACGACAATTATCGAAGTGCCTCGGGGGTCGATGAGTACGACTACTTCGCGACCTCGGGGATTCCCGTTCAAGAGATCTTTGACGACAGCGGAACCTGGCGTCAGGCTCGCATCGACATTTCGCCGCTGGCCGGCAACGAGAATGTTCGGCTGCGATTTGATTTCAGCACCGACGGAACGATGCGTGCTCACGCGGGTTCGGTCGAACTGGTGGCCGTGCCGGGCGACGAAATCCCGGACAACAGCACGGTGGTCGCCACGACGCAAACCGGTATCGGCACCGAAACGGTCGTGCTGGAAAACATCGTCGGCCAAGACATCATCGTTCCGGATGGTTCACAACTGACCGATGGAGATCAGTTCATCGTTCAAAGCCCAACTGGGAATGTCACTGCGACGTTCCGTGAAGGCCCGCTGGCAACCGACCCGTTGCCGGGTGAAATCGTCTTCCTGCCGACATCGACCGCCGACGAGGTGGCTCAAGCCGTTGTCGCCGGACTGCCGAAACTGTTGCGTCCGTACAACGATGGTGGTGGTCGCGTCAGTTTGTTGGCGGCGACGAACGTCGTCCCGGTGGGCAACGCCCCGATCGGGCTGAACACGACCGTCAAGTTGGATAACACGTTCGATTCAATTGTTGCGGCCAGCGGCGAACGACTGGCCAGTGGCGAGTCGATTGATGTTTCCATCGGTGGCAATACGACGACGATCACTTTCGTGACTGCAGCCGAAAGCACTGGTGCGACTGGCGAAATCATCTTTGACGGCACAGAAACCGCCGAGGACATTGCATCTGCGATCTATGCAGCCCTACCGTTTGAGACGGGAGCCTACCTGGATGCGGAACGAGTGGTCTTTACGCAACCAGTGACGGTAACTGTGAACCCGTCGACCACGAAGATCGTTGTGGTCGATCCATTGACCGTTAGCGAAGGCAGAATGACGGTTCAAATCCCTGCCGATCCGGCTGCGGATATCAACAATGACGAATTCTTGCGGATCACCGGTCCTTCAGGGACAGAGTATGTCATCGATTTTCAAGACGATGATTTTCCGTTTAATCAGCCGGGAGTCGTCTACAAGCAAAATGGCGATGAACTTCTAGTCGCAGAACGACTGTTCAACGCGATCAATGGTCTGGATGTGACCGGTGAGCTTGGTGCAATTCTTGACGGTGATACCGTTTCAGTTTTCGCCACGTCGATCACTCAGGACGAAGATTCACAGTTCACGTATGCAACCGTCACGGATACCGACAGCCGTCTGCAGATTCAAATTCCTGATGCGGTGGATCTTCGCTCCGGCGAACAATTGTTGGTCAGCGACGGAACGGACTTCGCAACTCTGACGTTCGTCGAACAAGGCCAAATTCCTCCCACTGCTTTCAATCTGGTCTACTTTGACGACAGTCAAACGGGTGCCGACCTGTTCGACCAAGTCATTCAGCTCTTGCGTGGCGCTGATATCAACGCCTATCAGTCGCCGGATGGCTTGGGCGTCAATGTTGTGGTAGATCCCGCCCCGGATCTCGGACTGACAGACCCACCAGTCGCTTTCATTTCCACTGATCCGTTCTATACGGCCTTGGATACCGATGACGTCGACACCAGTGTTGTGCCAATCACGTTGCCCGGTGGTGATCGATTGGTCGATGGTGAAACTATCACCCTGGTTGCCAAGAACGATCCGACCGCGGCCAACGCCCAAACGATCACGTTTGTGTTAGACGATGGCATGACCATGGCGGGACCCAATGAGGTCCTGTTCTTGCCAACCGACACCGGTGCGGACATCGCAGAAGCCCTGTGGGAGGTCATTGATCCGCAGTTCCAGGCCGTGCAAAGCACCGGCAATGTGCTGTACTTGATCTATGGTCGCTCGGCTTCGGTCCAAGCGGGATCCGCAATTGTTTCGTTCTCGCCTTCAGTACCCGGCGCGATCGCGGTTCAGCTTGATTCGACCATGAACAGCTTCGCGGTCGCCGACCAATTGCGGATTTCGATCGCCGAAGGCTTCGGCGCGGTGACCGCCGACGACGGCATCAGCAAAGCAACGATTGACCAATATGCGTTGGTCGGTGGCGATCGGATTCGTATTTTCCAGACCTCGTTCAGTAGTGTCGGACCGTACGGGCTTAGCACCGCGCTGCCCGGTGACGAATTCGGTGAAACCGTTTCCACCAGTTTCACTGCGACCAATCAGATTCGATCGCAGGGGGCGGCTAACAATGAAGTCGAAGGTGTTTACATCGACGACATCATCATCGGGTTCGCCGAACGCGGTGAAATGGTCCTGGATGCACCAACGAACGTCTTTGACTTCATCAACAACCCGGAAACCACACGTGGTTCGACCCAGCCGGAACGACCCAATGAGATTTTGGTCGGTGAATACTCGCTGGAAATCCGCGCCTCTGACGAGTTCGGCGTGCCCACCGACGCTGCTGTCGCGTTGGGATTGACAACGCCCGCTGGAACCGGACGCAGTTTTGATACCAACGACCGTTTGACCGAAGGCGCGGTGACACTGTTCACCCAAGCGGGCCAGTATCTGCAGGACGGTGACACGTTCGTGCTGTACGACGGTACCAATTCGCTGACCTTTGAATTCGACGACGTTCTGCAGCCTGGCATCGCCGACGGAAATGTTCGTGTGGTGTTCGACGCCAGCGAAGACGAACCACAGTACATCGCCGTTGCCATTCGCAATGCGATCAATTCGCCACAGGTGCAAGAGGTCTTGGACATCGTCGCGGCGACCTATGACAGCGACGACAGCAACAACGTTCCGGGTGAAAGCATCACGACCGGAAATCGGGTCGAATTGTTCGGCGAAGACATCCAGGTCAACCCGGGCGGTGGCCGATTCATCCGCATGGATCTGGTGGCCGAGGAAACCTATCAAGGTCGTGCGACATCACGCACGATGCCGATGGTCGACCACGACACGCAAACGGTGACCTACGTCACTGTGGGTGATTCACTGGCACGTTCGGCCGTTTCGGGATACGTCGATGGCGATACCGATGTCTTGGTCGCCACTGGCAAAATTGGTGATCGTGTCGACGAAGCGATCAATGCGACCGCCTTCGGAGCCACGCCGGTTTTGGACACCGACAGTGTTCGCATCTATTTGTCGATGAACCAAGTGATCGACATCGATTTGGATACCTTTGGGTACACGAAAGACAATTCGTTCTTTTCGGCTGAATTGTCCGTCTTCGACGGCGATGAAACGTTACTGGCGTCTGCCAATTCAGGATTCGCTCCGGGCGAATCACAGCAGGGCGTGTTCTTGACGTTTACGGCGCCCGCCGATGGCTACTACGACATCCAGGTGGCGAGCGTCGACGTGGTTGGTGGCGAATACGCGTTGACGGTTCGCCCGCATGCCGCGACCAACGATCTGATTCCCGATCGCGACGTCTTGATCGTCGACTACCAGACCGGTCAAACGGACGAGAATCGAGAGCGCGATCAGGGGCAAATCCTGATCAGCGGCAACTTCATCAGCCATTCAGCCAACTACGGCATCAGCGCGACCGCGGGCGATCGTGGCCAAGCACAGGTTGCCGGTGGAGCGGCCGATGATCTGGCGCGACCGGGATCGGCGGCACTCCGTCGAAACGTCAATCCGGAATCGCAAATTCCCGGCGCTGTTTTGACCAACAACGTCGTCTACGACAGTGGTGTCGGCGGCATCTTGTTCGCCGGCGGAACCCAGAATGCGGGTCAAAGCCCCGCACCGGTTTCTTACGGACGCATCGTCAACAACACGGTTGTCGGAAACGGCAGCGGCAGCGGCATCACGGTGGAAAGCTCCGCCGCGCCGACCTTGCTGAACAATGTCGTGACGAACTTTGCGACCGGTATCGACGTCGACGCTTCCAGCGAAAACGCCGGCACGGTGATCGGTGCGAACGCTTTCCAAGACAACGGGAACAACGCGACGGTTCCGCTGTCGGCGCAGTCGATCGTGATCCCGTCGGGCACGCCGGTCTTTGCCGACCCGGCCCGTGAAATCTACATCCCGGCAATGGGATCGCAGATCATCGACAGTTCGGTGGCCGAATTGGCCGACCGCAGCGATTTGTTCTTGACGGTCAAGGAACCGTCGGGCATTTCGCCGTCGCCCATCATCGCCCCGGGCTTTGACGCCTATGGCCAGCCCCGTATCGATGACCCGACGGTCTCGTCGCCGGGCGGTGTCGGTGGCAACGTGTTCATCGATCGTGGTGCAATCGACCGGTCGGATTCGACGCGACCCATCGCAGTATTGACCACGCCGCAAGACGCGATCGGTTCGATCGTCCCCGATGGTGATGGTGACCCCGACGAATCATTCGTTCGCTTGGCGATGGGAACGGTTGAGTTCTTTGAGCTGCAGTTGCTGGATGAAAACGGCACCGGTCCCGATGGAGCAACCATCACCGAGGAAAGCGTGCTGTTGACCGAAAACGGTCGCCGGCTGATCCCGGGAGTCGACTTTACGTTCGGCTACAGCGACAACAGTCGTACGATTCGTTTGACCCCGTTGGCCGGATTGTGGAATCCCGATGCGGTCTATGAAATCACGCTGAACAATAGCGAACGGATCGCCTACGACGCGCCCGCCGGAAATCAGATCACCGATGGCGACCAGTTGGTCATCACCGATGCGTCGGGCAACGAGTCGGTCTTTGAGTTCGAATCCGGGTATGTGCTGAATATTCCAACGCCGAAATCGGTGTCGGTCGGCGCACCGGCCGATTTCCAAGACGGTGATTTCTTCACCATCACGGCACCCGATGGCACCAGCCAGCGATTTGAGTTCAACAAAGCCGGTGCGGTACAAACCGGCAACGTGGAAATCGACATCTCCACCGCTGGTACCGTGGTCGGCGTGCGTGACGCGATCCTTGCGGCTTTGTCAGATCCCGCGATCATCTCGATGTTGGACATCGCCCCGGTGGCGGTCGGTCAAAGTGATATCCAGTTGGGCTTCACGTCGAACCATGCGATCAGCGGAACGGTTGCCGGGTTGACGATCTTTGGTTCCGACCAAGCGGTCGAAGACGGCGATATCTTCAGCTACACCGGCAACGGCAACACGGTCAACTTCGAACTGACCTTTGACGATGATCCGGTCGCCGGCACCAACGTTGCGGTCCGCTTGGAACGAACCGATACGCCCGACGAAATGGCGGCCAAGATTGCCGCGGTCGTTGCCGCCCAGCCTTTGGGACTGGACGGTGCCCAGGCTATCGGCGACGGATCGATCCTGTTGGGCGGAACCGCCCAAGACAGCTTGTCGATCGGCAACATTGCGATCCAGACGATCGGCATGGCCGGTGTCACGGGATCGCTGATGATCACCGTTCCCTCGGGTACGACGGGTTCGGCGGTCAACGGTCAAACCTTCACCGTGACCAACGGAACTTTGTCCGAAACGTTCCAGTTGAACACCGATCCGAACGCGACGTCCGCCAACCGTTTGGTGACCTTCGATGCGGCGGCGACGGCCAACGAAATCGCGTCGGTCATCGCCAGCGAAATCGGCATCGCATTCACCGGAACGCTTTCACCGACCGCCAACGGTAATGTGATTGCACTGGGTGAACAGGCCGCGATCCCGCCGGCCGGTCAGTCGCAGGTGTCCGCATCGGTCGACGTCGGCACCAGTGCGTTGGTGGTTGACGGTGTCAGTGGTGGCGCGATCCCGGTCCGGTTCTTGCCGACGGCCGATTTCAGTCCGCTGGCGGTCGCCGCCACGCTGGTCGAAGCGGTGCGTTTGTCGCCGCTGGACAGCGAAACGTTCTCGCCCGGTGGCGGAACGATTCTGTTCAGCCAAACCGAATCGATCATTGGTATCGGTTCCGACGGCCAGCCGGTCGACGTGGCATCGATTGTTCCCGCAGTTTCGGATCTTGCCGGCAATCCGGTAGCGCCGAACCGGGACAACCAGGAAACGCGATTCACGATCATCATGCCCGAAGTCAAATTCGACTTCGGCGACGCGCCGCAATCGGGCGGCCTGTCCTATCCGACGATGTTGGACGTCAACGGTGCACGTCACGCTTTGACCAACACGACCTCGGTCATCTTGGGATCGTTGATCGACAGCGAACCGGATGGCCAGCCATCGCCGGGTGCCGACGATGATCGTTTGCCGGTGGCGGTGACGCAGTCCGATTCGTTGTTCGCGATCACCGATCTGGGTGACGGAACAACCGAAATGGAATTGGTACAAGCACCCGCCGGACGCGAAACATTGACTGTCAATATCGACGGCACGGTTTTCACGTTGGAATTCATCCGCGTGGTCGATAACCCGACGGGCAATAACCTGCCGGTTGTCTTTGCCGACGGTGAATCGCTTAGCAGCATTGCGACGAAGACGTTCACGGTGATCCGCGGACAACTGGATTCGTTCGGCGGATCCGTCGTCGGCAGCATCGGCGATCCCGATGATGCGATCTTCAGTCTGACTGCAATTGACGACGAAGACGGTGTATCAACGGGAACCTTCACCGCCCTCAACGGCGACGTGTTGACGGTCTTTGCGACGCCGGGATCCAGCGGCACGTTGACCGCGGATGAAGTCGTCGGATTCTTGAACAAGGCCGACTCGGCCGGTACGCCGATCGCCATCACGGTCACCGGAACGGGCTTGTTGGACGGATGGATCGATTTCAACGCCGACGGCGACTTCAATGACGACGGCGAACAGATCTTCCGCAGCGAACCTGTGACCACCGGTGTCAATTCGCTGACCGTTCAAGTCCCGATGACAGCCATCGAAGGCGAAACTTGGATGCGTCTGCGTGTCAGCGACAGCGGCAACCTGGGGCCGGACGGCGTTAGCGTCGGTGGCGAAGTCGAAGACTATGAAGTCTCCGTGCGATCGATCGCACCGGCGATGCCCGTGGACGATTCCTATCTGGGCATGTTGGACGAAGACAACACGTTGGAGATCACCGACCAAGCGTCCGGCTTGCTGATCAACGACACCAACCTGGACACGCAATTGTTGCCCGTCGGTGCGTTCATCGTCGACCAGCCGGCCAACGGGGTGGTGGAGATGATCGATCCGTTTTCCGGAACGTTCCGCTACACACCGAACCAGGACTTCAACGGCACGGACACTTTCACCTATCGCTTGGGCACCCAAGAAATGGTGGGTGATGCGGTCTTGGCCGCTTCCCCGACCGCGACGGTGACGATCGACGTGCAACCGGTCAACGACGATCCGGTGTTCGATGCACAAACGATGTTGGAATTGCTGGAACGTGACGTCGCGGACGACACGATCACGATTCCCGGCGTCATCACCAATGCGGCCGCCGGTCCTCCCACTGCGGAAGACGAATTGGCCAACCAGACGGTGACGTTGTCGATCGTCGGTGTGACCGAAACGCCGGGACTGATGCAGACGGCGACGCAGATCACCCAAGACGGCGATTTGATCGTCGACCCGGCACCCAACGCCTACGGCACCGCGGAGTATGTGATCCAAGTCAGCGACGGCATTGTCGACCTGACGACGACGGTCACCGTGGTGGTCCAGCCGGTCAACGATCCGCCGCAGATCGATCCGTCGGTCGCCGGCCAGTCGGACATGGCCGGTCCGGACGATCAGTACAGCGTGTCGGCGGTCGATGGTTCGATCACCTACACCCTGAGCGAAGACAATTCGGCCGACCCGAATTCCGACAGCTTCTTCATTCCGCTTCAGCAAGACGGCTCTGCCGCCGGATACGCCCGAATCGGTCTGATGGACGTCTTTGTCGCCGGCCCGCCCAACGAGTTGGCGAATCTGCCCGGTGGTAACCAGATTTTGGAATTGGATCGGATTGATTTGACGACCGCACGTGGCGGCACGTTGACGCCGGTTGCCGACGGCGGGCAAATCATCGGCTTCAACTACGTCCCACCGGTTGATTTGAATTCCGATGTGGTCCAGTTCGACCAGTTCACCTATGACGTCATCGACGACAATCCCAATGGCGGCGAAACCTATTCGCTGGATCAGGGAATGTTGGTGGAGGACCGGCTGACCGCAAGCAACACCGTCTTGTTGGTCTTGAACCCAGTCAACGACGCGCCGCAGTTCAATCTTCCGCAGGGCTTGGTCCAGGTCGAAGAAGACAGCACACGTCGTGTGTTCAACAACTTCGCGACCGGCATTGCCGCGGCATCGCCTGTGACCGCGTTTGATGAAATCGACGCGATCAGCGGCCAGAACGTGTTCTTCGAATTGACGCCACTGGACTTCAACACCGCGGACATGGCGGACTTCTTCAGCGAAGCCCCAATGATTTCCGCCGGTGGCGACCTGGTCTTCCAGCCGGCCGCCGACGTGTTCGGCAGCTTTGATTTCGACGTCGTGCTGTTCGACGATGGTGCCGACGATCCCAGCCGTGGTGACATCAACCGGTCGGCCGCGATGACGTTGACGATCGAAATCTTGCCGATCAACGACCCGCCGATGTTAGTGGATCCGAATCAACCGTTGTCCTACATGGTGGACGAAGACGGATCGATCGAAATTCCGGTCGGTGGCGACGGCATCACGATGGGCATGTTGGACCAATTCGTCGTCGGACCGGCCAACGAAGCGGCTGACATCGCACCCGAAGTCGGCGGCAATCAAACGCTGGCCTTGGCACGTCCGTATCCGATCGCAACCGCGGCCGGTGGAACGCTGACGCCTGTCTTGGACGGCAGCAATGAAGTCGTTGCCCTGCGGTACACCCCGCGTGAAAACTTCACCGGTGCTGATTCCTTCATCTACACCGTGACCGACGACGGCCAGACGGCTGTCGCCGGTGGTCCGGTGGTGGACGATCCGCGTATTGCTGCCGGTAACGTGTTGCTGACGGTCAATCCGATCAACGACCCGCCACAGTTCAGCCTGGGCGATGATATCGTCGTGGACGAAGACGCCGGAACGGTGACGGTCAGCGACTGGGCAACCAACGTCCAGGCCGGCCCGACCAGCGCCAGCGACGAAGTCAATGGAACGGCGACCGTCGATCCACAAGTCGTCTCGTTCATGATCACGCAGGTCAGCACGACCAACGAGAACCTGTTCAACGGTTCGGTCACCGCAACGGTCAACGGCACCAACGGCGAACTGGTCTTCACCCCCGCCGATGATCAAAGCGGTACGGCAACGTTCGAAGTCAAGCTGACGGACGATGGCGGCACCGACAACGGCGGTATCGATACGTCGGAGGTGCGAACCTTCACGATCACGGTCAATCCGGTCAACGACCCGCCGACCTACACGCCTGGAACCGATGTCACGGTCGATGAAGACAGCGGTGCTTACAACGAACCGTGGGCCACGGATATTTCTCCGGGACCGGCCGACGAAAGCAGCCAGACGGTCAGCTTCGTCGTCGAAACGCCCACGCAATCGCAGTCGCTGTTCGCATCGCTGCCACAGATATCGCCTGACGGAACGTTGCAATTCACTCCGGCCGATGATGCTGCGGGTGTGGTCGACTTGACCGTGCGAGCGATTGATTCCGATGGTGCCGAGGCGGCTTCGACCACGCTGACGATCACAATCACTCCGGTGAATGATGTTCCGATCGCGGTCGCCGATGAACTGGATCACAACGAAGATTCGATTCTGACGATCCCGTCGTCGGTGCTGTTGGCAAACGACATTGATGTCGATCCGACGGACACATTGACGGTGGTCTTGCCCGAATCGTCGTTCACGTCCAACGGTGCACAGCTGACTTACAACAGCACCACCGGTGACATCACCTACGACCCGACCGACGCGAGCCTGTTGCAGCAATTGGCCGAAGGCCAAACGTTGTTCGATACCTTCACCTATCAAGTGATCGACAGTGCCGGTGCGACCAGCCAACCGGTCACGGTGACGATTGATGTGGAAGGTCGTAATGACGCGCCCGTCTTGGTCCCCGACAACCCGTCGCTGAATCAAGATGGACCGACCGTGATCACGCCATTGGTCAATGACTTCGACATTGACGGTGCGATCGACCCGTCGTCGATTGAAATTACCAGCCAGCCGTCGTTTGGAAGTCTGGAAGTTCGACCCAACGGTACGATCATCTACACGCCGTTTGCGGGAACCAGCGGTACCGATTCCTTCACGTACACCGTGGCAGACGAATCGGGTCTGCGAAGCCAGCCGGCGACGATCACGTTGGGTCTGAACGTCGCGCCGATCGCTAACAACGATCGTGCGGTGACCTACTGGAACGAGACGATCAACATCGATCTGATTGACAACGATGTGGACAACGACGGATTGATCGATCCCGAAAGTCTTTCGATTGTCACGTCACCGGCGTTCGGCCAAGTCAGCGTCAATACCGATGGAACGGTGGACTACATCCCTGCCGATGGATTCGTCGGTAACGACAGCTTCCAGTACACCGTGTCCGACGAAGCCGGTTTTGTCAGCAACACCGCGTTGGTTTCCGTCCAGGTGATCGCCAGCCGGTTGCAGAACCAGACGGAATTCAACGACGTCAACGACGACGGTTTCATCACCGCCATTGACGCTCTGTTGATCATCAACGAACTGGAACGTGCGGGCGGAGGACCGATTGCCGTCGAACCCGACGACGTGCCACCGCCGTACTATGACGTCAGCGGAGATCGCTTTATCACCGCGTTCGATTCACTGTTGGTGATCAACCACTTGAATCGCACCGGCGGCGGATCCGTTGCCGGCGAAGGCGAATCATCCGCTTCGGTCGCCCCGCTGCGAGTCGATTCGGCCCAGTCCGTCACGGCACCGGTTGGCGATGTCGTCGCCGCGACCACTGAAACGGTCACCGACCGCGTCGTCGGCAGTGCCCAGTACGACGTCGTCGAAGACTCGGTGTTGGGCTTGATTGCTGTCGCTTCCGACGATGACGATGAAGATTCGGTCGACGCGATCGATGCTGCGTTGGCGGATCTGCTGTAAAGCGTTCGATC
This sequence comes from Crateriforma spongiae, assembly GCF_012290005.1. Lineage (NCBI taxonomy): Bacteria > Pseudomonadati > Planctomycetota > Planctomycetia > Pirellulales > Pirellulaceae > Crateriforma > Crateriforma spongiae. Next base: position 451,123 of record NZ_JAAXMS010000005.1, read on the forward strand.
ACCCCGACGATCCATGACGCAGGGGCGTCCGAAGTTCATTCGGACGCCCCTGTTTTTCGTTTGCGGATACGCGCAAGACCGTGAAGCAAACGCTTTCGGCGAAAGAAAACTCCCCAAAATTCACTTAATGGCCATTGCCCCCCCGTAAATCTTGTAAGATTGCGACGGGCTTTAAAGGGCAATTGGGGGTGGCCATGTCTTGGCTTCGATCGAGCGATGTCACGCGATCATTTGTCGGACCGGTTCTGGCGTTTGTCGCGTGTGGTTTGATGCTGACGATGTGGTGGCACCCAGTGTCGTCCACCACTTCATCAAAACAGCAAGCCTCGCTTTTTCTAAAGACACAGGTGATTGACGCGGGACGTCATCGTCCCGGCGATCGCGTCGACGTGACGTTCGCGATTCAAAACGCGTCAGATCGTCAGGCCACGATCGTGCCGAGGACCGCGTGCGACTGCGTCAGCACATCCGGCGACCGTATCGATGTTCAGCCGGGTACGGTGCATGACGCATCTTTTCGCTGGACCATCGGGACGCCGATGCTGGGCGACTACGGCGTCTGTCCGATGTCGCAGACGATCGAGTTTATCGATCGCGTCAGCCATCAAGTGATCACTGGCGAAGTCCGCGCGGACGTCGAACGCCCGATGTTCATCGCGGCGCAAGACTTACAAGTCGAATCGGTTTTCTTGCCGGGCCAGGATAAATTGCTAGATGGCAAATCCGAAGGTCATCCGATTCCTTTTGCATGTGTCGGAAAGACCGAAAAGATCATCTGCCAGTTCGAGACCAAACAGATCGAATCAAACGTGAACTGGCAACCGGGAAAACGCACGGGGGAAATCACGTTCCATCCGCCGCTGTCAAGCGAACTCGGTTCGCATACGGTTCATGCAAAGGTCCATTGGACCGGGCATACGGATCGGGACACCAAGCAGACACTGGTGTTTCCAATGGCGATCAACATTCGATCTCGGGTCCCTGTCGAAGTCACGCCGGCAATCGCGGTGCTTTCCCCCAGCCATCCCCAGACAATGGTTCGGTTTGTTGCGGTAACCGAAGGCATCAAACTGACGGTGCAACCCGAAACGCTGAAAATGCCCAGCGGTGTTAAGTTGATCGACTCGGGTAATCAATGGCTAAAGCTTCAATTGATCGAAGCGGAACCACTCTCTTCGAAGCTTACCGAGGATGAGCCCCCCAGTACGATTGACGTTCAAATCGTGAACGGTCAATCCAAGGGCACCTATCCGGTACGATTCTCTTTGTTGATCCTTCCCTAAACCCCGGTGCTATGATGAAACGTATTATCTTTAGTGTCAGTTTGTTGGTATCTGTGTTTGGATTGACGATCGATCTCGCGGGAGGTCCCTGCGTCAAAAAGTGTGTTGAAAGTGCCACTGCCGCAATTAGCGGATCCGATTCCGACGGAGATGGGCTCTACGTAGCGAACCAGTGTCGCGAGTTTAGGTCCGCGATTAGTTTGTGGGCATTGACAACTTCAGGGGCGGATAGCTTTCAGCAAGGTGAGTCCGTGGTTATAGATTACGACTATGGGCCGCATGGTGAGTGTAGTCCAGTTTGCAGCGGACTGAATCGCAATGCCATGAGTTTCTTTTTGGTTGAGGCCACGGTTGATGGCTACGGCGTTGTATACGATGGAAACATGAGCTGGAGTTGGGAGTGCCCAGATGAATCCGAAGAATGATCGTCGACCCGACTTCTATCCAGGAGAATTGAGATCCGTTTGAACCTGATGAAATCCTGTTTCGGCGTGATGATTTGCTTGGTCTCGCTTCTACCTTCCTTGACGCGACCGGCCTACTGCATCAGCACCGCAGAGCAGATTGAAAAGATTGCGACGCACTACCAGGCCATTGCCGAACGATTTGAAAGTTCGGCTTTCCGACTGGACGCCCAGGCCGTGGTCCGACAGCGTCCCCCGAGTCCACTGTCCGGTGGCCCGGACGACTCTGATAGCAACAGCACGCTGGTCCAGGCCCGCTTTCCGTTTTCAATTGTCGCGGATCGTCATGGGCGTTTCGGAATCGAAGGAGGGGCATATTCCGAAAAAGACCATGCCATTCGGAAAAATGCGGAATGGTTCGATGGGGATCGTCAATATTTGCTACATAGTCAAAGCGGCGGGGCGCAGTTTGACTATTGCCGCATCCTGTGTGATGGGATCCCGGATCGTTCGCAACCGTTGGGATCCGAAATCCTATGGTTCATAGCGAATCGCAGCGTCGGCGAAGATCCGTCGGCGATCATCGAATTCTGCTCATTGTTGGAACTTCTTCGGCATCATCCGATTACGAAGACGCGGTGGATGGATCTGCAGGGTGGGCAGGCTTTAGAAATACAGTGGCAGACCCGACGCGGACCAAGAACAGTCGACATTCGATTGGAGTTTGAGGCCGGTGATGAACCTCGGCTTCGCAGACGAATGGTGCGCCGCACTTTAGGAACCAGTCGCACCGACCGAACCATTGAATGTGAGTATGCGGATGCGGAAGCAGACCTTCCCAATAAGTGGGTTTTTAGCTTGATCGAGGCCTCGACGCAGAATGATCGACCACCTGTGACCTGGGGACACGACGTTCTATCGGACATTAATGTCCAGTGGATGGAAACGTCTTCGGTCGAAATGTTTCAACCAAAACTGACGTCGGGGATGACGATCGTTGATGAATGCGGTGGCGCGTCATTGGTCGTGGAATCCGGGTGGTCCATGGCTCGGGTCTTGATCTTGTTGGGGGCACTAGGACTGCTGGCCGCGGCATACTTTGCCATTCGCGAGACGCGGGTAACGACATGAAAGGCTTGCCGAAACGCTTGGGCGTAACGCTGATCGAATTGCTGGTCGTATTCTCAGTCATCGCCCTATTGGCGGGCATCTCGTTACCGGCAATACAATCGGCACGTGAGCGGGCGCGCATCAATACTTGCCAAAATCGTTTGCGTCAGTTGGTTCTCGCTTCTCATCATCATCACAACGCTTTCAAGCATTTACCCACCGGAGGCTGGGGATATCGTTGGGTCGGTATCGCGGGACGCGGTGTTGGCGAAAATCAGCCGGGCGGTTGGATCTTCAACTGCCTGCCGTTCTTAGAACAACAAGCCTTGTTCGATCGAATACGACCGACTGACGATGGCTTGATACCCGCACAGCCTCTTCAGGTTGAATTGCCTCTGGTGCGATGCCCGTCGCGACCAGGGCCCGCCGTGGTGAAGTGTGCAAAGAAACCCATGCCGGTGAACTCGCATCCGCTTGGTGATGTTGCAAGGACGGACTATGCCGCGTGTGAAGGCGACATCATTACCGACAGCAAGGCTGGCCCCGACGATTTGTCGCCGTCGGCGATTCAGCGATATCGGTGGGCCGACACCTCCGCGGCAAACGGTGTTTGTTTCCAACGTTCAATGGTTCGGTTTCGGGACATCAGAGACGGACAATCGCAAACTTATTTTTGTGGCGAAAAGTATGTCAGACAATCCGAATACTTTTCATCCGACGATTTGGGCTATGACCAGAGCGCTCTCAGTGGAATTGATGTGGATTTGGTGCGATGGACACACCTATTGCCGAAACGAGATTCGGGGGCCAGCGAGATTCGCCGGTTTGGGAGCGTTCACGCGGCCGGGTTTTCGATGGCCTTCTGCGATGCGTCCGTGAAATTTCTGAGCTACAGCATTGATCCGGCAATCCATCGCAGCCAAGGGACCCGATACACCGTGGGTTCACGGACTCGATGAACGTGATCCGATCCCGGGTCGCAACGGGCGGTTTGCTATCGGCGATTTTGATCGCTCAGGTTGCCCTGATGTGGCATGCGATTGACCAAGCCAGCCCCACGCCGGATGAGTTTGGGCTATTGGTTGGCGGATTGGATTCGATCGTCAATGGCAGGCATGACATCTATTGCGTGAACCCGCCTTTGGTCAAACGCTTGGCGGCATGGATTCCAGTCGGCCGGGGCTTTCGCATCCCTTCGTACACAGAGAATCCAGACCTCCGCCGAATCGAATGGGACCTGGGGCGTCGGTTTGCATCCATGCATCAAACCGACGCGATGGCGGCATTGGTCTCAGGCCGGCGGATGGTGTCGCTGTTCGCCGCGCTGGGATCGGTCGGGATTTTTCTTTTGGGTCGGGAGATCGCTGGGAAGGGCGTTGCGATCATCGCCACGATCCTGTGGGCATCCAGCCCTTGGATTCTGGGGTATGGGATCTTCGTGCAGACCGACGTTCCCGCCGCGACGACCGGGTGTTTCGCGTTGTTGGCCATGCTGATCGCTGCGAGAAACATGAATCAAGGTCCGGCCTTGTGGGCGCCCGCGGTTGTCACCTGTGGCCTGTGGGTAGGGATCGCCATCATGACAAAGCTCACTTGGCTGTCATTGATCATTCTTGTCCCGTTGATGTTCCCGCTGGCCGGTAGGGCGTCTTGGCGAAGATGGATTCCCGCGGTCATCATGGTGCAGGTTGTTGCCGCGTGTGTCGTTGTTGCCGGCTATGGTGGTGGGGCTTGGAATCGTCCCTTGGGCGATCTGCCTTTTGATAGTCGGTTATTGGGTGGCGACGAAGACACCGTGGCCGACCACTACACATTTGCTGGTACTGTTTTGCAGGATCTGCCGTCTTTGGTGCCTGCACTTTGGAAGGGCGTCGATTGGCAATCACGTGACTTGGCCGTGCCCGGTCCCGCGATGATGGCGGGACAGTGGCAGACCGGCGGTTGGTATCACTACTATGCATTCGTGTTGCTGGTGAAGACGCGAATTATCGTTTTGGTCATGGCGTCCATCGGATTACTTCGCCTGATACTTGATCGCGATGGGTATGGCGTCCGGAAAAGGCCGTTTTGGGTTCTGATCTTCTTTGCCGTGGTCTTGTTTGCTTGGATCAGTTCGCATCACGCGCTGAATCGCCATGGGCGATACATCATCGTTCTTTTGCCGATTGTCTATTTGACCGCTGCGGTCGGCTGTGTCTGGCTGTGGCAAAAGATTGCGTCACTCGCGACAACATCGATAGCAGGAACGCTGGGTCTCGTTTCGATGGTTCTGGTCTTTGCCGTTGGGATCGCGGAATCAATTCCGTGCCACCCCTATCAGATCAGTTTTGCGAATTTAGCCTTTGGAGGTCCAAGTCAGTGTCATCGTTGGCTGGCTCACAGCAATGTGGACTGGGATCACGGTTGGATTGCGGTGAAAGATTGGTGGGGCAAGCACCAAGCCAACAATCCTGATGCGCGGTTGTTCATTCGTCGACCACGATGGATGGAGGTGTCTTGTTTGGGGATGCAGGCCGTCGAGATCCGAAACAGCGAATTGCGAGAATCCTCGAACGCTTTCGTTGTGGTCAGGCTTTGGGAGCCAATTCCGGTCGAACAGAATCACTCAGCTGAACCTACGCCGCCGATCCAAACGTTTGCCTTTTCCCTGGGGCTTTATCTAGCCGATCAGGTCGTGCGTGATGACCCGATGGATATCTGGTACGAGCTGCGCTTGAACGATTCGTTGTAGCGGTTTTCTGTCGCATTCTGGAAATGTTCTGTCCGGTCGAAACCACTGCGTCTATCACGTTCGTCCGCTTATGTATGGACAAGAAGCGATCCGCTCGCAAAGACTGGCGTAGTCTTGCGGTCAAGACATTTTGTGTTCGTGTCATGGAGCAAACCCTTGGCACTGTCGCGATTGGCTGTGATTGTTAACAATCAGGGAATTGCTATTTTGAGACGCGTCAGAATGCGAATTCGGGCGTCCAGCCAGGCTCGATTCAAGACACACCAGCGGCACTGAGATGAAACCAAAGCGCAGGGACCGTTTTTCCACCGGGCATCCAATTCATACTTCCTTGCAATGCCGGATGGTTGGCGGGCTGATCGTGTTTGCTGCGATTGGACTCTTCGGCGACGAGGTTGTCCGTGCCGAATCCGCGCAAACGCGGGCACCGAACCTGCTTTGGATCGTCACCGATGATCATCGGTCCGATTCGATTCAGGCCTACAACCGTGCGGTCCATGGTCAGGACGACAGCCCGCTGGGCCATGTGGAATCGCCCAACATCGACCGCTTGGCGAGCGAAGGCGTCTTGTTCACACGAGTGTTTTGCAACGCGCCTGTTTGTGCGCCTTCACGCGGATCGATGCATACGGGACGTTACCCGTTTCGCAATGGTCACTATGCGTTCGAAATCACGCACCAAGCCCCCGACTTTGTGCGCCCCACCGTGTCGCAAACTCTTCGCAATCACGGGTATCAAACCGCGTTGTTTGGCAAACCCGGTCACTACATTTTCCGGTGGGGACCTGGGCAGGGATACAACGATGCAGGTTTGTTTGACACCGAAGTCGACTTTAAACACGACCTGCAGAAAAACGGCATCGGCGAAATCTTCACCGGCGTGCGTTTCGGGAAACGCGACGGGCGCACTCAAGTGGTCGGAACCGCCGAAAAGGTTTTGTATCCCGATGGCCGAACTAAGGAATATTTCATCAGTCGCGTGGGTGAAGACCTAACACCCGAGGACTTGGCGGCCCGTCGCGAAGTCGATCAACAGTTTGATCTGCTTCGCAGCTACACGCGATCCAATCCGAATTTGATCATCGGTGGCGTCAACCCAAAGCCGGCCGGGAAGACGGTCGATGCGGCCGTGGTCGATGAATACACTCGATATCTGACGAACCGCGACAGCGAATATCTGACCGCTTGGGGAAAAGCACAGCGGGGTGTCGATACCGATCGCCCCGTGTTCATCCACCTCAGTTTTCACCTGCCCCACACCCCCGTGTTGCCGCCCAAATCATTCCGCGATCGCTTTGCACAGTATTCGTACAAGGTTCCGGAGTTTGATAAGTCCGACGTGGAACGATTGCCGCCGCAGATGCAGCGGATGTATCAGGCGACCAAGATTGATAATCTGACCCCCGCGGAAAAACAAACGGCCATTCAAGATTACTATGCGTTTTGTGCCTATGGCGACGCACTGATCGGCGACGCGGTCGACCAATTCAAGGCGTATTGCGAATCACGCGGTGAAGACTATCTGATTCTATTCACCATCGGCGACCATGGATGGCACTTGGGGGAACAAGGGATCGAAGCCAAATTCACGCCGTGGCGACAATCGGTATGCGATTCGGTCATCTTGGTGTCGTCGGACAAAAACGCTGTACCACCCGGAACGGTTTGTGACCAGTTGGTGGAATATGTTGACTTCGCGCCCACGTTGTTGGCGTCCGCCGGTTTAGATATCCAGAGTGAACGCTTCGACTATCTGGACGGATACAGTTTGTTTGACGTGATCGACGGCAAGCGAACGGAACGGCAATACGCGGTGGGCGAGATCAACGTGATCGTGGGGCCGCGAGCTTATTTGCACACCGATCGTTTTCGATTCTCGATGCGGACGCGTCCCTTCGACAACTTGGTGAACAAGAACCAGTTGGGCCAGGATCTACGCTGGGCGTTGGACGCACCAGCGGAGGAAGTGGACTTGATGCTGTACGACTTGGCCGTCGATCCGCTGGAACGGCGAAACGTTGCCGGTCAGTCGGAGTATCGAGAGCTTGCCGAGTGGTTTCGTCAAAAGCTGGGAAGGATTGTGTTGGGAGACCGTCGGGCGGAGTGTGATTGGTCGATGGAAAACACGTTTCACATCAGTGACTTTGCCCTTGGGGCCGACGACAAGAAGCTGGACATTCCGCCGGAGATCATTCCCGAACCAAGGATGGTCGGTTCGAAGCGTTGATCGGTTCGGTGGCAACGAATCAAACGTGGCGCAGTGGCACCCGCGGCTAGCGCCGTGCGGCTCAAAAATCAGCGGCAAGGCGCTAGCCGCCGGTACGGTGACAACGAGTCAACCGTGGCGCTGCAACACCCGCGGCTAGCGCCATGCGGCTCACGAATCCCAACAGCATCCTCCTCTGAGCGGCAAGGCGCTAGCCGCCGGTTCGGTAACGACGAGTCAAACGTGGCGATACAATACCCGCGGCTAGCGCCGTGCGGCTCACGAATCGCAACCGCATCCTCCCCTGAGCGGCAAGGCGCTAGCCGCCGGTACGGTGACAACGAGTCAACCGTGGCGCTGCAAAACCCGCGGCTAGCGCCATGCGGCTCACGAATCGCAACAGCATCCTCCTCTGAGCGGCAAGGCGCTAGCCGCCGGTTCGGTAACGACGAGTCAAACGTGGCGATACGACACCCGCGGCTAGCGCCATGCGGCTCACAAATCGCAACCGCATCCTCCTCTGAGCGGCAAGGCGCTAGCCGCCGGTTTATCGCCACGGGTATACAGCCAACATGCCGAACGATTTTTGTGATCCAGTAACCCTGTTCATTACATGGACCACTTATGGCTCCTGGTTACCCGGTGATGCCCGTGGTTGGACGAGATGGAAACAGGGCGAGCAACAGCCGCAGCCCGTATTGGAAGACTGGTGCAAAGGCCGGATGAAGGAGAATGCCGTACTGCTCGATTCCAGTCAGCGTGACAGCGTTGAAGAGGTCATTCGTCAACATGCTGAGCATCGCGGTTGGCAGTTGCATGCGGTTTCAGCACGTTCTAACCATGTTCATATCTTGGTCACTGTAGTACCCAGCATTGGCAATCCGGACTTTCGCATGTCCGATGGAGTTAAACGGGTTCGCGACCAGTTCAAGGCGAACGCGACGCGAGTTTTGCGGCGCGGGCAAAATCCAGTTGTGAACGAGAAGGTCTGGACCAGAGGTGGTGATATTCAATTCATAGTCACGGATGACGATCTGGAGAAGGTCATGATTTATGTATCCGAGGCCCAAGATCGGATGGACCGCGGAAAGTAGGGATGACGCGATAGTATCAATCTCATCAGCGGCGAGAACCTAGCCGCCGGTTGGGTTTGCAACGAGTCAAACGTGGCGCTGCATTACCCGGGGCTAGCGCAATGCGGCTCACGAATCAGCGGCGAGGCGTTGGCCGCCGGTTGGGTTGGCAACGAGTCAGACCGTGGCGCTACAAAACCCGCGGCTAGCGCCGTGCGGCTCACGAATCAGCGGCAAGGCGCTAGCCGCCGGTTGGGTTGGCAACGAATCAAAACTTGGCGCTGGATAATCCGCGGCTGGCGCCCTGCGGCTCACGAATTAGCGGCCAGGCGCTAGCCGCCCGTCCGATGGAAACGAGTCAAACCGTGGCGCTGCAAAACCCGCGGCTAGCGCCATGCGGCTCACGAATTAGCGGCCAGACGCTAGCCGCCGGTTTGATGGCAACGAACCAAACATGGCGCTGAGGCATTCGAGGCTGTTGCTCGGCGGCACAACAAAGCCAGCAACCGGGGGCGGTCCGGGACGACTACAATGGCGGACGTGATCCAAACGTCGATCTGATGTGAAAAAGCGATCCCTGCCAGTCATTCCCCCGCCGAAATTCTTCGATGATGAAACCGTCTGCCATCCTGGTCGTTTTACTTGTTTTGCTATCTCGTGGCGCACCGGCCCAACAACCGCCGAACATTGTCTTCTTTTTCACCGACGATCAAACAACGTCGACGCTGGGTTGCTACGGAAACCCGATCATCCAGACGCCCAACATTGATCAACTGGCCAGACAGGGAACTCGGTTTGAAAACGCTTTTGTAAGTCAGGCCATTTGCTGGGTCAGCCGTACCACGATCCTGACCGGCTTGACGGGCCGCAGCTATGGAACGCCGGGTAATCCCGAGTTGGCAACCGCCGATGCCGTCCGAGAACTGTACACCGATCGCCTTCGTGCCAGCGGCTATCGGACCGGATACTTTGGCAAGTGGCATGCGAAGATGCCCAAGGATTTTCGTCGCGAAGACCACTTCGATGAGTTTGAAGCGATCGGACGGAACCCTTTCTACAAGCGACAAGCCGACGGCAGCCTGCGGCACGAAACCGAAGTGATTGTCGATTGCGGGATCGACTTCATTCAGCGACATGACCCCGACAAGCCGTTCGCACTAAACCTGTGGTTCAACGCTTGCCACGCCGAAGACAGCGACCGCCGGCCAGGGATCGGTCATTTCCCTTGGCCGCGATCGGTGGACGGCATGTATGACGACGTCCAGATCCCCGAACCACGTTTGGCGTCGCCTGGCATCTTTGAAAGCCAACCCGATTTTTTGAAAACGACGATCAATCGCGAACGCTATTTTTGGCGTTGGAACACGCCGCAGAAATATCAAACCAACATGCGTGCTTACTATCGCATGGTCAGCGGGATCGACGGGGCGATCGGCCGCTTTATGAAAGCGCTGGAAGACGCGGGCATGGCGGACAACACGATCATCGTCTACTCCGCGGACAACGGGTACTACATGGGAAACCGCGGTTTCGCCGGCAAGTGGTCGCACTACGACGATGCTCTTCGCGTCCCCATGATCGTCATGGATCCTCGAGTGCCCGAGGACGCCAAAGGCCAGGTATCACAGAAGACCGTCTTGAATCTGGATCTTCCGTCGACCTTTCTTGATTACGCATCGGTGGAAATTCCCGAACGCTATCAAGGAAACAGCATCCGCCGGATCGTTCAGGGCGATGCCGTGGATGAGTGGAGAACCGAGAGCTTTCATGAACACTTTGCAGTACGGAATCGCATCCCGGCATTCGAAGGCCTACGAAACGACCAGTACAAGTACGTTAGGTATTTTGACCACGGCGGGTACGAGTTTCTGCACGATCTGCAGAACGATCCTGAAGAGCTAACGAACTTGGTCGATGACCCAGATTACGCCGATGTTTTGGCACAGATGCGGAAGCGAACGGATGCTCGGGTGCAACAATTGGGTGGGCCTTTACAGCCACTGGATCAATTCAACGAATCGACCGATCCCATGCCCGTTGCGGCGGCAAATGTGAGTGCCAAGCCGGATGCCGATGGATTCATTCGCGTTTTTGACGGAAAGTCGCTGCGTGGTTGGTCGGGCGATTCCAAGTATTGGTCGGTCCAGGACGGTGCATTGACGGGGGTCGCCGACGGGACCCTGAAGATGAATCGATTCATCACATGGAAGCATTCGACCGTTCGAAACTTTGACCTACGCGTGAAGGTCAAGGTGACCGCCGGCGGCAATAGCGGCATTCAGTATCGCGGAACGATGCGACCGGATCTTGGTCTGGATGTCGTGTCGGGATACCAGTGTGACGTGGTGGCGGATCGCCCGGATTACAACGGAATGCTATACGACGAAAAAGGCCGCCGCATCATCGCTCGCACGGGCCAGAAAGTTGTCATCGACACCGACGGCCAGCCCTGGATCGTCGGCGAGTTTCCGATTGCAGATTTTGAACCCGACCAGTGGCACGAATACCGCGTCTTGGTCAAAGGCAACCATCATCAGCATTGGATCGATGATCACATGACATCGGACGTGATCGATCTGGATGAAGCCGGGCGATCACTGGAAGGAGTTTTGGCCGTGCAGGTTCATGTCGGACCGGCCATGAAGATCCAGTACAAGGACTTTCGCATCAAGCACTTGCCCGACAACCTGCCCTTGATTCACGCCGGCGACGTTACCATTCCCGAAGGATCGCTGGGCGTGAAGCCACAAGGTCGGCTTCCCAAAGATTGGCAGCCCCCGAAGTACGCCGCACCGTCGGGCGTCGAATGAATTTGCAAACCGTCCAATTCTAAAAACGTGCCATTTTGCAAACGTCACAGCGCCAAGTGAATGCCACGCGCCTGATCCGCTGGCATCGTATGCGCGACGTTACAATGGCCGCCGACGATGTCGAAGCGATTCGCGATGACGTTCCCACCTGCAACCATAGACCCGCCCAAGACGATGACCTATTCACGACGCCAAGTCCTTTGTTCCGCAGCCGCCGCGCTGGCGATTCCCGCCACCACCGTTTCGACCGCCATCGCAAGAGAACCGATCCAGCGGACCGGTCCGTCACGGCTGAAGCTTGCTTTGGCGGCGTATTCGTTTCGCCAGTACTTTTCGTACATGAAGGGCAAGAAGAAGCAGCCACAGAGTGACGGGCCGGCGATGGATATGGAAGGTTTTCTGCAATACTGTGCCGATCACGGGTGTGATGGCGCGGAATTGACCAGTTACTTCTTCCGCAACGATCCGGACCGCGACTACTTCTTGGACTTGAAACGATCCGCGTTTTTGAAAGGTCTTGCGATCAGCGGAACCGCCATCGGCAACAACTTCACCGTGGGGCGTGGCGAGCGATTGGAATCGGAAATCGCCGCTGCCAAACAGTGGATCGATCACGCCGCCGTTTTGGGTGCACCCCACATCCGATTCTTTGCCGGGACGGGCGCTCAGATCGAAAAGGAACCCGCACGGATCGACGAAGCAATCGAGGCACTGGAACAGTGTGCCGAGCACGCCGCGAACCATGGCATCATGCTGGGCGTGGAAAATCACGGCAATCTGACCAGCGACCAGATGCTGACGATCATGCAACGCGTGTCCAGCCCTTGGGTGGGCATGAATTTGGACACAGGCAACTTCTTTTCCGATGACCCCTACGGCGATTTGGAAAAGTGCGTCGGCTATGCCGTCAACGTTCAAGTCAAAGTGGTCATGCGATCGCCCGACCGTACGAAGTCACCGGCCGATCTGAAGCGAATCGCCGCGATTTTGCGCGACGGTGGTTACCAAGGCTTTGTGAATTTGGAATACGAAGAAGAACAACCCTACGAACACGTCCCACAAGCGTTGGACGAATTGCGGCAAGCGATCGCTTGATCGCAGCGGACGTGGACCACCACCGCGTCAGCTTTCGTCAAAGTCCGATCGATGCATCGCCTTGCACAGATTTTTGGGATCGGCGGCGATGCGTCCGCACTTGCGGCAAACGTACTGCGCCTGGTCAGCTTGTTGGAGCAAAATCGGTAACGCTTTTTCCAGCGTTGTTTTGTTCCATTTGCAAATGGCTTTTTTGGGAAGCTTTTTCATTCGCCCTGCTTCAAGACCGCTTGGCACCACAAACTGGGATCATCGGCCACGGGGTATTCCGGTCCCAGCGACAATGTTTGCCATCCTAGTTCACGGTCGACAACAGAACAGAAAAAGCCCAAGCGACTTTGGCTGGATGGGTCGAATCCGGTCATCGCCGCGGCGGGGATGAACCCGCTGAGTTTGTAGCCGTCGTGTCGTGCGATCGCCATCACTTTCAAGCTGCCAGGTTTGATCGGTTTCGGATTCGCTCGGGCTCGCTGAATCGGCACCAAGCTGGCGACCGGTTTGTCGCGTGACGGACCGCCGCCGGCCGGCATGAACAGAAAGCGATGACAGAAACCGGTCGCACGGTGAATGTTGGGACTGCACCGTGTGTCGATCCACAGATGCACGCCATCGCTGTCTTCCAGTCGTGTTTCGCGACACCACGGGACGGATGATTTTCCGGAAACGATCACGGCGATACCGATCCCGGTTTCGTCCCAGCCGATTCGGACGTCGGCGAAACTAGGGTGTTCGCCAAGTTGTCCCAAATCGGGCAGCCGACACGATTCTGGCAAGCTGACCCCGGCTGCTTTCCATTGCAGCGGCACGTGGGGAATTTCCAGCTCGAATCGAAACAGAAAGCTCGGGTCGATCAACCGGGCGGTCGCTTCGGATGCTTCGTCCGTCATATTAAATCCTGGTCCATCTTTCGACCGGACACCTACCTGGGTGCGGATCGGTCGGGCTTCAATGTTGTTGTCGCCGGGGCCGCCGTCGGGACATTCGCCGAGCGCGGCCGGTGACTTCGCGGGCTTGCGGGCCGATGCGAAACCGTCACCTTACGTGTCGCTGTGCGGCTGATGCAAACGCCCGCTGATCGGACGCCATCCGCTGTGATCGATTTGTGTCTTTACAATCAACTGCACCGCTTCGCCGTCGCCCCCTCCGTCGGGGCAACGTGGCAACCGAATCCGCCGGTTCATTGGAAGGAAAGCACGCCAATGCTGCGTCAGCATTCGATCGAAATTCGCGTCCGCTACGACGAATGTGATCCCATGGGGTTTGTCCACCATTCGCGGTACCTACAGTATTTCGAGATGGGGCGAACGGAACTGCTGCGGGCTTCCGGTGGCAACTATCGCGAAATGGAAGAAGCCGGCCAGTTGGTCGTCGTCGTCCGCGTTGACTGTCGGTACCGTCGTCCCGCCTGCTACGACGATCTGCTGCGGCTGGAGACGGAAATCACCGGCGTGACGGCCGGAAAAATCTTGCACCAATATCATCTGTACCGTGACCAGGAACTGCTGGTCCAAGCCGACGTGACGCTGGCGGTGATTGATCGCAAGGGTCAGATCCAACGTGTTCCCGAATTCCTTCGGACGGCGTTTTCGGCGGACCAGTCCCCCTAGCGATCCTGGGCGTCCGGATCGTCACCAAAGGCGTAGATGCAAAAGTCAGCCGGGGCGGACATGGGTTCACATAAAATTCACACTTTCGCCGCACTTCAAAGACTCGCCAGTTTTTTTCGCCCGTGCTAGCCTGACCGGCCCCACGAGTGAAAGTTCGTGCGGTGTCCGACGTGGTCATCGCCGAAGGATGTCCGACCGAGAGTGATTCCCCGGCCGGGCCCGACGAGCTTTCACTGCCTTTGTCCCCAATCAATCACGACGCAGAAACCACTCCGATGTCCACAACTTTTGTTTCGGTTTTGAAGCGCCGCACGAACGGCCTGACCTGCGGCTTGGCCGCGTTGGCGCTGGCGGTTGCCGGCTGTAACAGCAGCACGACCACGCCGACGGCGGAAACGGGCGAAGCCCAATCCAATCTGGTCGGCAACATCGAAATCGACGGCAGTAGCACCGTCCAACCGATCAGCAACGCGGTCCAAGAACAATTCCGCGACGTCGCCCCCGGCGTTTCGATCACCGTGTCGGGCAAAGGCACCGGAAACGGGTTCAAGCGTTTCGCGTTGAAAGAAACCGACATCAGTGGTGCATCGCGACCGATCAAGCCATCAGAATTGGAATCTTGCCGCGAAGCCGGTGTTGAGTTCGTCGAACTACCGGTCGCCTATGACGGTTTGACCTTCGTGATTCACCCCGAAAACGATTGGGTCGAAAGCCTGACCGTTGAGCAGTTGACCAAGATCTTTGCGGACGACAATCCCGTTTCGAAGTGGAACGAGATCGACGAATCGTGGCCGGACGAAACGATCAATATCTTCGCACCGGGAACCGGTTCGGGCACCTACGATTACACCAAAGAAGTCTTGGCCGATGAGATCGGGCTTCGTAAGGACATGAGTCTGAATGAGGACGACAATATCCTGGTCCAGGGGGTTGCCGGAAACCGCTACAGCATCGGCTTCTTCGGCGTCGCCTACTTCGAAGAGAACCAAGACAAGCTGAAGGCGGTTCCGATCGTCAATCCGGAAGACGGCACCGCATACATGCCGACGACCGAGAACATTTCCGGTAACAAGTACGCCCCCTTCAGCCGCCCGCTGTTCATTTACGTGAACGCCGAATCGCTAGATAAGGCGGAAGTCGCGACGTTCGTTGATTATTATCTGACCAACGTTCCGGAAACCTGTGAAAAGGTCGGCTACGTGAAGTTGCCCGAAGAATTGCTGGCACGTGCACGTGAAAATTACGAAAACGTCGTGTTGGGCACGCACTACGTTGATGAATCGGGCGAAAAGCGTGGCGGTCCCCTGGCCGACATCTTCGTTGCCGAAAACCTGACCAAGTAAGTGAGCACGACGGGCGTCTTGGTCCGCTTACGATTGATTGGCGATTGCCCTGATGAGCACCACACCGGTTGCCCTGACGAAACGCGAATTCACGTCGACCGCTGGAAAGCTGTTGCGTGAAAAGCTGATCGTGTTTCTGTTGGCGATTAGCGCATTGTTGACGATTGCGATCACAATCGGAATCGTCGGCATGTTGCTGACCCAAAGCTATCAGTTCTTCAGCAGCCCCTACGTGACCGCGTCGGAATTTCTGACCGGCACCGAGTGGACCGCGTTGCAATCGCCCGACCTGGAACAGGCCGAATTCGGCATCATGCCGCTGCTTAGCGGTACGTTCCGGGTCACATTGATCGCGATGATCATCGCGTTGCCGCTGGGGTTGATCACGGCGATCTATCTGAGCGAATACGCATCGCCACGGATTCGATCTTGGTTAAAACCGACCTTGGAAATCATCGCGGGAATCCCCACGGTGGTCCTGGGTTACTTTGCAATTCTAGTGATCAGCCCGTCGTTGCAATTCGTCAGCGGCGGCGCCTTCGACACCTTCAACGCCGCCAGTGCGGGCATCGCGGTGGGCATTCTTTGTCTGCCGATGGTGTGCAGTTTGTCCGAAGACGCGCTTCAAGCGGTGCCACGCAGTTTGCGAGAGGGTGCCTACGGCATGGGATGCACCCCGTTCGAAACGTCGATCAAAGTCGTCGTTCCGGCCGCGCTTTCGGGGATCGTCAGCGCATTTTTGCTGGCCTTCGGTCGTGCGATCGGTGAAACGATGGTCGTCGCGCTGGCCGCGGGGACTCGCGCCACGTTCTCGGCCGACCCGACCCGACAATCCCAGACGATGACGGGCTTCATTGTGGAAATGATCAAAAGCGAGAACGAGTTTGGGACCGTGCAGTATTACAGTCTGTATGGTGTCGCGATCACGCTGTTCTTGATCACGTTCGTCATGACACTGCTGGGCCAACTGATCCGTCGGCGCTATCAGGAGACCTACCATTGAGTTCTGCTGTACCGACGACGGATCTGGCAAGGTCGCCGGTTCCCGAAGCCTTGACGAACATTGACAGCGCCCAGCAATCGGCCAACTCCGATCGCCGGCGGCGCAACAGCGGCATCTTTTATGTGGTTTGCGTCCTGATCGCACTGCTAAGCGTTGCCGTGTTGGCTGTCCTGTTGGCGTCGATCGGCGTGCAGGGGGGCGGTCGATTGACGCCCAGTTTGCTGCAAAACGCACACAGCGAATTGAACCCCGAAGCGGCCGGCATGTGGCCGGCGATCATCGGTTCCTTTTTCGTGTTGGGCGTCTGTGGCTTGTTCGCCATTCCGCTGGGCATCGCGACGGCCGTCTACCTGGAGGAATTCAAACCGACGTCCAAAGTGTTGCAGTGGTTTCGCGGTTTCATCCAGTTGAACATCGCCAACCTGGCCGGCGTTCCGTCGATCGTTTACGGGCTGTTGGGTCTGTCGGCATTCGTCTACATGTTCAACATCTTCGGCCAGATCCAAGTCAACGAATCGACCGCCTGGGTCATCGCCGGCGAACAAAAGTTCTATCAAGTGCTTTCGCTGGAAACCGGTCAAACGGTGCTGATCCCGCAGGGTGACCGCGAAGAATCGAAAATCAAAGTCAACGAACCGACCGAAGGCATCGATTCAACCGGCCAAAAGGTGCAGGTGGAAATCTGGGAACCAGGGACTCCGAAACCGACCGACCCGGATGTCAAACGGCGCACCGTCCGAAAGGGTGCGACCGGCGGTATCTATTCCGACCGCAGTTGGTATTTCTTTCGGTTGCCGTTCGGACAGAGTTTCCTGGCCGGTGGGCTGACGCTGGGTTTGGTGATTTTGCCCATCGTGATCATTTCGTCGCAAGAAGCACTGCGAAGCGTGCCGCCGGCGCTGCGTGAAGCCTCGCTCGGCCTGGGTTCGACGACTTGGCAAACGGTCCGCCATGTTTCGCTTCCGGTGGCCATACCGGGTATCCTAACAGGTGTCATTTTGGCCATGGGGCGGGCGATCGGCGAAGCCGCGCCTATCCTGATCGTGCTGGGGGCCGCGATCTCCAAAGATTCGGGCCCCCATCATTTGATGGACACCGTTGTCACGATGCCGCTGTTGATTTTCGATTGGGCGGGTCGGCAACAGGCGACTTTCCAAGAACTCGCCGCCGCGGCGATTATCGTGTTGTTGGTGGTTCTGCTGATGCTGAACGGGATCGCCATCTATCTTCGACAACGGATGCAGCAATCCTGATGCATTCCAACACCGAAACGTCAGCAGACAACATGTCGATCTCATCCAGTCCCCGTGTAATGACCAGCAGCATGCCCCACGCCGAATCGGAAGGGCCGACCGAAACCATGATTCGGATCGAAGGCTTCAATGCCTGGTACGGTGACTTTCAAGCCCTGCATGACCTGTCGCTGCACATTCCCAAGAATCGTGTGACGGCCTTCATCGGGCCCAGCGGTTGTGGCAAAAGCACGCTGCTTCGCTGGATCAACCGCATGAACGACATCGTCCCCAGTGCTCATGCACGCGGCACATTGACGATGGGCGATCTGGATATCCTGGCCAAATCCACCGACGTGGTTCGGCTGCGTCGACAAATCGGGATCGTGTTTCAGAAGCCCAATCCGTTTCCCAAATCAATCTACGACAACGTCGCCTTTGGTCCTCGGCTGCACATGAAGCTGACGAAGAACCAGCTGGACGAACTGGTCCAGTGGTCTTTGGAAAAAGCCGCCGTGTGGGACGAAGTTAAAAACCGACTACATTCACCGGCCATGGGCTTGTCCGGCGGCCAGCAACAACGATTGTGCATCGCCCGCGCGATCGCGGTCGGACCAGACGTGCTGCTGATGGACGAACCGTGTAGTGCACTTGACCCGGCCAGCACTCTGGCGATCGAAGATTTGATCTTTGAATTGCGTCAGCAGTACACGATCGTCATGGTCACCCACAACATGCAGCAGGCATCCCGCTGCAGCGACCAGACGGCGTTCTTCTATAACGGCAAATTGGTCGAATCGGGGGACACCGAAACGATCTTTACCAAGCCGCAAGAAAAGCAGACCGACGATTACGTCCGCGGCCGCTTTGGTTGATCCCGCCCAACGCTGGGGATCCGCACCACGCTGACATTCAGCGGCGTTTCTTGGTAGGTTGCAAGGCTTGTCAAGCACCTAGGCTTGTTCGCGTTTTCCGACCCGACGGATGTAAACATGTCAAAGCACCTGCGACGTGCGCTGGACCAATTGCGTATCGATCTGTTGGGACAGTTCGCCGACGTCGAACAGATGGTTCAGTTGTCGGTGCGATCGTTGGTCGAGCGCCGCCGCGATATCGCCGATCAGGTGATCGAAGCCGACACGAAGATCGACATGACGGACATTCGTATCGAAGAAGAATGTCTGAAGCTATTGGCACTGCATCAACCGGTCGCCGAAGACTTGCGGTGGGTGGTGACGGTCATCAAGGTTAACGATGAACTGGAACGGATGGCGGATTTGGCGTGCAACATCGCCGAACGCGCCAAATCGCTGGACTTGTACCCGTTGTTCCCGGTTCCCGACGAACTTTCATCGATGGTCACCAACGCGTTGGAAATGGTGCGTGACAGCGTCGACGCATTCGTTCAGGGCAACGCCGTCCGTGCGACCGAAGTCATCAAGCAAGACGAACAGGTGGACGAACAGAACCGCATTGTGATCGACCTGCTGGAAGACTTGATGCTGGAAGACAAAGACTACATCATTCCCGCGATGCACTGTTTCAGCGCCGCACGATTGCTGGAACAAATTGCCGACATCGCCGAATCGTTGGCCGAAGAAGTCATTTACATGTCCGAAGGCGAAATCGTTCGCCATCAACACGGCGACATTCAATTGCCGCGAAGCAAGCGGCAGAAAAGTTCTTCGCCGATGGACTCTGAAGATCCGAACGAGTATTGAAGGTCCATGAATCTGTTAATTCATGCCTACAGCACCCTGGAAGCCCCTCAGGATTTGGCCTTCGAACACCGCGCCGCGTCACGACGAAGCCGCCGCACCGACAACCTGTCGGACGACCTGAATCGTTTGCGTGATTACTGTGTCACGACGGCCAAAGACGCGGCGGATACGCCCGCGATCCAAAACCTGTTGCAGCACATCGATCGCACGTCGCACCATTTCAGTTTCGAAATTGACGACGCGGAATTCGCGACGGTGTCCAAGTGGGCGTGGGCAAACAATGCGATCCTGTATTTCGCCGATGGGACGGTCCGGGATCCGTCCGGCCGCATCTTGATGGATCCCGCCAGCGGTAAACCACATCCCGATGCGGAATTGCCGTTTCCCGCTGATGCACGCCAACGTCAACTGCAAAGCGAAATGGTGATGCGGAATCGGTTGATCGATCCGCCGGAAGTGCTGCCACCGATCCCGGGCATGCAAGAGGTCAAGCCTCGCGGTGCTGATGACGTTGCCTGGCGATGTCTCGCATTGTTTTTGGTCGCCGCTCGCGCCGAATCGGTCATGGCCGGTCGTCCGATTCCCCTGGATGCCATCGAACGTCGCCATCCGCTTGCGCTGCACGCTTTGACCACCGCGGAAAAGTCATTCCTGCAACTCGACCGTCCAACGCCGGATCAGGCCGCCGAGCATTGTTGGCGTTACGAATCGCTGTACGCTCTGCAGTGGGCGTTGGGGATGCATCCGGAACTGGAATTCGCCGACAAGATTTGTGACGTTCCCACGGTCGCAAGGCTGATTTTCGCCGGAACGGAATCGGATTTCGTGACTACGGCCAAACTGCGTCCGACCGAACAGATCTTGGACGCCACTGATTTGAATTTGCGGCTGCTTTGGGCCGCTCGCGATGCCGCCAATCGCCGAAAAGATCCCCCGGCCGGGATCGACGGTTTTGTGCTGGTCGAAAGACAACACGCACTGCATTGGTTGATCGCTGCGGAGGGGCCGGCCTGGGACGACGTGGATACGTCAACTTGAATTAACGCGTCATCGGACAATTTGCGTCGATATCCACCGGGGTTCACGGTTTGTCATAATGGTGCGACCGACGATGCAATTCCATCGGCGGTGTCTCTGATTCATTGATTAACCCGATTGCACCGATGCTGGCACCTGAACTGCCTCAATACGGAATCATCGCCCGGTGGCCGGAAGACGGCCAATCGTTCATTCATCCATCGGACATCGCCGCGGCGAATCGTTGTCTGCCCAGTGAACGTGTATTGAAGCGGTTCGCATTCGACGGTTCGTACTATCACTACAGCTACGGCGCCGTTCGCTTCCGATTGCGTCCGTGTCTTTGGCTACGAATCAGGCCTGACGGGATCGATATTGGCGACCAAGTCGAAGTCGCCGGCGTGGGGATGCAGCGTGACTTGTTCGTCGCTTCCGTTTGGGGCATGCATTTCGTCCAACGTAAAGGCTGCATCGTTTATCGTCTGCGTCGCGCCGACAGCGTCGTACCGAACCTATACACCGCCGATCAACTGAAGCGATTGGATGTGAAGGAAAAGGTCCGACCCGGAATGACCAAACACCCGCATCCCAAGTGGACCGGGGCCGGTGAAACGCTGGCCAATTGGCAGACGACCGACGACCGCTGATTCCGACGATGCACCATCGCAGCCTGTGTTGTTCGTCTGCCCTCGGCACGGCACTGTCTTGACCACGGGTTGGTGAGAGTTGTTTCCGCAGTGACGATGGGGCCTCGCACGGAGGCACAAAGGCACGGAGTTGTAGGGGCAGGAAGTTTTTAGGGGGCAGGAGCGGGCGTGTTGCCGCTGGCAGTCAGTCAACAAACTTCATCGACCGGCACGACCCCACTCTTTCTTTTCTCCGTGCCTCCGTGACTCTGTGAGAGACTTTTCCCGCGGTCGTACTGGGGCCTCGCACGGAGGCACAAAGGCACGGAGTTGTAGGGGGACGAGGTCTTTAGGGGGCAGGAGCTGGCGTGTTGCCGCTGGCAGTCAGTCAACAAACTTCATCGACCGGCACGACCCCACTCCTTCTTTTCTCCGTGCCTCCGTGACTCTGTGAGAGACTTTTCCCGCGGTCATACTGGGGCCTCGCACGGGGGCACAAAGGCACGGAGTTGTGGGGGCAGGAAGTTTTTGGGGGGCAGGAGCGGGCGTGTTGGCGCTGTCAGTCAGTCAACAAACTTTATCGAGCGGCACGACCGCACTCTTTCTTTTCTCCGTGCCTTCGTGAGTCTGTGAGAGACTTTTCCCGCGGTCGTACTGGGGCGTCGCACGGAGGCACAAAGGCACGGAGTTGTAGTGGGCGAAGTGGGAGTCCTAAGACTGATGGTTGCGAAAACATCGGCAACACTCGATCTTCCCACTGAGCCTTCAATTCTCCCCGCGATCCCGTGATCTGGATCAACCGCCAGCGAGTTACCAGGCGGCGGATCATCGTGATACGCTAGAGAAAACCAAAGTTGAACCTCCACCCAACCCTGTTAAAAGAATGCCGCGATGATTCGTCCTCTTGGTTTCGTCACCGCCATCGTTCCCGACATGAATCTGGAAAACGTGATGCAGATGGCTTCACGCATCGGATACCAATGTTTGGAAGTCTGCTGTTGGCCACCCGGCAAAGCCAGTCGTCGATACGCCGGCATCACTCACATCAATGTGCTGGACTACGACGCCGGTCAGATCAAAGACTTGTGCGCACGACACGAAATCAGCATCAGCTCGCTGGGCTATTACCCCAATGCGTTGTCACCGGATTCTGATGAATCATCGACCGCGGTCGAACACATCCGTGCGGTTGTCGCCGCGTCGTCGGAACTGGGCATCGGCAAAATGACGACGTTCATTGGCCGCGACTGGACCAAGAACGTCGACGACAACTGGCCACGTTTTCTGGAAACCTGGCGACCGATCATTCAAGAAGCCGAAGACTTGGGCGTCCAAATCGGCATCGAAAACTGTCCCATGCTGTTCACCGCTGATGAATGGCCTGGTGGTAAAAACCTGGCACACAGTCCGGCGATCTGGCGTCGCATGTTCGAAGACATTCCGAATCCGAATTTTGGTCTGAACTATGACCCGTCGCACATGGTGTTTCAACAAATGGATTATCTGGCACCGCTGCGTGAATTCGCCGACCGCATCTTCCATGTCCATGCCAAAGACGTGCGCGTGGACACCGAAAAGCTGAACGATGTCGGCACGCTGGCGTTTCCCAATCTCTATCACACCCCCAAACTGCCCGGCATGGGTGATGTGGATTGGGGCAAGTTCTTTTCTACGCTGACGTGCACCGGTTACACCGGACCGGTTTGTGTGGAAGTCGAAGATCGGGCGTATGAAGGTTCCGACGAAACGATCGAATTGTCGCTTCGGCAAAGCCATACGTTTCTGCGGAACTACTTGCCCAAGAACGACTAACCTTCGGTGACCTTGGGCGTTCTGTCGCCAGAGATTCACCAGGTCGACCACTGCTCGGTCACACGGACCATCGCATCAGCAATCGTTTTCAGGTCCTCCGATGCAATGTTCAGTGCGGGCGTTGTGTAAATCACATCGCCGAACGGTCGAATCCAGATGCCTTCTTCGACGAATCGGCTACGCAGTCGGTCCAAGTGATCTAAACGGTCGACCTGGATCACACCGATTCCGCCCTTACAGCGAACGTCGACCACGCGTGGGATCGACTCGGCTGGTTTCAACCAGGTGGAAAGCTGGTCCTCGATCGCTTTGGCTTGCTGTAGTCGTGGTTCCTGGGCAAACAGATCGAGTGATGCACAGGCGGCCGCACAGGCCAGCGGGTTGCCCATGAAAGTCGGCCCGTGCATGAAAGCGTTCTGCGAATCATCGGACCAGAAAGCACCAAACACGCGATCGGTGGCGACCGTGGCCGCAAGTCCGATCGCGCCACCGGTCAGCGATTTCCCCAGACAAATGATGTCGGGAGTCACGTCGGCCGAATCGACGCCAAACATGACGCCGGTCCGACCAAATCCGGTCGCCAATTCGTCGGCAATCATCAACACGCCGTGCTGGTCGCACTGCGAACGCAGAAACGTCAACACGTCGGGGTCATGAAAACGCATCCCGCCGGCACCCTGCACGGTGGGTTCGATAAAGACGCCCGCGATGGTCGATCCATGGCGCTGCAAGGTGTCACGAAGGGCGGATCGGCTGGCATCGCATTCGGGGATAGGCAGATGAATCTGTTCCAACAAACCGCCGCTGAATTCCGCGTGCATGCTGCGGACCGGATCGCACAAAGACATCGCGCCCGTCGTGTCGCCGTGATACGCGCGATCAAAGGCGATGAAGGTCTTGCGTCTGGGCTGTTCGGTCTGTCGATGAAACTGCATCGCCATCTTCATCGCAACCTCAACGGCCACACTGCCACTGTCACAAAGAAACACGCGACTGAGATCACCGGGCAGTAAATCAGCCAGGCGACGCGCCAGGTCGGCGGCCGGTTGATGTTGCAGGCCGCCCATCATCACGTGAGGCATCCGCTGGGCTTGCTGAACCATCGCGTCCACGATGTGAGGATGGTTGTATCCGTGACAGGCGCACCACCACGATGCCATGGCGTCAATCAATTCGCGCCCGTCCGACAAGCGGATCCGAACGCCCTCGGTCGATTCGACCGGCAACGGGCTCGGCGCCGTCTTCATTTGACAGTACGGCATCCACAAATGATCCGCAGCGGCTTCCTGCCACTCGGGTGGTCGTGACGGTTGTAACATGGAGCTTCGCATCGTTTGGCAATGTTGGGGGAACATCGGGCAGGCGTATCTTCCGATCTGCCTCGCGGATCCGCAATCATGCGATACCAACGCCAATCACGCCAAACCCGGGGCGCAGCTGGTCGACCGATGATGCCAGCCGAACCGGCTTGCGTTATCCTTGTTAACATTCGACAGGATGAACGCTGGCGATTCGATTTCGCCTGCCTCCTGGGCCGTGGTCCGGATTCCGAATTCTGTCGGCCCGCACAGCGACAGGCGTTGCAGCGGATACGTCACGACGCCGCCGTCAGCCTTCGTCCCCCAGCACCCGTCCCCCCAGCACCCATCCCCACGCCTTTCAAACAGGACGCAATGAGTATGAAGTCGTTTCCGTTGATCCAATTGACGTTCTTGTCAGCACTGATGCTGATCGTCGGCTGTGGCGGATCCAGCGATAACGCCGGCGGCGACGACGACACGCCGGTCATCGCATTCGTCCAAACCGGTGCCGACAACGATTGGCGAAACGCTCACACGGTTTCGGTCAAGGAAGCCGCGGCGGACAAGGGCTATGATTTGCGTTTTGCCGAAGGCCAATCCAAACAAGAAAACCAGATCAAGGCGTTCAGCTCGTTCGTCAATCAAGGCGTCGACGCGATCATCCTGGCCCCGATCGTCGAAACCGGTTGGGACAACGTGCTGGAAAAGGCTAAGAAGCGAAACATTCCGGTCGTCATCCTGGACCGCAAAGTCAAAACCGACGACGAATCGCTGTACGTGACCTACATCGGTGCTGACACTTACACCGAAGGCAAAAAGGCGGGCAAATGGTTGGCCGAAAGAATGGGCGGCCAAGCCAAGGTCGTTGAATTGCAGGGCAACCCCGGCGCTTCCCCCACGATCAATCGCTTCAACGGGTTTCGCGAAGCCATCGCTGATCAGAGCGGGATCGAAATCATCGCCTCGCAAAGTGGTGAGTTTCGACGCAGCAAAGGCAAAGAGGTCATGGAAGCGTTCTTGAAGAAATACGGTGACGCCATCGACGCCGTCTACGCGCACAACGATGACATGGCGATTGGCGCCATCCAAGCGATCGAAGACGCCGGAATGAAGCCGGCCGAAGACATCGTGATCGTCAGTGTTGACGGGGTCCGCGCGGCATTCGAAGCGATGGTCGATGGCAAACTGAATTGCACCGTCGAATGCAATCCGCTGCAGGGTCCATTGGCAATGGAAGCGGTTGAGAAGATTCTCAGCGGCCAAGCCGACCAACTGGACAAGGTGACTTTGATCGAAGATTCCGTGTTCGAGATGGAACAGGCCGCCGACGTCATCGAATCACGCAAGTATTGAATTTCCCCCTTGGCGATCCGACACGATGCCTGATCAGCCGACAACCAACGAGCTGTTGCGAATCGAAGGGATCAGTAAAACGTTCCCAGGTGTTCGCGCGCTTGATGAAGTCGATCTAACCATTCGTCCCGGCGAGATCCATGCCTTGATGGGCGAAAATGGTGCGGGCAAATCGACACTAATCAAAGTCTTGACTGGTGTTCACAGCCGAGATTCAGGACAAATCTGGTTCGACGGGCAAACCATCGCACCGCGCAGCCCATCGGACGCCGAAAGGTTGGGGATCAGCACGGTTTACCAGGAGGTGAACCTGATCCCGCACCTCAGCGTCGCCGAAAACATCATGCTCGGCCGCCAACCCAAGCGCTTCGGATTGCTGTCGTGGAAACAGATTCGCCACCGCGCGACCGAAGCCGTTCGCCGCATCGGACTGGACGTCAAGATTCAGCGGGAATTGGCGGACTGTTCCCTTGCCGTCCAACAATTGGTCGCCCTGGCTCGTGCGGTCGATGTTCAGGCGAAGTTGTTGATCCTGGACGAACCGACATCCAGCTTGGACGAACGCGAGGTCGACGAGTTGTTCGTGGTCTTGCAGCGTTTGAAGGACGAAGGCATCGCGATCATTTTCGTCACTCATTTTCTGGACCAGGTCTATCGCCTGGCCGACCGCATCACCGTGCTGCGAAACGGTCGACACGTCGGAACGTATCCGACCAGTGAATTACCGCGACTGGAATTGGTCGCCAAGATGCTGGGCCGTGACCCCGATGAAGTCGCCAATACGCAAATGCCGGGGTCGCGACCGGTTGATGCCCAGTCGGATACGTCCGCGGGTGCCGACACGCCATTGCTATCGGCCAACGGCCTAGCGGGACAGAACACGGTCCAACCCTTTGATCTGAAACTGTATCCCGGTCGCGTGACCGGTCTGGCGGGGCTGTTGGGATCCGGGCGAACTGAGGTGATCCGATTGCTATTCGGACTGGATCGTGCCGGCGAAGGCACGTTGTCGATCGATGGCGAAACGGTGGACCACCCATCGCCACGTCAAATGATTCGTCGCGGCTTGGCGTTTTGTCCAGAGGACCGAAAGCGTGACGGTGTGTTCCTGGACTTGTCCGTCCGCCAAAACATCGTTGTCGCCTTGCAGGCCCGCGCTGGTGCGTGGCGGACACTATCGTCAGCCAAACAGAACGCGTTGGCCGAACACTACATCGAACGTCTGGGCATCAAAACGCCTTCCCCCGAAACTCCCGTGGGGAACCTTTCCGGTGGCAATCAACAAAAGGTGCTGCTGGCGCGATGGCTGGCGATGCAGCCCAAGTTGATCCTGCTGGACGAACCCACACGGGGCATCGATGTCGGTGCCAAAGCGGAGATCGAATCGTTGGTCGAATCGTTACGTCGTGACGGAATGTCCGTCGTCTTTGTTTCATCCGAATTGGATGAAGTCGTGCGAACGTGCCAGGAGGTGGCCGTCATGCGTGACCGCCGGTTGATCGACATGCTGGCCGGCGATGATTTGAACGAATCCAACATCATGCAACGGATCGCACATCATGACGACGCATGATCCGCCTTGGTACCGACGTTTCGTCGACAACACGATTTTTTGGCCGCTGATCGCATTGGCGGCCTTGTTGATCTTCAACGCGTTCAGTTCACCATCGTTCTTTGACATCCAGGTACGTGACGGACATCTGTACGGCAGCCTGGTGGATGTGCTGAATCGTGGGTCGATCGGAATCATTTTGGCCATCGGAATGACGCTAGTCATTGCAACCGGCGGCGTCGACCTATCGGTCGGATCCATCATGGCAATCTCCGGTGCCGTTGCTGCGTTGCTGTTGACGGAAACATCACTGCCTTTTCCGGTTGTCATTGTGGCCGCATTATCCGCGTCACTGATCGCCGGCGCAATCAACGGGGTGCTGGTGTCCATCGTCGGCATCCAACCCATCGTTGCCACGTTGATCTTGATGGTGTCCGGTCGCGGGATCGCGCGTTACATCACTGGCGAAAAGGTCATCGCGTTGGTGGACGATCAATTCAGTCCCGCCTTTGATTTCATCGGCAACGGACACTTTCTGGGGCTGCCGTTCACCGTCACGTTGTTCGTTCTGTTGTTCGTGGCCACGCTGTTGATCGTTCGCCGAACCGCGGTGGGATTGTTTATCGAAGCGGTTGGTGCCAACCCGAATGCCAGCCGAGCCGTCGGCATCCACGCGCACGGGGTGAAGATCGCCGTGTACATGTTTTCGGGGTTGTGTGCGGGGATCGCCGGACTGATCGATGCATCCAATATCAATGCGGCGGACACGGTCAATGCGGGCGTGTTCACCGAACTGGACGCGATCTTTGCCGTCGTCGTTGGCGGAACCGCGTTGTCGGGCGGTCGGTTTTCGTTGACCGGATCGTTGATCGGCGCGATCTTGTTGCAAACGCTGTTGACGACGATGTACACCTTCGGGGTCGCGCCGGATGTTGCCCCGGTCCCCAAAGCGGCCGTGATTTTGTTTGTGTGTCTTTTGCAGTCCGACGTCTTTCGCCGCATGGTTTTCCGGAGGGCGGAGGCATGAAAGTCACCGGATTGCTGCGGTTATCGCCAAAGGTCGTTCCGCTGCTGACGACCGCGCTTGTGCTCGTTTTATTGCTGGGCGGTGCATCGGCAAGCTTCGATGGATTCGCGTCCAGTTATGTCATGGCCGACTTGGTGTCGGAGAATGCGTTTCTGGGGATCGCCGCACTGGGAATGACTCTGGTCATATTGTCCGGCGGTATCGATTTGTCGGTAGGATCAATGATCGGGTTCACGACCATTCTGGTTGCCACCCTGATCAGCGACGGACGCTGGTCACCGGTCGCCGCATGGATCGCGGCCCTCGGCATCGGCACTGCTTTTGGTGGCGCGATGGGAATGTTGATTCAGGTTTTCCGATTGCCGGCATTCCTGGTGACCTTGGCCGGGCTGTTCTTTGCCCGCGGGATGGCCTTTGCCATCAAGAAGCAATCGGTCCAAATCAACCATCCGATGTATGACCGACTGAACGACATCACGTTGCCGATCGGCGGCGGCGCAGAATTAAGCTTCGGTGCCCTGGTCTTCCTGGGCATGTTTCTGGTGACGGTGTTGATCGCCCACTTCACCCGATTCGGGCGAAACTTGTATGCCACCGGCGGCAGCGAATCGTCGGCCGTTTTGATGGGTTTGCCCGTCGCCAGAACCAAGATCGGTGTTTATACGTTTAGCGGGTTTTGCGCTTCGCTGGCCGGAATCGTGATGACGCTTTACATGGATTCTGGCAACCCCGCCAACGCCATGTCACTGGAATTAGACGCGATCGCCGTGGTCGTCATCGGTGGCACTTTATTGACCGGTGGAATCGGTTTCGTGCCGGGTACGTTGTTGGGCGTGTTGATCTATTCGACGATCTATCAGATCACCTATTTCGCCAATCTGCCGGCTTCCTTGGCCCGAATCTCCATCGGCGTTCTCCTGATGGGTTTTATCATTCTTCAGCGTTGGCTCAGCCGCGCACGTTGACCGCCGCTGCTCTGGCACACCAGATGCACCGGTTTCTGTGCTGTACCACCGAACCGTCGCAAACGCGATGAATCGACCAGCCAGTCACCGGAGAACCGCGATGGATACCGTTCAAGAAATCACCACCTATCCTGACGTTGAACTCAAAGACCCCCGCGACCTATACGCGCGACCGCCTTTTGAACATCAGTCGACCACTTCCATGCCCGGTAGCGAAACGGACATGGTTCCCGATGCGGATCACGGCGAAGAACACTATCGCGGCAGCGGAAAGCTGAAAGGACTAAACGCACTGGTCACTGGTGCCGACAGCGGAATCGGTCGCGCAATTGCATTGTGCTATGCGAGGGAAGGCGCGAACGTGACGCTGAACTATTTGTCCGAAGACGGCGATGCGGAAGAGGCTCGAGTGCTGGTGGAATCCGCCGGTGTCAAAGCCGTGGCAATCAAGGGCGATCTGCGGAACGAGGCGTTCTGCAAAGACTTGGTCCAGCAGCACGTCGATCATCATGGATCCTTGGACGTCTTGGTCAACAACGCCGCCTTTCAAGTCACCGAAGATAACATCGAAGACTTTTCCACGGAAGTTTTCGATCGCATCATGAAGACGAACGTGTACGCGCCGTTCTGGTTGTCCAAGTTCGCCGTCGAACAAGTTCCGGCGGGCGGCAGCATTATCAACACGGTGTCCATCCAGGGCTACGATCCGTCGCCGTATCTGTTGCCATATTCGACAACGAAATCGGCGTTGATTGGGATGACCAAGGCACTCGCAAAACTGTCGATTGACCGTGGCGTCCGTGTCAACGCGGTCGCGCCGGGGCCCGTCTGGACGCCACTGATTCCTGGATCCATGCCGGAAGACAAAATTAAAAACTTCGGCGACAACACGGTCTTCGGGCGACCCGCCCAGCCGATCGAATTGGCACCGCTGTATGTCTGGTTGGCCAGTATGGACGCCAGCTATGTGACCGGCGAAGTTTTCGGCTGCACCGGGGGGCGGTCACCGGCGTGATCGTGTGCCGACCAGCCTGCGGCGATCAATTTGTGTGATTCAGAGGCAATGGTCGGATCTGTCCTCCCGAACCCGCCACGACGAATGACGGTTCACTGGGATGGATCGCTATGGCGTACGCCCAACCGTCGATCGCCTGACGGGTATGGACCACTTGGACTGAAGGAACATCGATCCATCGCACATTGCCGTCACGACATGCGGCCAGAATCGTCCGGCTATCGGGGGACCAGGCGATCTTCAGCGGCTGTTGTGGCAATCGGCAGAAACGAATCAGCCGTCCGATGGTCGGCTGCCAAAGCCGTATCGTTCGGTCTTCGGATGCGGACGCGACAACGGGCAAACCGTCGTTCGAAGGCGCCGTAGAAATATCGACGATCGATCCGGTATGCTGCTTCAACGTGCGTACCGTTCTGAAATCTGTGGAATCCCACAACCGCAATCGCTGATCGTCACCGCCGCTAAGAATCCACTGCGACTGGGCGAATGCCTCGACGGCGGTTACGGCGCGAGAATGTCCCTGCATCACCGTTACGTCGGACTGATTCAAATCGACATGCCGAACCGTTCGGTCGATCGACGCCGCCAGCCAAGATTCATTGCTGGTCCATTGCACATCGACGACGCTGTCATCGAATTGCCGATACTGATGAACGAAGGTTTCTTCGAGTAAGCCGTCAGACCACCTCAACGTCACGACCGCGCCAAAGTCGGCGGGATTGCCGCCACCAACCGCCAAATGGTCGCCATTCGGCGAAAAGGCGACGCAGTGCAGGTTGTCCAGCGGGACTTGGATTTCCGCGACGGTTTCTAAATCGGGCCAGCGCCGTGAAACGATTCCCATTTGACCGACGCAGACCAAGAACCGCCCATCCGGTGAAAAGGCGACATCGGTGATTGGCGGATTATCGGCAGCGGTCCCGGTCATCGACAGCATCGATCCCGATAAGGACGCAACCAGAATCAAAGTTCGCCACGCGTTCATGCCATGATTCCGCGGATCGCCTGTGAACCGTCCGGCGTGATTCGTACCGGTCGACCGTCAGACGTCTTCAGCACACCGGCGGGATCAATGCCCAACAGGGTATAGACCGTGGCGGCCAAATCCGCGGGTGTCACCGGTTGATCGGCGGGCAATTCCCCCTGTGCGTCGCTGGCCCCATAAACATTGCCTGCCATGATCCCGCCGCCGGCCAACAAGACGCTGAAGCAGTTGGGCCAGTGGTCGCGACCACCGCGAGTGTTGATCTTCGGCGTCCGACCGAACTCTCCCATCACGATGACCAGCGTGTCGTCCAGCCGTCCACGCTGGTCCAAATCTTCCACCAATGCAGAAACCGCACGATCCAATGCCGGTAGGTGAGCGTTCTGGTCGTTGGGAAATCGCTGTTTCAAATTCACGATGTCTTGGTGCGTATCCCAACCCGGACTGTTCACCGTCACAAAAGGAACGCCTCGTTCGACCAAACGCCGCGCCAGCAAACAACTTTGCCCCACTCCGTTGCCGCCAACCCGACCATACCGTTTTCGTACAGCGTCTGGTTCCCTGTGAATGTCAAAGGCGGCCTTGGCGTCGGCGGACGCAATCAAATCATAGGCACGCCGCAAATCTTCGTTCGGTTTCAAACCGCCTGCATCCGCCACGCGACTGAACTGATCAATCGCGTCAACGAACTGGCGTCGACGATCCAATCGTTGAAGATCCAAACCGCGATAGAAGTCCAAATCTTTGACCCGAAAATCAGCTTGGTCGGGCTTGCCGCCGACTTCAAAGGCTGCGGTTTCGGTCGGCAAGAAACCGTGATCCTGGATATTGCCGGTGAACTGAGGAACCGCCACATTCGGCGGCAGCACACCGGACGCCGGGCGATGCATCGACAAAGTGGACCCGAACGCGGGATAGTCCAAGGCCGGCGACGGACGATAGCCCGTCATCATGTAGTGCGTGCCAAAGTTGTGTTCGCCCAGCGGCGACGTCATCGAACGAACGATCGTCATCTTGTGAAGCAAGCCGGCCAATCGCGGCAAGCATTCGCCGATTCGAACGCCAGAAATTGACGTTGGGATTGAACCCAAAGGCCCACGCACCTCTTCCGCCGCATCCGGTTTGACGTCAAAAGACTCCAAGTGGCTCGGTCCGCCATCCAGCCAAACCAGGATGCAGGATTTGGCTTTCGCAACCGGTTGATGATCGGCGTTGGCGCGTCGACAGTGATGGAATCCACCGATGCCGAGACCAAAAGCGGTCAAGCCTCCCACGCGGATGATGTTTCGGCGACTGACACCGTCGCAACGCAAAGACGAATTCATCGACATCTGGCTCGCTAATGATTGGTTGCGAATTCGCGACTGGACACCATCGCCCACATCACATCTTCCAGGAAATCCGCCGGGTCATCGGCCATTTCCAAGTGATCCACCCAGAACGCCTTTTCATTTTCCGTCGGATCTCGACATAACGCGGCCGCATAAATCTGTTCGACGGTCTGCATCGCGGTCATGTTGGCATCACGACAAGACCTTAACCGCCCACGTGTTGCATCGATTCGGTCGTTCAGCAATTCACCGTTGAACAGGTGCAGCATCGTTGACATGCCGGTCGACGCCGTATCATCGGCCATGCAAATCGCTTTCGGATCGCATCGCCCCAAAACCTCCAAAGATGGAATTTGCACCGCCCCGTCGACCAAATCAATCGCCCGATCGATATCGCCCCAAGCCGAATAGTCGTCGGCAATGCCAATGACATCGCTGATGGCATCGGCCAGCACGGACGGCGACAACGGCCGACGCAGTGCGTGGGAATAAAAACGGTCGTCGTGCTGGTTTTGAGAATTCGCCACACTGTCGCGTTGATACGCATCACTGTTGGCGATCAAACGCAGCGTCTTGCGAATTTGGTATCCGTTGGCCACAAAATCATCCGCCAAGTGTTGCAACAATTCCGGATGGCTGGCGGGATTCGTTTGGCGGAAATCATCGACGGCATCGACCAGTCCACGCCCCATCATGTGTTTCCACATGCGATTGACGGCCGCCTTGGCAAAATACGGATTGTCGTCGTCGACCAGCCACCGCGAAAACGTCTGCACCATGGGCTGGTTGGTTGCCAGCTGGCGTCCGCCCGGAATTCGCGGAATGGCCGGCTGTAGCGTCACCGGATGCGTGATTGTGGCGGCGGAATCCAAACGAACGACGGGACCCGATTGGACGGTCGCAAAAATTGCCGCCAAGCCGTGGTAATCATCCTGTGTCCAGCGGTCCAGCGGATGATCGTGGCAATTCGCACATCGCATTCGCGAACCCATGAAAACTTCGCTAACTAATTCTGCCGTGGGTCGTCCACCTGGTGCGATCCGATAGAAGTTTGCCGGCCCGACTTGATGCGTGTCGCCGCTGGCCGTCAGCATTTGCTGGACCAAATCGTCGAAACTCACTCGATCCTGAATCGATCGATATAGCCAATCGCGATATGCTTCCGTCGCTTTCTGGTCGTTGTTCTGACTGCGTACGCGAAACCACTCCGCTAGCTGGGACGTCCAGTAACGGCTGAACGCTTCGGATCCCAACAGGTGATCGATCCACTGTTCACGTTTGTCGTCGCGGTGGTCTTCCAGAAACGAACGTCGTTGATCAAGCGTCGGTAAGCGTCCCGTCAAATCCAACGTGACTCTTCTCAAGAATGCTTCGTCGTCGGTTTTCGGCGACGCCGGCAACCGCAGATCCGACAGTATTCGATTGACGCTGCGATCGATCATTCCAATCGCTTCATTCTCCCGGTCATCCGATTCGACTTCCAAAGCCGCATCGCCGATTGGTGCACGAATCTGAATCGGCTGGACGCGATTGATGAAGCGAGCAACTAAAACATGGCTGCCCGGCCGCAACACTTGGACTGATCCAACGTCCTCCTGGACCGACAATGCGGCGGGATCATCCGGTGCCAAGATGGTGTTCGCGGTGACGTCTCGGGTCATCCCGTCACTAAACTTGGCGATTGCCTTCAACGAAACCGATTGGCCGACCGCATCGACGGTGACCTGTTGCGGATGAATGGAAAGGTCGACCAAGCGTCGATCGCTTTCGAATCGGGCTCCTGCCGCGATCCATCGCGTGATCGTTCGCGCCGCGTCGCTATCGATGTCGAACCGTTGTTCGCCTCCGTGGGCCAGTTGCCCGGTCGGTTTCAGCAGCAACAAACTGTTCTCTGGACGGACGCCGTTGACCCGACGCCCGCCGACTTGCCGCACGATCGCATCGTAGTCGTCGGCAGGTCGACTGCCGAACAATGACAGTTTGAAATTGCCCCGCCCCAAAGCGGCCCCATGACAGGCGCCCGCGTTACAACCGTGTTTGGTCAAAATCGGCAGCACGTCGGCGCGAAAGTCGATTCGATCGTCCGCGCACAAACGCGCATCAATCGTGATCATCATGCCCAATGCCAATGCCGATCGGATCCAACAATTCATCAATGGTTCACCCGCGAAAGCATCCTTCTACACTGGCCCCATCGAAACACGACCTCGCAGCATTCACTTGGCGGCCGCTTTGACACTGGACGTGGACTTTGCCTTCTTCCCTTTCTTCTTCGCGGCGGCCGGTTTCTTTTGCGCCACGTTGGGAACCGGTTTGTCCGCCAGAATTTCAAGCATCATTTGGCGAGCCTGCTTCGCCTCGGCGGATTCGTCCTCGGTGATATCAACGTAGCCGCTGCCATCGCGGGATTCACCACAGTCGTACAGTTGACCAAAGTTGGTGGGTGAATTGTTTTCCAACAGATATCGTTTCGTTCGCACCACGCGTTTTCCACCCAGCGGAGCATAAATCCAATCGCGCAACGGCGTCATGTCACCTTGCAAGTACGGCGCAAATGAAACGCCGTCGATGATGTGATCTTCAGGCAGTTCGATCGAAGCAACCTCACAGATCGTCGGTACAATGTCCGACAGGTCCACCAATTCTCTGCACTCGCCCGAAGGTTTCACCAGGTTGGGGCTGTTGACGATGAAGGGCACGCGACAGCCCATCTCGGTCGTTTTGGCTTTTCCATTGCCGCTGGAGCCATTGTCGCCAACGAAAATGACCAAGGTGTTTTCTCGGCGTCCCATGGATTCCAAGCCATCGATCAGTTTGCCGATGATCTTGTCGGTGTATTGCACATTGGCCTGCCAGTTCTTTCGCGGACTATGTTGAAAGCGATCCTTGATCGTTTCGGTGGTGTCCGGTGTCGTAAAAAACTGGCCGTGCGTCAAAGCCATCGGATAGTAGACAAAGAATGGATCTTCGGGATGTCGCTGAACAAAATCCAAAATGAAATCGGAATAGATATCCGGTCCATAACTGTCGTCGTCCGTATCCAAGTACTTTCCATTTTGAACGATCGATGGATGCCAATAACGACAGGTCTTGCCGCCCGGCTTGCCTTCCCAAGCGCCGTCGTGCGTCACGCCTTCGGGCAGATTGTGGGTGTAGGCCCACATGCAATACTCATCAAAGCCGCATTCGTGAATCAACGTCGGATGCTCTCCGGACAACTGCCACTTCCCCGCATGGGCGGTCGCATAGCCGGCCTGTTGAAACAGCTTGCCAAACGTCAAATGGCTGCCGATATCATCCGGCCCCGTGTTCGCCGGTGGACCACCCGGACGATTGGGAAAATGGTACACACCATTATGATGCGCGTACTGACCGGTCATGATTTCGAATCGGGTCGTATGACAAATCGGTGTCGAATACCCCGTTGTGAACCACACCCCAGTCTTTCCAAGTTCATCCAACACTGGTGTTTGATGTTTGGGGTGACCATAGAGCGACAATTCATGGGCACCGATGTCGTCACACAAAATCACCAAGACATTGGGGCGTTCGTCGGCCCGCAGTGGTGACAAAGCTGCACAGACCAGAGCGGTAAAAATGACGGATCGCATGGCAGGCGAACCTTTCGATCAGACAGGTGGGAATGAACAAGATCAGTTGGGAGGGATGTCCCGACAGCGGGCAAGCGATTGGGGTAGTCGCTCGCCGTCAAGCCATCACCATCTTAGCGAAGCCACCGTGACCGTCGCGACCGAATCAGCCGATTGCCCGATTCATCACGACCGCACCTGCGATTGTTTACAATCAGCAACCAGGCCGCCTCCGGGGCGGCACTCCGCCCAATGTCCCCACACTGTTCCCCCGCTCAGGTCCCCCTCGATGCGAACTATTTTCCGCTTGCTGATCCCCACCTGCGTGCTGACCGGCGGTCTGATGTCGGCCATGTGCTGCGTCTCCGACGAACCGACGGATCCAAAGTCTGTCCCAGCCTTTCCTTACGGCGAGGTCCCCGAACAGAAACCTGACATTCCGCTGAGCCGCGCGATGCAGCGAGTTTACGACGGAACCTATGCAGGACTGGACTGCGCACGCAACGAACTGTTCAGTCGTTTCAAGTACACGCCATTGAAAGGCCTGGACTATTCCAACGGCGACGGGACCGTTTCCCGGCGTGATGCAACCAAGATCATCAAGCACGATGGCAAGTTCTATGTCTGGTACACCAAGCGTCACACTGCGACGCCGCCCAACTATGACGGCGGAGCCAACGATACGATCCCGTCACGCGACTGGGACCTAGCGGAGATTTGGTATGCGACCAGCACCGACGGTTTTACTTGGCAAGAGCAGGCCGTGGCCATCGAGCAAAACGAGAAACCCAATCCAGGTTGGCGATCCGTCTCCACACCCGACATCCTGGTTTGGCAAGGCAAGTATTACCTTTACTATCAAGCGTACTTGGCGATGCCGGGCAGCCGAACCAGCAGTGCGACCAACGGCGACGACTGTCCCGTGTCCGCATCGGTGGCCGATTCACCCGATGGCCCGTGGACCCCGTGCAACAGAATCGTTGTCGACAACGGACCGCCGGGATCATGGGATCAATACGTGATCCATGATCCGTATCCTTTGGTGCGAAACGGCAAAATCTATCTTTATTACAAGGGTGAAATGGGCGGCGACCCACCGGTGCGTGCCCAGGGTTTGGCGATCGCCGATCATCCGTTTGGTCCGTTTCGCAAACACCCGCTGAACCCCGTCATCAACTCGGGCCACGAAACATCGTTGTTTCCATTCAAAGAAGGTTTGGCGGCACTCGTCAGCCGACATGGGCTGGAACACAACACCATCCAGTACGCGCCCGATGGAGTCAATTTCGAAGTCGCGGCGATCACCGGACTGATGCCGATCGCGCCGGGTGCCTACGTTCCCGATGCGTTCACCGATACCAAAGACGGACGCGGAATCACGTGGGGACTCTGCCACTTTCGAAACATCAAACGTGACGAAGGCAAAAGCCACAGCATGCTTGCACGATTCGATTGTGATCTCAGCCTGGACGTGCACGATATCGAAATGAAGGAAAGCGATATCTTCAACGACCCGGAAATCAATTTCAAATTTGGTCTGTCTGAACAACAGCGTGAACGCATCGAATCGAACGCTCGGGCGGAATTAAAACGCTAGGTTTCACTCGTCCGCCTCGGTCTGCGGCAAAATCCACTGAAAGCGTAACGCCAACAGTCGAAAGACAACGATCACGATGATGGCGACCGGGCCGGCGATGGGGCGCGCCGGTTCCCATTGCTGCAACAACACATAAAACCACGAACCGGTGAACGCGCAAGTCGCGTACATGGGGGCGGGGCGAAACAGACTGGGGACTTGGTTACAGATCACCTCTGCCATCACGCCGCCGAAGGTTCCGGTGATCGCGCCCATCAATGCGGCAACAAAAAACGACGTACCCGATTCCAACGCCGCGTCGGTGCCCGCAACGCTGAACAGCCCTAACCCCAAGGCATCAGGAATGATCAGCCATTTTTCGATCGATTTCGGAAATCGCGGGACCACGGATGTGACCAAAGCTAGGAAAAACACGATCACCGGGTAGTGGTGCTTTTCAATCCAGAACAGCGGGTGTCGATCCAGAAAAATGTCCCGCAGCGATCCACCGCCAAACGCGACGATCAATGCCATGCTGAACACGCCGGCGAAGTCCATGTTGTGCCGTCGAGCCAGCGAGACGCCAAAGATGGCACTGGCGATCACCGCCAACAATTCAATGATCTGATCCATCGGCCGGGAACCCTTTGCCCGAAAAAGCCGGGATTGTAGATCAGCCGGGTTCCAAGCGGGACCATCATTTCAGGCTCCATCCGGCCGACGTTTCCACAGGCAAAACAGCCACCGAACGTTCGACGGACCAATCCACACCGATGGACCCGAACCGGCACCCCGCCCAGATCATTTGACGGTGTTGTTGGTGCCTTCCAGTTCGTTGAGCGCGCGATTGATCACGCGAACGCGATACTTGCCTTCGGAGTTGAAACCGGGGGTGTACTGAAGACCTTGCCGCATGTCATCGATGACGGGTCGAGCCTGTTCGTCGATCTCGTCCAACACGATCGCCGCGTGCAAGCGTTCCCACTGCTGTCCCGTCGTCATTTCGTTGATCAGCACACCCAACGCTTGCTCCGGAGCGCCCATCCGACAAAGCGCTCGTGCCGCGGCAGTACGAACGGCCGATGATTCGTCGTGCAACATCTTTTGCATCCCATCAATGGCGGAACCCTTTGCCGAATCCGCCATGTTGCCGATGCCCACCGCCGCCCAGTAGCGCACGGCGCTGTCGGGATCATCGGTTGCACGGACCAAATCGGGCAAAGCCGACGGTCCGGATGATGCCAACACGGCGGTGTCGGCGATTCGAGCTACGGTGGATTCCTGCCCGGGTTGTCGAAGGATCGCGTATTCGTTGCCCAGCGTTTCTCGACGTTCGATAATGATCGGCTCGGGAATCAATCCGATATCCCGAGTCTGCTTGACCCAGCGAAGGTGCGCATCACGCATACGTTTCAGCTGGTCAGCAAATGCGGGATCATCCGCCAGATTGTTGACTTGATGGGGGTCGGCGACACAGTCGTATAACTCTTCGACCGGCTTGGTCGGCGCGAACAAAGCCTCCGCCTCAGCAGGCAACTCTCCCGCTTCGTGAAGTCGTCGAAGCTCCCGCATCGTCGCGCCCTTTTCCGGCGTATTCATGTACTGGTAGTACGTCTTCAGCGGCTCGTAATTTCGGATGTAACGGAACCTTTTGTCACGGACCGTTCGGATGATGTCGTACCTTTCATCCATCCGGTCGCGTCCGCCATAGACGTAATCGCGTGGCGACGCGGCACCATTGCCAAGAAACGCTTGACCTTGGACATGGGGGGGGACTTCAATGCCTGCGAGCCGCAGCACGGTGGGGCCAAAGTCGATCGAACTGACCAGCCGGTCGGTTGTTGTTCCAGGCCGTTCTTCATCGGAATCACGAAACCGCTCCGGAATCCGGATCACCAGTGGGATGTGGGTTCCGGAGTCATAAAGCCAACGTTTGGCCCGAGGCAATCCGACGCCATGGTCCGACCAAAACATGATGATCGTGTTGTCGTACAGCCCGTCTTCCTTCAACTGATCGATCAAATCACCGGCCCAGTGATCCATCGCCGTGATCAGTTCATAGTTGCGTTTCCAGTCTTCGCGAACGGTCGGCGTGTCGGGATAGTAGGGAGGAAGCGTCAACGCGTCGGCGTCTTGACGCTCCGAAGGAGCCAACCCCTCTGTCACGGACTTGTACTTCTCCGAACTTGCGATTCCTGACTCGTGACATCCAGTGAAATTGAAGACGGAAAAGAACGGTTGGGACTTTTCTGGACGATTTCGCCAATGGGCTTTGCGGGATGATTCATCCCACGTGTCTTTGGGGTGGTCGAACTGGTAGTCCGTTTTGGAATTGTTGGTGCAGTAGTAACCCGTTTGACGCAGATAGATCGGGAATGGCTTGATGTCGTCGGGCAACTTTGCCGTGCAACGCATGTGGTGCGTGCCAAGGGTCGTTTGATACAGGCCGGTGATGATCCCGCTGCGACACGGCGCACACACACCCGCGGTGGTGAACGCGTGGGAGTACCTCACACCTTCCTTTGCCAACTGATCGATATTCGGCGTGATGGCGTTCGGGTCGCCGTAACATCCCAGATGCGGGCTGATGTCTTCGCAGGATAGCCAAAGAATGTTCGGACGGTCTTGGTCCGCGATGCCGTTTACTGCCGCAAGTCCGACTAGACAAGCGAAGATCAGAAGTCTCATGTTTGCGTTCCGCTTTTCGTTTCAACGATGTTTCGCCACATATGCTGTGATGCGACATCATAAGCGATGTCATGCCAGCGCTGTCTCGGCGACCTTGCCGCTGATGGGGAGGATGCTGTTGGGATTCGTTAGCCGCACGGCGCTAGCCGCGGGTGCCTTAACGCCACGATAGACTCGTTGCCATCGAAACGGCGGCTAGCGCCTTGCCGCTCAGAGGAGGATGCGGTTGGTGTTCGTGAGCCGCACGGCGCTAGCCGCGG
Source organism: Crateriforma spongiae (assembly GCF_012290005.1). NCBI lineage: Bacteria > Pseudomonadati > Planctomycetota > Planctomycetia > Pirellulales > Pirellulaceae > Crateriforma > Crateriforma spongiae. The sequence goes on from NZ_JAAXMS010000005.1 coordinate 491,839, forward strand.
GTTCCTGAGCGCCACGTTTGACTCGTTGCCATCGAACCGGCGGCTAGCGCCTTGCCGCTGATGGGGAGGATGTTGTTGGGATTCGTGAGCCGCACGGCGCTAGCCGCGGATGTCTGAACGCCACGTTTGACTCGTTGCCATCGAACCGGCGGCTAGCGCCTTGCCGCTGACGGGGAGGCTGCGGTTGGGATTCGTGAGCCGCTGGTCGCTAGCCGCGGGTGCCTGAGCGCCACGTTTGACTCGTTGCCATCGAACCGGCGGCTAGCGCCTTGCCGCTCAGAGGAGGGTGCGGTTGGGATTCATGAGCCGCACGGCGCTAGCCGCGGGTGTCTTAACGCCACGTTTGACTCGTTGCCATCGAACCGGCGGCTAGCGCCTTGCCGCTCAGGGGAGGATGCGATTGGGGTTTGTGAGCCGCACGGCGCTAGCCGCGGGTGTCGGGGCGTCGCGTTTTGATTGGTTGGCAACGAACCGGCGGCTAGCGCCTTGCCGCTAAGAGGAGGATGCGGTCGGGATTCGTGAGCCGCACGGCGCTAGCCGCGGGTTCCATAGCGCCACGTTTGACTCGTTGCTATCGAACCGGCGGCTAGCGCCTTGCCGCTGATGGGGAGGATGCTGTTGGGATTCATGAGCCGCTGGTCGCTAGCCGCGGGTGTCTTAACGCCACGATAGACTCGTTGCCATCGAACCGGCGGCTAGCGCCTTGCCGCTCAGGGAGTGAACCGATTGTTGATGCGGGGCGGGAATTGGGAGGCGGCCGCTCGTTTTCTGCCCGCCGGTTCGGACCAGCGTCCGCCTGATCTATCCCTGTGGTTCAGCAATGGCTACCCAGGCGATCCGACACGATTGCCCGTCGCTGACATTCGGGTGCTCGGTCGCGATGGGGGCCAACTGCGCCAGTTGCGTTGCAGCGGCTTGCGAGACCGCAAGTCAGCGTTCACCCAGTACACGGCGTTTCTGCGCCAGTCGGTTCGCAACGAGCAGAACCCTGCCGCGTTGCAGGTTTCCGTCGGCGGTGAGGGCCTGAAATCCATGCAAAAGCAAATCGCTTGGCGGCATCGGACCGCATCAAATCAGAAGTTGCGTCTTTTGTCCGACGTGCCTTTGGAAATGAGCGTTTTCGATGCCGAATCGGGACAACCCATCTCCGGTGCAACGATCTGGAAGGGGACGGTGCGGATGGCAAACACAACCGATGCTAAAGGGAAGGTCTCCATCAGCCATCTTTCTCCGATAGCCACCCGCGTTCATGTCGTCGCCGATGGGTATCATGCCGCCGAGGTGTTGGTTCCATGGCCGGATCTGTCGGTCGCGCTGGCCGGTATCGACGGCTACCAGCCCAAGGTGACGACCAATGAACGGGGAAGGTTTGCCATCCATGGCATTCATTCCGATGTCGCTTTCGTGATCGCCTTAGGCTTTGTTTATCAATTCAACACGAAAGCCAATGAAAACGGTAACCCGACGCGTCAGCGAGGGACTCTTGATGAATGAATAACTTCGGCCCCTCGCTGACGCTTCGGGTTACCAATTGATAAACAGTGCCTAGTGCGCGACCCGGTGACGGGATTTCAAAAGGCCTTCACGGCAATCTTGAATCAACGCGACGAAACGGTCGTCCAATGGGTTTTGAAACGCTGAAGCTTTGCCGCGGCACTTCATCAGTTTTCGCTGCGGACGTCGACCAGGGCGATGTCGGTAAACTTGCCGATCTCCATGTTGGCTCCGCCGATCATCAGCATGCGGTGATCGTCCAGCGGTAACATGCGATGAAAGAAACGAGCCGGATCGATCTTGGCGACGGTCGTCCATTCGGCTTCGCCGCTTGCCAGTCGATGCAAAAATCCGTCCATCGTGCTGACATACAGGTGATCGCCACAGGCGAAGGCGGACGCGCCGAATCCAGCCATTCCGGTTCCCGGCATCGACGGGCCTTCGGTCCATGTGTCGGATGACGGATCGTAAATATCGGTACGAGTCGTTGGGCCACCCACGGACTTCATCCCGCCGATTGCGTAGATCTTGCCATCGAACGCGGCCACCGCCAACGCGCGACGCTGGAACGGGGGCGAAGCGATCGGTTGCCAAGCAGGCTGGTCGGCGCTTAAGTCCATTTTCCAAGCCGTTTCGTGCCAGACGCTGTTGTCGCTTTCGCCGTCCAGTTTCCAACCTCCGATCACATAGATCGTGTCACCTAAAATGGCGGCGTCGGTGGACGATCGTGGTTCGGGCAGGGCCGGCAGATCGGTCCAACTGCCGGAATCTGCGTCGAAGTGACGGACATACGTTTGCGATTTCAGATTGCGGTCTTCGCCCTTTTCGTTCATCGCCGTGAATCCGCCGATACGGATCACCCCGTTGTCGTAGGGCACCATGGCTAGACCTTGCAGACGATGGTCGGTGCAGACTTGTTGCCACTTGGACTGGTCAACCTTTTCCAAGTCCAAGCACCACAGGCGGTTGGATTGTTCTTCGTTCGAATACGAGTGGGCTTCGCCAGTGTGTCCGCCGTAGACAAACAGTTTCGATCCACTGATGGCGGCACCGAAGCTGGTCAGTTCTTCGGGCAATGCATCCAAGCCGGAATCATCGATACTCACCTTGCTGGATTCGTCGACGGTCGGACGCTCCGGGGTCGCTTTCGCATGGTCGGCATCGCTCGCGTGAATGAAAGTCGATGTCAGATAGTCGGCGGTGTTGGTGTAGGCCGTGCCGTCCAATTCGCCTTCGACATCGGATTGCTGCACGCCGACCAGGACCGCGTTCAAACCGGACGACAGCGATTCCGCTTTGAACGTCGCGATTCCGGCACTGTCGGTGGTGGCCGATGCGTTCTCGGTCCCCTCCGCGTCGTACAGTTTGACTTCCACGTCGGCGGTCGGTTTGCCGTCTTGCAAAACGGTCACCAGAACACCGCCGGACGGTGCGGAAACGATCACGGTTTGCAGTGGTGAATTGGCCCGCGGAGCGGTCGGCCACTGCGTTGCGTCACCGGACAACAAATGTTCGACGTGATAGGTCAGCCGCGTGCCATGATAAAGGCCGTAGGTCACACTGCCGAATACTTCGCCCGTTTCACCCAAGGTGCCGTTGCTTTTCAAACCGACCAAGTCGTCGGTATCCACCGGGGCGGTGGTGATGGATTTTGCTTCGGTGCCTTGGTCTAGTTTCAGTTCGATGCCCGCGATTGCATCGGGCAAATGGTAGGTCCGGTCGGCGGGGGATTCACCGAACCAAAAGACCGCGTGTCCTTCGTCGTCGGATGCCAACCAAGACATATGACCGTGACAAATCGATGGCGTTGTGATTGTCAGGGACGACAGAAATGCAATGGCGGCGAAAGACCGGCCGATGGAAACAATACGACGCATGGATTGATATCTGGAAAGGAAGGGAAAATGGCGTTGGATCAAATCTGGCGTATCACCGGATCGTTATCTCATACTGGGAACGGTTCTCCTGGTCGGATTTCAGTTCCCAGATTTCATTACTTTGCGAATCATATTTCGCGGGAATCACGGATCCTTCCGGCGGAAACTTGGATCGCTGTTCTTCGGGTGCCGCTTGTCGAAACTCGGGCGGCAGCAAGCTGAAACGAACGCGGTATTGGCCGGCGGTCAGTCCCGCGTCTGGGCCAAATTCGAATCGGCCGTCAAAGACCAGTGCGGTGGCCTTGGGGCCTTGGGTCGGCGGCACCGGTTGCAGCGTGATGACGACGCCGGAGACCGGTTTTTCTTTGGCCGTGACTTCGCCGGCCGCGGTCAGGCCCGTCGGTTGTGATTCACACCCGGGCGTGGTGATGACCAATAGGCCGATGACGATTGGCGGGATGATCCGACGACTTACCATGGCGACGGCTCGATCACTTCACCGTCGCGGCGATTGGCCAAACGGTCTAGTGCGACGGAGTCGACAAATTCGCTAAGGAATCGCACGCTGCCGTCGGACAGTGCGAAATGAACGCCGCCGGGGTGTTGGCTGCGGAAGCATTCCCATGAATGGAAATCAAAGATCGGCACTTTGGTTCCGTTGAAGATCCCGCGAACGGTTCCGGTGGAACTGTAGGGATAGCTGACCGCCCACTGTGCGGCGCTCGAACCGCCGCCGCCCGGGTATGGGAATGGCAGGTCCGAATCATCACGTTCTTGCAACCCAAATTCGCCCATCAACAATGTGTTGGACGTGCCGTCCAGACCGCTGATGTCGCCGATGCTGGTCCAGTGCATTCGGGCTTGAGATTCCGAGACTCCGGCTCGAACCCGTTCGCCGTAAAACACGTTCATCGCGTCGACAAAGGCGCCGTTGTGCGTCTGGTTCCGATAGTATTCCGTGCCGGTCGACAAGGCATAGCTGGAATAACCGCTGTCTTCTTCGGGCACGGGCATCGACGGACATAGATGGATCGATGGTGTTTGCTTGACCAATTCGTCGTTGGGGGCATCCCATGCTGTTTTGGATAAGTCCAAACGGTCAAACAAACCGTCCTGTTCGTGAAACGGCAATAACGCCGCCCATCCGCTCAGGCCCGCTTGATTGACCGCTTGTCCATTGGATTGGCCGACCGTCACACCGATCACGCTGGCGGGGATCTTGCGATACACGTCGTTGTACATGTGCGTCGCGAGCGCCAGCTGTTTCAGATTGTTTTGGCACGACATCCGGCGGGCGGCTTCGCGTGCCGATTGGACAGCGGGCAATAGCAACGAAACAAGGATGCCGATGATTGCGATCACCACCAGCAGTTCAACCAAAGTGAAGCCGGTGGGTGAAGACCGTCTTCGTCCGGTTGTTTTTCGCCAAGGCAATTCTGATCGATCGATCACCACGGCCGATCGAGTTCGTGTCAATGTGGTCACCGTCATCCTCTTTTCCCCCCAAGGTTTTCACGGTCGATTCCAACGAGAAGCTTAAGATCGCTTCGCATCAATGGACGACTTGCGGCGTCGCAGCCAGCGGATTCCGCCACCACAGGTCAATGCCAACATGGAACCAATGGATGCCGGTTCGGGAACCGCCGTGACCGATGCCGGCGTGACGAATGCGGTGTCGCTGGCGAAAGCGTCGATGCGAACCGCTTCAAGAGACATGTGAGGGCCGGCACCACTGAACGTCAGCGTGTACTCAGACTCCGGTGCTGAGCCAATGTCCCAAATGGCCATGTATTCGTTGTCGAAGGCAGCCCCGAAACCGCTTGACACCAGCATTTCTTCCGTCAGTCCAGCAATACTGGCAGATTGTCCGTTCAGTAGAAGACTGGAAATATCAAGCACGCTTCCGAACGTTCCAACCTGGGCAACAAAACGTGTGTTTGTGCCCGACAAGGAAGTAGTCGGAACGACTACGGATAGAGTGGTAGCGACGCTCGCGTTGTAGATGTTTCCACCACCGGTCAAAAAAGCCATGCCGGTGGTTTCGGTGACTGTGCTCGTGTCGACGTCGGTACCGAATGAACCAAGTTCGGGCGTAGCATTGGTGGTTGTGCTGAACACATCCCAGCTGGCGAAAACAGATCCGGAGAATCCTTCATCCCAACCGAACCTTTCATCGCCAGCGGTTGGAACGATAAGGGCACCGCTGGATTGGGATGCCGCGGATGCAAGTACGAGCACTGCCACAGCGCACGGCAACACCGCGCGCATCAAAGTCAAATTCATAGCCTCAGCCTGTGTAGAAATCTCTTCTGGTTTTCGAGAAACAAACCGTCGGCAAGTTGGCTGGCTGAGGCCGTCAATTGCGGTGTGGCTGGCTAGAGCGCCGGCGGTTGATGCGATTGATTCTCAATAAAGGCAGGCCGCTTGGAAAGTGGTTCGAAGCGAATTTTTGCAAAATTTCATGTGTTAATCTGTGCGCTATCTGGAACCGGGAAACACGGCATTTTTTTAGACTTCGGCGACTCGATGCCGGTCCGATCCGCATTCCAGTCGATGCCGCGCCCCCCGTGTTGGATCCGCTGGACGAGGCGCGTTGACCCCGTAAACTTCACGCCCCGCCCTGATGCCAATTCAGGTTTCTTCCTTCAATCCGATGTGCGTTTTTGATGTCTTTGTCTTTCCATCGATGGTTGATCGCCGGGCTTGCGAGTCACGCTTTGCGACGGTGTTTGTTTTGCCTTGGCTTGATCATCTCGCTTGGCAATGTTTGCAGTGTTGCTTTCGTCGCCGGCCAAACGCCCGATGCTCCGCGATTTCAATCCAGCAACATCGCGGTCGTTGAACGAAGTCTTCCGACGATTTGGTCGCCCGATTCTGGAATCGTTTGGACCGCCGAGATTGAAGGCTATGGCCAATCGACGCCGATCGTCGCGCACGATCAGATCGTGGTGACATCGACCAGTGGTGAAATGAAGGACAACTATCACGTCACGGCATTCGATCCCGCTGACGGCAGTCGTCTTTGGCAAGTCGACGCGGCCAATCCGTCGCCGTTCAAGAACACGCCGATGGTCAGCCGGGCTGCACCCACCGCGGTGGCCACCGACGAAGGCTTCGTTGCCTTTTTCGAAGGCGGTGTGTTGATCGGCATCGACACCAAGGGCGGCAAAACCTGGCAGCGGGATTTGGTCGCCGAGTATGGACCGATCACCGCGCGTCACGGTTTGTCATCCTCTTTGGAAGTGGATCAGCAACGGGTCTACGTTTGGGTGGAACGATCGGAGGAGCCGTATGTGTTGGCGATCGAACCTTCGACAGGCGAAACGATTTGGAAATCACCGGGCATCGGCGCGACCGCATGGGCATCGCCTCGCTTGATCGATGTCGGCGATACGCAACATCTGGTGTGCAGCGCGATCGGAACCATCGTTGGATTGGACCCCGCGACCGGCGAACGGCTGTGGCAGTTTGACCAGATCGATAACAACAGTTCATGCACGCCGATTCCTGCCGGCAACGGTCGGTTTGTCATTGGTGCATCCGACGGGCGTGATGCCGGTGCGGCGGGCGAAGCGGCGGCCAGCAACGGGTTGATTGAAATCACTCGTGATGGCGATCAGTACCAAGTCGACTATCGCTGGCGTGCGAAGAAGGCCACGTGCACCTTCGGAAGCCCCGTCGTGGTCGGCGATACCGCGGCTTTCGTGAATCGTGCCGGCGTGCTGTATCGGCTGGACATAGAGACCGGGCAACAAGTCAGCGTCGACCGGACCGCAGCCGGCGGCGTCTGGGCCACCCCGTTGGTCACCGACCAGCATCTGTATTTGTTCGGCTATAAAGGCACGACGGTGGTCATCGATCGGACCAGTGGTGATACGGTTTCCGAAAACCGCGTTTGGAACGCCGAAGATGCTGAGAGCAGTCTCGGTGGCCACAAGATTTATGCCGCCGTTGCGGTCGATTCGATGTTGGTCTTGCGACGTGGCGACAAGTTGTATGCGATCGCCGACACTGACCAGCCGTAGTATTGATTCAGCCATGTTTGTTGCCCACTGGAATACATTCCTTCGATGAATTCACCCCCTGTTTCAGATCCTCTGACGACCGTCCGCGAAGTCTTGATGCGTCGCCGCACCGAGAAGATTCTCGGTGACGTGGATGCTCCGGTGCAAACGCCTGAAAACCAACGGGCGCAGTTCGATGCGGTGGTGCGAAAGTGTGTTTCGGATGCGGGGTGGGCGCCGTTTCACTTCGTCCGTGGCGTTGATGACTTGGCCGAACCGTGGCGGGCTAACATCCTGTGGCAGGATCAAGCCCAAGCCTTGGGTAAGCTACTGAAACACCAGCACGGTGACGCGACCAAGGTTCCGCCGCTGTTGTGTGGATGCGGCGCGGTCGTCCTGGTCACCTGGTTGCCGGAAACGGATCCGATGGCTTTCGAAAAGGGCGATTGCACATCGATCCAGAAATCCGCGGCCCGCGACGAAGAACACTTGGCGGCGACCGGCGCAATGGTCCAGAACCTGTTGCTGTTGTTGACCGCGGCGGGGATGGGGACGTACTGGTCCAGCGGCGGGAACCTGGGCAAGCCGGTGGTGTTCGACCTGCTGGGGATCCCCGCATCGGAACGGTTGATTGCCGCCGTTTTCGTCGACTATGCCGATACCCAGGGCGAAGTCACCAAGAAGCCTGGAGCGCACCGTGACAAACGCGGTGCCGCTTGGATTCGAGAGGCGTCTGTTTCGGACGGCTGAGCGTTCCGTCTTTAGCCGGTTGGTCAGGTGGCTGAGATTGGGTCGAGGAAACGGAGAGACGTTCGGCAGGCACGTTGGGGATTCGCCATACTGAGGTTTTCCCGCCAAGGCTTCTGCCCCGCCCCTCGCCATCCCACCGTATCGTGATGTTTTCTGGAAAGTTCTGTCAGCTTTGGATCGTGCTGTTTTGGCTCGCCTTCGCGAATGCTATTGCACCTAGGTCCGCCTTCGCCGCCCACGCGGAGTCCCCGAACGTCTTGTTCATCTTGACCGACGACCAGCGTTGGGACTGTTGGTCGGCGGCAGGCAACGAGCAAATCGCCACGCCTAATTTGGACCGCATCGTCCAACGGGGAACACGATTCACCAATGCGTTTGTGACGTTGGCAATTTGTTCGCCCAGTCGCGCCGCGTGTCTGACCGGACGTTACGGCAGTGTCAACGGCGTGACCAAGGTCGGCACAGCGAAGATTCGCGACGGCCAGCCCACCTTCGCGAAGGTATTGCGGGATGCAGGCTATTGCACCGGAGTCACCGGGAAGTGGCATCTAAAAAATTCGCCCAGCGATTGCGGGTTCCAGTTTGCGGCGACTTGTTGGTCCAACGGGACTTGGTACGACCGCAAGTTTGACATCAATGGCGACACGCAGGTAATGCCGGGCTTTGTCGACGATGTTACCGCCGATCAATCGATCCGGTTCATTCGCGATTGTGCACAGCAAGCGAAGCCGTTTGTGCTGTGGATGAACACTCAGGTACCGCACATGGATCACCGGTTCCGCTGGCCCGCTGAGCAGCAGTATCTAGATCGGCGTGAAGTCGCCGAGATGCCTTTACCCGCGACATGGGACGACGACCTGAAAGGAAAGCCGGAGTATCTTTCGAAGTCACGCAGTCGGACACAGGCTTTGTCGTACGGCTATGACGACCCGGACCGAATCCGGTCACATCATCGGGACTATTATGCCGCGGTCGAACAAATGGACCGCTCCGTGGGGCGTGTTTTGGATGAATTGGAATCTTCGTCGTCGACGCGTCCGACTTGGATCATTTTCATGGGTGACAACGGCTGGATGCTGGGTGAACACGGGATGACCAGCAAGGTTCTGCCGTATGAAGAATCGATGCGCGTTCCGATGGCCATTGCCGGTCCAAACACCGGTGCAGCGACTTGTGATGCGTTGGTGTTGAACATCGATTTGACCGCCACGATTTATGAGCTGGCTGGGATTGAATCCCCGCCTTGGTTGCACGGTCGCAGCCTGTTACCCCTGGTCCAGGATGAGAAGGTCGACGATTGGCGGACCAGCATTTTGTACGAAGCCCCCACGCCACAGTTGGGCAGTCGGCCGTTGTGGGCGGTTCGCGACGAACGATGGAAATACATCGAAACGGTCTTGGACGATTCGACGACCTTTGCGGAGTTGTATGACTTGCAAAAGGATCCGAATGAGGCCAATAACTTGGCTTTGAGTGATCAGCAACAAGGACGTGTGGAGAGGTTTGCCAAAGAACTGATGAACCATCGGCAGGCCATTGCGCTGACGTCGACGGAACAATCGGATGCGACGACGCCGTCAGACTCTGATGATCAAAACACCCGCCCCACGCGGACTCAACAGCCCGTTCGAACCGACATCCACATCAGTGGCGTCTATCCACATCTGACGACGTACGGAATTTACAGCCAGGACGGTGCGCATACATTGCCGGGGCACAACGAATGTGGCATCGGTGCAGTGGTGCCTTGGGCGGGTAAATTGTGGATGGTCAATTATGCGCCCCATATGCCGCGAGGCAGCGAACACAAACTGTATTCGGTGGACGCAGACCTGACCGAGCCGATGACCGTGCACCCGGAAAGTGTCGGGGGCACTCCGGCGGGCCGGATGATTCATGCGGAGTCGCAGCAGTTATTGATCGCACACTACGCGATCGATCGCGAGGGTAAGGTGCGTGCAATTTCACCCAAGCAGATGCCGATCCGTGTGACCGCGATTGCACGCCATCTGACCGATCCAGCCAACATGGTTTACTACGTCGACATGGAAGGTTCGATTTGGGAAGCCAACGTACATACGCTGGATGTGAAGCGACTTTTCAAGAAGCCTGTTCCCGGATGGCATGGCAAGGGCGGCTATACATCGCAGGGACGATTGGTCGTCTCCAACAATGGCGAACTGCACGTTGGGAATTATGACGATGTGTTGGTCGGTGGGACGGCAAAGACCGATGAAGAACGCGGTGTGCTGGCCCAGTGGGACGGCAAGCAATGGCAGATCGTCGAACGCCGTCAATACACCGAAGTCACCGGCCCACAAGGAATCGCCGGGGGCAGTGACGGCAATGAACCGGTCTGGGCCATCGGTTGGGATCGTCGTAGTTTGCGTCTAAAGGTTTTGACCGACGGGCAATGGTCGACCTACCTATTGCCGAAAGCGGCGTATTGCAACGACGCCAGTCACGGTTGGTATACCGAATGGCCCAGAATTCGGCAGATCGGAGATGGCCGCTGGATGATGGACATGCACGGGATGTTCTTTGACTTTCCGCCCACATTTTCGGCGAACAACACGGCGGGCATTCGTCCGATCGCCAGCCATTTGCGTTATGTCCCTGACTTTTGTGACTTCAACGGTCAATTGGTTTTGGCCAGTGACGAAACCAGCATCCAGGGCAACCCACTTGCCGGGCAGCCTCAGAGCAATCTGTGGTTTGGCAAGTACGAAGATCTGTCTTCTTGGGGCCCGGCGACGGCGTACGGTGGGCCGTGGGTGGAAGACAAGGTTAAGGCGATGGTTCCGTCCGATCCGTTCCTGGTCGCAGGATTTGATGACCGATGCTTGCACCTGAGTGTGGGAAGAAAGAAGCGACCGGTCCCGTCGATGACGCGGGCCAGCGACCAGCAGACGATCCATGAAGTTCCGTCGAAGCTTGCCGGCTTGACCCGGATCGCCATCCCACGTGGCGACTGGCATCGCCCTGCCCCGGGCTTTCGGTTTGAAGTTGACGTTCCGGTGACCGTCTATTTGGCGGTCGATCAACGTGGAAATCCCAAGCTTGCTGATTCTTGGCAGGCGACACCGATGTCGCTGCGTTGGGGCAAAGGGTTCACGGACAAGGTGTACCGCCGCAGTTTTCCCGCCGGTGTCGTGTCGATCCCTGGAAATGCCAGCGAACACAAGCCGGGCAATTTTGGAATGCCACACTTGGCTTTCGTTGCTGCCAATGACGGTTCGATCGTGCAGGCTCGACCCTTGGACGCGGCCACCGCAGCGGTGCCACAATCGGCGAGAAAGCCGGGTGTTGATCCGACTCCGGTGACTTTCACTTTGGAAGTGGATCGCGGCGGACTTGGGCAATGGGAACATTTTGATTCGGTCACGGTTCCCGCCGACGGCTATTTGCCCTACTTGTTCCCCGAGAATTTCGACGCACAGTGGTTGCGGCTGACGGTGGACCGAGACTGTGTGGTCACCGCGTTCTTGCATCAGGTCGATGCGTCGTCGCACGATGGCCAGGCCAAGGATGCGCAACAGTTGTTCGCCGGGCTAGCGGATATCGCTGACGAAGATGCATCGATGACACGAGTCTATCCGGCGAAGCGAAATCGAAACCTGCGAGTGATCACCGAGGGCGACCGCTTTTTCGAATTCAGCAAAGCGGGATTTGAGTTTCAGGCGGATTCACCAGACCCGCGTCTACAGGGTTTGTTGGATGTTGAACCAGAAGCGTCGGTCGACCGTGCATCGGTGGTCGTGCACTACCAGGGCCAGACGTATCGATTGCCCAAGGGGGATTCGGCGTTTGATCGCACGATGCTTGATCCGGCGTGTCGCATGGTGCGGGAAGTGGAGTCCGAACGGCACTTGGCGAACCTGCATGGCACCTTTTATGAGCTGCCCTTGGTGACCAATGGTGCGCCGCCGGCATGGAATCGGATCCGTCCGGTTGCCAGTCATCGCAAGTGGATTTCCGACTTCTGTTCGTGGAACGGCTTGCTGGTGTTAGCGGGCTTGGCGCCGGATGCCGTCGGCGATTCGCACGTTTTCTTAAATGCGGATCGGACCGTCGGATTGTGGTTCGGTGGCGTGGACGATCTTTGGCAATTGGGCAAGCCGGTCGGACACGGTGGCCCCTGGTACGAATCCGCCGTCGTCGCCGACGTGGCTTCGGATGCGTATTTGATGACTGGATATGACCAGAAGACGATGACGGTGTCGCACGAGCATCAGAGTGATGTGACGTTCACGGTCCAAGTCGACGTGGATGGCACTGGTTTGTGGGTGGATTACGTCCGTTTGACTTGCCCCGCCAACCAAGAAATCACCCATCGTTTTCCAGATCGGTTTTCCGCGTGTTGGGTGCGATTGATTTCCGACACGGATACGAAGGCAACGGCACAGCTGGTTTACGAATGATTTGCGCCTTTGGAGGGATACGCCATCGGCGAAATGCGACCTTTGTTGAAGGCGCCGCTGCGTTATGGTGTGTCGTTCTTGTCGCGGATGTGTCGGCGTCGGCCGGACTGGTAAGTGTTGGAATCGGGCAAGTCCGTGTCGGTTTGTTCCATCAGTTTCTGCAAGAACGGTCGGCACCATCCGCATCCGGTGCCCGCGGAATAGCACTGCGAAAGTTGGCTGAGCCGTCTTGGTTTTTCCACTCGGATGAACTGAACGATCTTTCGTCGTGTGACTTGAAAGCACAGACAGACCATGTCGTCGTCATTCATGGCGGCGAATCAACCCAAACGCGGTGGATCTAGGAAACGATCGGTTCCGATCAATACTTGCCGGTGATCAGACCGGTGGCGATCCGGCAAGCATCCAAGTAGTCGGGGATATTCAAACGTTCGTCGACCGTATGGATATTGCATTGGCCACAGCCCATGGTGACCGATTCGATCCCGTGGATGAACAACCAGTTTGCGTCCAATCCCCCGCCGGCGACTTCGATAAAGGGGGTTCGTCCCAGGTCGCGCACCGCAGCGTCGGCCGCCGTGATTGACGGATGATCTTCGGGCAACCGGAACGCTTCGTAATCGACGTGCGAATCAAACTTCAGCTGGCCACACTGGCCGGCGTCGGTGCAAACACTGGCGACTGCGTTTTCGAATGCTTGGCGAATTTCCGCGACGATCGCCATCCGCATGTTGGCGTCATGGCTGCGGGCTTCGGCACGCAGGGTCAATTGAGGCGTGACCACGTTGGTTGCTTCGCCCCCGTTGATGACACCCACGTTGGAGGTTCCCACGCCCTGGTCTTTGACGACTTTGCCCAGCCAACCGCGTTGGTGCAAATCCGCGATTGCAAGGGACGCCATCGTGATCGCGCTGGCTCCCTTTTCTGGGGCCACACCGGCATGGGATGCGATCCCCGTGATCTCGATTTCCAAGCGTTCGCCACCGATCGCACCGTTGGTCAGCTTGTCGACTGAACCACCGTCGAAGTTGAAAGCGCGGTCGACTTTGCCGATCAGGTCCTTGTCCAAATGACGTGCGCCCTCCAAGCCGACTTCTTCTTGAATGAAGAACGCGATGACGGCGGGCGGCAGATCGACTCGCCCGCAATTCAAGCGTTCGATGGCCGCAGTTAAAATCGCCGCGCATCCGGAGCGATCATCGGCGCCCAGGCCAGTCGGCGTTTCGCTGGTCATTTCATCGCCCTGGCGAACCGGCTGGCTGCCGACACAGATCGGAACCGTGTCCATATGAGCCGAAAGCATCGTGGTCGGCCCCGAACCGGTGCCCGGCAGATGGACGATCAGGTTCCCACAGTTGCCGGGAATGCGGGTCCGCTGGTTCGCGTCGTCGAATGCGATTTGTTGCCCGTCCAGCCCCGCGTTTAGCAGAGCCTGGACGATCTGCTGAGCGACCATTTTTTCGTCGCCGCTTTTTCCGGGGATCTTGGTCAGTTCGACGAAACGATCCAGGGCGGCGTCAGCGTTCATCAGCGTGGGGCTCATTGTTGGGTGGCTTGGGGGAAACGAAATGCCATTTTGCCGGTCACGACGCATTGTCGATTCAGGCGGTGGCCAGAAAACTTCGCCGGCTTCGTCGCGGTAGGGCTTGGTGGGCGTCGCAAAGTCTTCGATGATGGGCAGTCTAACACCATCTATGGACCAACAGAATTGACCACCGTGCTTCCCACCGTCACCCCACCCGACCAGACCAGCGCGTCCAAGCGGCACCTGCTGGACTTGACCGACGCCGATCTGGCCGAGTGGATGAAACAGCAGGGACAGCCCAAGTTTCGCGTCGGCCAAGTTTGGTCTTGGGTGTTCCAGCGTCGTGCGGATTCGTTCCAGATGATGAGCAATTTGCCGGCGGCGTTGCGTCAACGGCTCGACGAAGACTTTGTCATCTTTCAAGCCGACGAAGCCGCGTGTCAAACCAGTTCCGACGGGACAGAAAAACTGTTGGTACGGCTGGCCGGTGGGGGCGAAGTCGAGTGCGTGCTGTTGCGTGACGGAATCCGCCGCAGCATCTGTGTCAGCAGCCAAGTCGGATGTGCGATGGGATGCGTTTTCTGTGCCAGTGGTTTGGACGGAGTGGAACGCAATCTGACCCGGGGCGAGATTCTGGAACAGATGCTGCGTTTGCAGTCACGATTGCCCCAAGACGAACGCTTGAGCCACATCGTCATGATGGGGATGGGGGAACCGCTGGCAAACCTGAACAACGTGTTGGCGGCATTGGATGTCGCGAAGTCGGAAAAGGGGCTGGGCATCAGCCCGCGACGGATCACGATCAGCACGGTCGGATTACCACCAGCCATCGATCGCTTGGCGGCTGCCGATGTGCCATTCAATTTGGCCGTCAGCCTGCACGCCCCCAACGAAGCGTTGCGAAACGAATTGGTGCCGGTCAATCGAAAGGTCGGCATGGAAGCGGTGCTGCAAGCGGCCGATCGATACTTTGCCGCCAACGGTCGACGCTTGACGTTTGAATATGTCTTGTTGGGCGGTGTGAACGATGACGAAACATGCGCCCGACAACTGGTCAAGTTGTTGAAGACGCGGAACGTGATGCTGAACGTGATTCCGTACAACCCGGTTGCGGGCTTGCCGTACCTGGAGCCGACCAAGACGGCGATCGCCAAGTTCCGCCAAATCTTGGAACAAGGCGGCGTGACCGTGAAGTTTCGTCAACGCAAGGGCGGCGAAATCGATGCCGCTTGCGGTCAACTGCGTCGGAATCGACAGACGACCGGCTAAGCGTTTGCTCCCGGTCGTTGCCTGAGGGGCGATTCTGTCGTCGTCCTAAGGTTGTCGAATCCAATGACGTTCGCGTTCGGGGTTGTTCGGACGACTAGCAGCGCCTGCGGCCGACGACTTCGACGTTGCAAAGGGTGACGCGGCCAGCGCGTCTTCGGGTGATCCGTTCAGGCTGGGGATCGGTGTCGACGGTGCGACGGATTTGGGCCCCATCTGCATCGTCATCGCATCGCGAAAGGTCGCCCCGGCGTTTGTCGGTTCATTGCCGGAGGGAAGCGGAACGTCGGAAACCGTTGGACGCAACTGAGTCGCCGCGGTTCGGCCTTGGACACCGGTGGCTTCGGCGGCGGCGGTTTGCGGGCGGGCGGCATCATTCTGGTTGATGTTGCCCTGCGCGTTGTCGGCGCCGGATGGATTCGTTCCGAGCCCGGCCAGGGATCCACCAAACGGCATGCGGGGCGGTGCATCGGCCGGTCGCTGGGTTTGCCCCTGGGGGCTCTGGGCGGTCGGCTGGGCGTACTTGGCAACCGCGTCGAATCGCTGTCGCATCGTTTCGGTGGGTTGGACCGGGACGGCCAGGTCCTCGTACGTCAGCGGCAAATTCATCGGCGGACGGCGTACTGAAGGCCCCGGAGGGGGCGGCGGCGGATCGTAAGCGACCAGATCGGTCAGCGACTTTAGATCATCGCTTGCTGCCGGGCCGGCCTGTTCCGAACGAGGGCCAGGCGCGGTGAAAAGGTCGCCTGATTCACCGAACAGATGGCCGGTTTCACCAAACAGATGGCTCTGCGATGCCGTCGGACCGGTGGCCCTGGCGGGTGGCTGAGTCGGCTGAGACGACTTTTGGTGAAGGCGGAAAGGCAATGCCGCCAAGACGCCGCCGACGCAAATGACGACGGCAAGATTCAAGACTCGCACGGACGAAACCTGCAACGAAGGTGGGGTGGCGTCGTCCGTGATGGGTCAGGCGAGCTTCATGCTCATCGATCTGCATCGGCACCACCGAGAGCAATGCATCAATGAAATTTCAAAGATTTTCCAAAATTCGACTCAGCCCACCTTCTTCGCCGACGCCCTTCGACGAAAACCATTCGGACTGATAGATTTTTCCGCTCCGACGCCGAGGCGTCCGTTTCGCTTTTTCCCATTCCTTCACCCGTTGCCCCGCCCAGATCCACATGGAAGCCGGAATCGTTGGCTTGCCGAACGTCGGCAAAAGCACGTTGTTCAATGCTTTGACGCTGTCCAAGGCCGCGCAAAGCGAAAACTATCCGTTCTGCACGATCGAGCCCAACGAAGGCATCGTCAGCGTGCCGGACCAGCGTTTGGACCGGATCACCAAGTACATCGTGCCGCAGAAGTTGATTCCCGCGACGTTGAAGCTGGTGGATATCGCCGGCATCGTCAAAGGTGCTAGCGAAGGCGAAGGTTTGGGGAACAAGTTCCTGAGTCACATCCGCGAGGTCGACGCGATTTTGCAGGTCGTCCGCTGTTTCGAAGACCCCGATGTCACCCACGTCGCCGGGTCGGTGGATCCGCTGGCCGATATCGACACGATCGAAACCGAATTGATGCTGGCCGATCTACAGTCGTTGGAAAATGCGTTGGGCAAAGCCCAGCGGACCGCTCGCAGCGGCGACAAGGAAGCGAAACTGCGCGTCACGGTGATCGAAAAATGCAGCGAGCATTTAAACGAAGGCAAGCCGCTGCGATTGCTGAATCTGAATGAGGCCGAAAATGCCGCGATTTCCAGTTTCGGATTGCTGACGGCCAAACCCATCCTGTTCGTCGCGAACGTGGACGAGACCGACTTGGACGGCAAGAACCCGCTGGTCGACAAGGTCCGCCAACATGCCGACAAGGTCGGTGCCGACGTTGCCTGCGTGTGTGCGAAGCTGGAGGCGGAGATCGCGGAATTGGATGAAGAAGACCGCGAAGAAATGCTGGCCGACGTTGGGCTGGCCGAACCGGCGCTGAATCAGATTGCCCGAGCCGCCTATCACACGCTGGGTTTGCAAAGTTACTTCACCGCCGGCGAAAAGGAAGTCCGTGCTTGGCCGGTACCCATCGGTGCGACCGCGCCGCAAGCGGCAGGGGTGATTCACAGTGATTTCGAGCGTGGGTTCATTCGCGCCGAAGTCTATTCTCTTGACGATCTGGAAGAACACGGTGGCGAAAAAGAGATTCGACAGGCCGGTAAACTACGCGTGGAAGGCAAAAGTTACGTGATGCAGGACGGCGATATCTGTCATTTCCTGTTCAACGTCTGAACCACCGCGGTGCCGACGGCATCGCTTTCGATCAAACTCTGTTCCGCCCCTGACCCGACCACATTTTCCTCCGACTGAGGCGTTCATGAACAAAATGTTGATTCCTATCCTGTTTGCCATCGGCACCGCGTTGTTTTGGGGCTGTTACGGACCGACCATTGGCAATGCGGCAACGCCGCGCGGCATCGACGGCAAACCGTTGTTGCCGCCCGAAGGCTGGTCCCCGTTCAAACCTTACGTCTTCATCGGCATCGCTTATCTGGTCATCGCGATCATCGGCGGCATCGCGATGATGAAGGTCAAAGGAGACAGCTTCACGTACACGGGGGCACATTTCGCAACGGCCAAGTGGGGGTTTTTGGCGGGCACCCTGGGCGCGCTTGGCGCTTGCTGTTTGACCACGGCGATGATGACCAGTCGCGGCAACGCGTTGTTGGTGATGCCGATTGTTTTCGGGGGCGCGGTGACCGTGACCGCGATTGTTTCGGTGTTGCGTTTGCACGAAAGTGTGAAAATCAGCCCGATGCTGTGGATGGGGATGGCGTTGACGTTCATCGGCGTGGTGATCGTCGCACGTAACACTCCGCACGGGCATGCACCCACCAAGCCGGCCAAAGGTCACGGTGCCGCCGATCACGCGGCGTCCGACGCGGCACCGGCGGGTGATGCCGTCGTGCACAACGAGGGTGCGATCACGGATGAAGCGGCCGGCTGATCGCTGCTGCGGATAATCACGAAGATGAGTGAAGCCGAAACGCTGACCGCTCAGGTGCAAGCGATTGATCGTCAAGTCGCGCACCTGTGGATGGTCCGTACGTTCTTAAAGCACTGCGACGAGGCCGAAGACGACGAAGATCTGCGCGACATCGTTCGCGACATCTATGATTTCATCTTGGCCGTCGGGCCGGTTGACGAAGTCGATGATCCGGCCGCTTACGTGAAGATGGCCAAAAAGAAGTTGCGTCGGCTGCGACGTGCGTGCGATTTGTACGTGGAAATCCAGCCGGAGGTGTCCGGTCACACGAATTTTGTGATGGCTGCTCGATCGCTGCAGATTGCCACCGAAGCGATCGCGGAAATATTGGAACGGTCCGCGTCTTGAAGACGATTCGGCCGCGATGAATGAACCAGCGGGTCAATCACGACAGCGTCTGGAAAGTTCTGCCAGCGTGCCGTTATTGATGATTCGAATCGCGTCATCGGCCGTCATCTCGCCGCGATAAATATTCAAGGCGGCGTTGTCGGCCAGGCTTAGCATGCCTTGTTCTTTGGCCGTCTGGTGAATCGCGGATGCCGGTTCACGGTGCTCGATGCACTGCGTGATCGTGTCCTCCACACGCATGATTTCCGCCAGGCAAAACAGTGATTCATAGCCGTCACCAAAACAGGCGTCACACGACTGGGCCGTCCAAAGTCCCGGCGATTGGTCGCCCAAACGGCCGGCGACTGCGGGGCTGACGGGCAGTGGATCATGAACCTCTCTCTGGCTTCGGCATTCCTTGCACAGTCGCCGGACAAGTCGTTGACAAATGACGCCGACCAGGGCGTTGGCAACGAACTTTGGCGGGACGTCGTAATGCAACAGCGAATCGATCGCTTCTGCGGCACTTTTGGCGTGGATCGTCGCAAGCACCAACTGTCCGCTGGCACCGGCGCGGACCGCGGTGGTTGCCGTCACACTGTCACGGATTTCACCGATCATGATGACGTCGGGGCTGTGACGCAAAACGACGGTCAACAAATCGGCAAAGTCCAAACAGGCTTTCGCGTTGACCTGTGTTTGCATCACACCGTCGATCGCATGTTCAATCGGATCTTCCAGCGTATGAATCTTGCGATGGCCGTCGTTCAAGTGTTTCACCGCAGCATACATCGTGCTGCTCTTGCCGCTGGCGACCGGGCCGGACACCAGGATCAGTCCACCGCGGTGCGATAACAGTTCGCGCAGTTGCTGGACATCGCAATCATCCATGCCCAATTGATTCAGGTCGCGACATCCGCTTTCCGGATCGAACAAGCGTACGGCGACATCGGTTCCGAATAGCGTCGGCATCGTGCTGAGCCGCAAGTCGATTTCACGACCGCATGGCGTTTGCACCACGCCGCGTCCTTCGGTCGGGCGAATCGCATCGCCGGCGTCACAATTTGCCGCGACCCGCAGGAATCCTTGCAGCCGTCGTCCGTAACTGCGCGCAAATCGGCGAACTTGTTCGATGCGGCCCATTCGGCGAACCGACACGATGACGCAAGATTCCGCGTCGCTGATAAACAGGTCGCTGGCGTGTCGTTCGACCGCCCATTCCAAAAGATTTAACGCGAAAGTTTCCGCTGGTGCCAATTCCATTCCGGCGTCAGCGGCTTGAAAATCAATTTCCGCGTCGGTCGCGGATGACGAATCGGTGGATCCCATTTCGGTGTCCCGGCAGGAAGGCTGGATCATTGATCCCTTCATCGAGCACGATCGATCGATGTCGCGCCGGATCGACCGTGTCCCGTGTGTGCCGTGCTGGCCCGTCACCGTGACGACCGCGTCCTGCGGGCGACTTTGGGGGGCAATCCGACAAAACGGGTCGGCGTGATGTCGATCCCATGCAGAAGGAAGATCCTAGCAAATCCGCCACCGGTCGTGGTCACGCGTCATGGATGCGATTGTCGGCCAACCATGCGCGAAATTCGTCTTCGTCGACGACCCGAACGCCCAATTGTTTGGCCTTGTCTAGCTTGCTGCCGGCCTTTTCCCCGGCGACCAGGAAATCCGTGTTCTTGCTGACGCTGCCGCTGGCCCGTCCGCCAAGTTCGGTGATCGCCTTTTTGATTTCGTCACGCTTGAAGTGTTTCAGCGTGCCCGTGACGACCAGGGTCTTGCCCGACAGCCACCGTTGCTCGTCATCATCGGGCACCGGTTCGGGATCGGTCATCTTGACGCCGGCCGCGGCCAAGTCATCCAGCGTTTGGCGGCCGCCATCACTGTGGATGAATTCGTGCAGACTGCCGGCGATCCGGTCACCGATTTCGTGGATGTCGGCCAAATCTTCTTGGGACGCGTCGCGCAGCAGATCCAGCGTGTGGTATTTGCCCGTGATGATCCGCGCGACACTGGGACCGACGTGACGGATCGAAAGCGATGCCAGCACTCGTGCCAAACCACGATCACGGCTGGCGTCGATCCCTTGGATCAAGCTGTCCGCATTCTTCTGTCCCACCTGGACTTCGATCTCTTTTCTGTCGCGTCCTTTCCGCAATCGGATCCAATTCAATTCGGCGACTTGATCGGCGGTCAAACGATAAAGGTCGCCATAGGTTTTGACCAAACCACGGTCCAGCAGAACGTCGACCAGTTCGTCGCCCAAACCATCGATGTCCATACCCGTGCGGCTGCCGAAGTAGATCAACTTTTGGCGTAACTGAGCGGGGCAGGCCGGGTTGGGGCATCGGATGTAGACACCGCCTTCATCCCGAACCAGTTCGGTATCACACTCGGGACATTGCTTTGGAAAGACGTAGGGTTTCAAGTCATCAGTGCGAAGGTGTTTTTCGACACGCACGACCTTGGGGATGATCTTGCCGGCTTTTTCAACCACAACGACGTCGCCTTCGCGGACATCCAGTCGTTCGATCTCGTCGGCGTTGTGCAATGAAGCGCGGGACACGGTGGTTTCGGCAATCTCCACTGGATCCAGATGAGCCACCGGTGTCACGGTTCCCGTCTTGCCGACTTGGACCGTGATCTGGTTCAGTCGTGTGGTGGCTTCGTAGCGTTCAAACTTGTACGCGACCAACCAACGTGGACTCTTACTGCGAATGCCAAGTTTTTCGCGGCTGGCAAAGTCGTCGACCTTAAAAACGATCCCGTCGACTTCGAAAGGCAAGTCAGGCATCTCGTCTTCCAACGCCGCGACCGCTTTCATTGCTTCGGACCAATGGTCGAACACCATCACGTCGGGTGTCGGCGGGATGCCAAAATCCCCGAGTCGTTTTAGGAATTCCATGTGGTTGTCGGCGTCCATGCCCGACACTTCGCCGATGCCGTGTGCAAAGAAACGCAGGTTTCGTTGGGCGGCGATCGCGGGATCCAGCAATCGGATCGTGCCCGCAGTCACGTTGCGTGTGTTCTTGTAAAGCGGCTCGCCGCGTTCGGCTTGACGGACATTCAAATCGGCCAAGTCCGCGTTGGTCATGTAGACTTCGCCGCGAATCTCCAAAACATCCGGTACTGATCCGTTGTCGTGCAGGATCAGGGGCAGGTCGCGAACGGTTCGAATGTTGTGCGTGATGTCATCGCCGACTTCGCCGTTGCCACGGGTCAGCGCCAGCATCATGCGTCCCGCTTCGTATCGCACCGACGCCGCGACGCCATCGATTTTGTATTCCATCACCCACCGGACCGGTTGGCCGTCCAGCGATTTTTCCGTGCGTTCAAAATAGGCTTGCAATTCATCGCGGCTGTACGTGTTGTCGATCGACAGCATCGGCACGCGATGGGCGACCTGGTCCAGGTGTGCGACCGGTTGATCGCCGACCCGCATCGTGGGCGAATCGGGATCACGCAGATCGGGGTGATCCTGTTCCAGTTGCTGTAAACGCTTCAGCAGGCGGTCGTACTGCAGATCGCTGATTTCCGGAGTCGCGTCGACGTAGTACAGTCGATCGTGATGTCGAATCTGCTGGCGCAGCGACTGAACTTCCTCGGCGACCGACTTGTCTGTCATGCCCGTTGTCTTGTTGAAAAGAGAATGGCGGGACGGGGCCGGTGGCAAAACCAAGACGCGTCCGAGCGGGCCCCGCTGGGAACGGCGGAGCGATTCTAGCGGCGCAAAAAAAAACCGACGAGTCGGGCGTTAACCCTTCCCATCGGCAAAATGATTTTGACCGGTCGGCGGCAAAATGGAGCCGCTGGGAGAAACGCGCTCGTCTCAGCGTGCTACTGCACAAGCCTTTGGTGACGAGGGCGAACCCTAAAAATGATCCCTCTGCCGAAAAGACGGCCAAAATCGGTGCGGGTTTCTTCGACCCGCTTTGTCATCTTAGGCCCGAGCAACGAGCCAGCAAGAGCAACTTTCGGTTTCCGGCGACACCGATCGCCATTAAATTCCGCCAATTTGCGGAGGACATTTGCGTGCACCCCAGTACCCGGCGTCAAGCCAATTCGGTGACATCGCGCGCGACAGCAAAGATGACGCCTTCGCTGCGGATCGCTTTGGCGGTCCACTCCAGCACAACGTACCGACCGTCGCGGCGTTGATACCGGTTTCGAAATCGTACGACGGGCTTACCACGATCCAGCACACTCATCTGGGCCCGCGTTTTTTCTCGGTCCTCGGGGTGCACAAAGTCGATGAAGGGACGCGTCTTTAGCTCGTGGTCGTCGTAGCCAAGGAGCCGTGAAAAATTGCCGTTGATCCGCTGAAAAAAGCCTTGAAAATCGGCAATGCAAAACAAGTCCAGCGACAGTTCGAAAAAGCGGTTCATGTCGCTTCGCAGCTGTTCCAAAGCTGTTTCGTGATAATCCGCCACCGCTTGAGCCACCTCCAACGCGTCGGCCGGACGGTCTTCGGGTGACGAAGCCATGCACCGGATGGCCAACCGGCGTAAATTCGGATCACAATCACAGTTCCGCAAGCGATCCTTGAACTGGCCCTGCGAAGCGTCCAGCGCCATCTGGTAGACGATTCGAATATGGTCCGCTTCGTATGGCGGATGCCCCGTCAAGATCTCGCAAAGAATCGCGCCCAAACCGAACACGTCGGTCGCCGGCCCGACCTGACCACCACCGGCTTGTTCGGGCGCCATGTATTCCGGAGTACCACGGACCCGCGAACGGTTTTCAAAATCATTGCTCAGGCAACTCAGTTCCGGCGGATTCGGCTGATCGCTGTGGTAGTGTGCCAATCCCCAGTCCATCACATGGACTTCGCCAAACGGTCCGACCATCACGTTGGACGGCTTCAGATCCAAGTGGATGATTCCTTTGGAATGCGCAAACGCCATCGTTTCGCAAATGTCGGCAAAGACGTTCAGCAACTGGAATCGCGGCATCGTTCTTTGCCGCAGCACATCGCCCAGTGTTTTTCCGTCGACCAGTTTCAACACGTGGTAGGGTCGACCGTCATCGCACCGTCCGCGGTCGTAAATCGGAATGACACCGGGATGCGACAGGTAACTGATGACTTGCGATTCGTTTTGGAAATCTTCCAGGCCGCCGGCTTGATCGTTCCGGTCCTGCCGCAGAACCTTGACGACAACGTCGCGGCACAAGGTCAGGTCGCGGGCACGGTAGATGATGCCCATACCGCCACGATTGATGCGGCCACAGATTTCGTACCGGGGGCTGTCCAGCACCGGTGGCGTTTCGTCACAAATCGTTTCATCTGAATGCGGCAGCGAAAAATCGGTGGTCAGCGATTCTCGCCGCGCTGCACCTGTTCGCCGCTGGCCCCTCGGATCGTCTGAGTGCCCCAGATTTTCGCTCGATGCGTCCATCGGTAACCTCAATTCGCTTTCGCGTTCGTTCAGTCTAACGAACCCGGCAGCCCCATGAGGGGGAATTGCCCGACAAAATCACCGACCTTTCCTTCCACGTCGCTCGCCGGACCGACGCGTTGGTGCAACTGACGACGCTATTCGCGGTATAGAAAATGCCGGAAACCTTCGACCAGCAATTCCTGGTTTGGAACGGCCTGGTACAGCAAGAAACCGAGAATTAGCACCGCGGCGACCACCATCGCAACGCCGCGTGAGCCCGCCACGACGGGCGTTTTAGCGACTTCGCCCCGGATGGCTTTCAAGAATTGGAACCAAAAGCCGACGGTCACATTCGGTTCGAACGCGATCACGCTGACGTGGTCGACGCCCGGATGGGAATCCAGTCGGAATCGAAAGCCGTGGTGCGGAAAGAAGATCTGAAAGCCGCGGGCATCGGTTTGCACGTCCGCGTCCATCGTTCGCGCGGCGCGACAAACCGCTGGAAAAGCCTCGTCAATCAACAAGCCGTGAATGCAAATTCGTGGTCGCGTCGTCAGGGAAACCAGCGCCACACACAATGCATAGAACGCGGCCAGCATGAACCAAACGCGCCATCCGAAAAGGGCACCGGCGGCGGAGGGGAAAAACAATTGGGCGGGACCGATGGCAGCGAAACCGGCCACCGCGATGCCCAGGGATGCCGCTTCGCGCGCCGACGTTGTCACGAACGGGCGTCCCGACAGACGCAAACCGCCGATCAGCAACAGATAACCGGCCAGCGGCATCAATGCCACGCACAACGAAAAGGGATCGGGCAAATTCACGATTGCATCACCGCGTGATCGGGCGGGACGGGAACCGAATGGACCAGTGCCAACACGGTTTGACCAGACACGGGACGCAAAGGATCGCCGACCGTGTTGATCGACAAGCTGTTGTCATCCTTGATGACACACAGCAACACCGTGTCTTCACCGTACCGTTCCATGAAGTCGTCGTAGGTGAATGCATCGGTCAACTTGGTGGATTTGAACGTCGCGCCGGCTTGGTGCATCGCCGCGATCGCCGAGAATGTCATCCCTTCGCCGAACAATTCGCGGCCCAGCAAATTTTTGGTCAACCCACGTCGGCCGTGCGAGTTTTTCAGGCTGAACGTTAACTGATACAAGCGTGATCGGTCGAACAACGTGCGGCATTCACGCAGCGACAACGTGTTGACCTCATCGTTGGGGGTCATGGCCATCATGCGACCGATGCCCGCCAAGTTCAATTCTTCGCGGGCATGCTCATTCAAAATGTTCATGCACACGCCGCTGAGCCCGTCCATCTTGGCTTGCGAGATTTTGTTGTAGTTCGTGTCGACCAGCATCACGTGGACTTGGTTGGCTTGCAATTCACCGGCAAATTCACGCACCCAAGCATCGGCACCGGCAATCAAAACCCCGTGATTGTTTTCATCGGCCAGTTGCAAGAACTTGGCCAGCGGGGAAGCCAACATGCCATAGACGGCGACCGTACCGACGATGACCAGGAAGGTAACGGTGACCAGTTGATCCGCGCTTGCGACGTCGCCTTCGACCGCATTACGTTGCAGTTCCAACGCAAAGATACTGCTGACCGCCGCGGCGACGATCCCACGCGGCGCGAGGCCGGCGATGAAGGTTTGTTCGCGGTAATTCAGTGGGCTTCCAATCAGCGACAGATACACCGACAGCGGACGCACCACCAAAATCAAAACGCCCAAGAACAATAGGCCGGGCCAACCGATTTCGATCACGTTGTTGATGTCGACTCGTGACCCCAACAGCACGAACAGGCATCCGATCAGCAGCGTCCGCAAGTTCTCCTTCAGTTCAACGACGTGTTCGACGTCGACCTGTTTTTGATTGATCAACCAAATGCCCATCACGGTGACCGTGATCAGACCGGATTCATGCGCCAGCTGATCGCTGATGGCATACATCAACAACGCGAACGACAACGCGGCGACGCCGTGCAGCATGTCGGGCAGCCAAAACTTCCGCAGCACCAGCGTCATCAGCCAACCACTTAGCACGCCCAACACCACACCGACCAGCGATGTCCAGGCCAGCATGCCCAGGGCGATTCGCAGCGACGGATCGTCCCCATGCAGAAACGCTTGTTCGAACACCAGCACGGCCAAGACCGCGCCGATCGGGTCGATCACGATGCCTTCCCACTTCAGCGCCGATGCGACGCGACGGGACGGACGGACGTGACGCAGCAAAGGCCCGATCACCGTCGGACCGGTGACCACCAGAATCGCCCCCAACAACAGGCTCATTCGCCAGGGGAAGTCCAGGATCTGGTGGGCCGCGATCGTCACCCCCGCCATGGTGACGGCCGCACCGATTGTCACCAATCGCAATGCCGCACTGCCGGATTCACGCAGTTCTTCCAGTCGCAGCGACAGTCCGCCTTCGAACATGATGATGCCCACCGACAGCGAAACCAGCGGGAAAAGCAGCTTGGGGCCGGCCGTGGCGTCACCGCCGGTCAGTTCGGCCAGAAAATCATCGGGATTGATGAATTGGCCCAGGCCGACGCCGAACAGCAGCAACAACAGAATGCTGGGCAGATTCGTCCGGTGCGCCAGCCACTGTGCGGCGCTGCCGAGTGAAGGTACCAGAGCGAGATAAAAAAGGAGATCCATGGGCCGCCGGGTCGACGCGTTGACAAACGAGTGAACAAGGTCATCGGTCCGGGCCACACGGGGGCCCAGTAGCGACGGACGTCGCCGGAAGTGGAATTGTTGTTGCTATCGCCCCGCAACGCTAGGCAGCACCAGATGATTCCCGGGGCGGAAGAACCCGATGGCGTTGATTCGGCCCCACGGTGTGGATCCCACAGTTTCGCCACAGCCGTTGCAATTGAACATCCGAGGGGCACCCGGTTGGCCGGGAAGTGAACAAAATGAGGCGTCCGTTTGGTTTCCGACCCATGTTTGCTTGGGCAACGCGTGGTGCCCATATCTTGTTCAACGATCGGCCGGTTTTGACGGTCGATCGCATTGTTGCAAATTTGAAGGGCTTGCCCCGATGCACAGCCGCCCAATGGATAAC
This sequence comes from Crateriforma spongiae, assembly GCF_012290005.1. Taxonomy (NCBI): domain Bacteria; kingdom Pseudomonadati; phylum Planctomycetota; class Planctomycetia; order Pirellulales; family Pirellulaceae; genus Crateriforma; species Crateriforma spongiae. The sequence goes on from NZ_JAAXMS010000005.1 coordinate 518,994, forward strand.
GGCCCGATGGGAAACCGACTGTCTGCCTTGGATGTCGACGCACCGCACGTCTTTGACGACTTGGATACCGACACACTGGTCGTCGACCCAGACCAAATGCTGCAGCGGATCGACGATGCGATGGATCTGATCGCCCAAGCCAACTGCATCGCCCAAGACACCGAAGCGGTGGATCAGTATGACGTGACCGTCCTGGTTCCCGTCTACAACGAACGCGATTCGTTGCCCGAGGTCTTGGATCGATTGGACCAAGTCATGCCGCCGGCGACCGAAATTGTCGTCATCGACGATGCCAGCACCGACGGGACCACCGATTGGCTGAAGGAATTGCCCCAGCGTCGCAATCGCAGGGTCCTGTTTCGACGTCGCAACCACGGAAAGGGATCCGCCGTTCGGCTGGGCATTCGACACAGTCGCGGTAAAGTCGTGGCGATCCAAGACGCCGATCTGGAATACGATCCCGCCGACTTGTTGCGAGTCATCTGGCCGGTCTTGGAAGGCAAAGCCGATGCGGTGTATGGATCGCGATATTTGGATTCGCGGAACAAGGATCACTTCCTGCATCGCTTGGGCAACGGAACACTGACGGCGATCAGCAACCGTCTGACCGGTCTGAAACTGACCGACATGGAAACCTGTCACAAAGCCTTTCGCGGGGAGTTTCTGCGGTCCATCGCGCTGAAGGAATGCCGGTTCGGTTTCGAGCCGGAGATCACCGCGAAAGTTGCTGCCCTGGGCGGTCAAGTGATCGAAGTGCCGACCACTTACACGGCGCGTGGTTATGACGAAGGGAAAAAGATCGGTTGGCGTGACGCGGTCAGCGCGCTGCGTTGCATGTGGCGCTATCGTCGCGGGTGATTAGGTCCGCGGTCGAGCCGCCGGTTCAGCCAGATCGCTTCGGTGGATACATCATCGTTTCCAATCCTTTGCGGGTCTGTTCAAAGACGCAGCGGGGCGTAAAGCTGGGCCATAGACGCCGGAACACATCGGTCGGTTTCGAATCGTTCACGATGGTGCGTTCGGCGTCAAACCTATCCCCACCCCACTTCCCCCGCATCCCGACGCAGTGGTCCCGCGGGCTCCGGCAAGATCCGGCGGCCGCGACCCCACGCCGGAACATGGTTGGCAATTCCGATGGCTCGCGTTCTGTATTTTGATTGTCTCAGTGGCATCAGTGGCGACATGACCTTGGGCGCGTTGATCGACTTGGGTGTCGACGTCAACGAAATCCAAGACGCCGTACGTTCAATGGGCCTGCCCGACATTTCGATCACCGCTGATGAAGTCAAAAAGAAGGGCTTTCGAGCGGTCCATGTGAATATCGAACATCCGCCGGAACACGCTCACCGGCACCTGCACCACATCGAAGAAATGATCGATGCGGGCGACAAAATCAATGACGATGCAAAGGCCTTGGCCAAGAAGATCTTCCACGTCGTTGCCGAGGCGGAGGCCAAGGTGCACGGAACGACCCTGCAGAAGGTCCATTTTCACGAAGTCGGCGCAATTGACTCGATCGCCGATATCGTGGGCACCGCGGTTGCGATGACACAGTTGGGCGTCGATGCCGTGATGGCATCAGCGGTACCCACCGGGACGGGCGAAGTTACGATCGCTCACGGACGCGTTTCGATACCGGCACCAGCGACCGCCGAAATTTTGTGTGATGTCCCGATCGCCGGATCGTCGATCCGCGCCGAACTGACCACGCCGACGGGGGCCGCCATTTTGAAAGCGACGTCGCGTGGGTTTGGTCCATTGCCGTCAATGGCGATTCAAAAGGTCGGCTATGGTGCCGGAACGATGGACTTGGATGCTCAAGCAAACGTGTTGCGTGTCTATCAAGGCCAGATACAGGACGACGCGATGCTGGCGGCGGCTGGAACGCAGTTTGATCAAGTCGCGGTGATGGAAACCAACGTGGACGACTGTTCGGCCGAACAAGTTGCTGATGCTTGTCGGCGATTGCTGGACGCCGGCGCGCTGGACGTTTTCCAGATTCCTTGCACCATGAAAAAGGGACGCGCGGCGGTCATCTTGAACGTCATCGCACCGCCCAGCCGCGTCGGCGTGTTGGAGTCCATTCTGTTTCGGCACACCACATCGATCGGCATTCGCAAGCAGACGATGAACCGCAGCAAGCTGGTTCGACGCGCCGAAAACGTTGACACCGCGTGGGGCCCGGTTCGCGGCAAAGTGGTTCAATTGCCCGATGGTCAAGAACGCTTCACCGTGGAACACGACGATGCCGCGGAAATCGCGGATGCCAGTGGGCGCGATCTGGCCGAAATCCGGCGTGCCGCTGAACAGGCCTGGGCCGAGAAGTCTTCGGACGATCAAGCCAAGTAAGACCGCGACGGCGGTTCGGGCTGGTTATTCGGTCGACAACGCGATCGTTCCGGCGTCCCAAGAATCCGCATCGGGGACGTCCCAGTGGACGGACGTGCTTTCAGGATCCGCATAGCGACCGTTCAGCTTGTCGCCTTCTTGGGATCGCGTGACAGCATTGAACGTGCTCCAAACGAACGTCACGTCGTAAATTCCCGGGGTCGCGCCATCGCCGGCGGTCCGCGTGCTGATTGCGAAGCGACCCTCGGCGTCCGTGATGGCTTGAGCCAGCGGTGGATCGGGCTGAGGCGGATGCAGCTGGATCACCACGCCTTGGGCCGGATCGCCATCGACGGTGACTTGTCCTGTGATCGGTACCAAGTCACCCGGTTGCCGGGTAGGACCACAGCCGGCGCAGAACAAAGGCATCGCGACCAAAAGAGTGAACGTGAACACATGGGCCGCCCCTGGAAACCAATGGGCCGAATGCGTTGATCGGTTTTGTTCTTGGTCGGCTTTCATCAACTGGCCATCAGTTTCCATCGATCGCAAAAACCTCTCCACCGCGACGCGTGATTTGGGCCGCGAAGACCTCGGGGTCGACGTTTGCATCGATCAGTCCGACCGATCCATCGGCTTTGGCAAAGTGGCATCCACCGGGATGAAAGCTGTAAAAACCGAAGCCGCGAGCGTTGGTGCAATTGATTGCGCAAGGTCCGCCCTGTGGGGGCCAGCTCAATCCGCCCTGCAACGATCCTTGCAACCAATGTTCTCCGTTCAAAAGGTCGCCCCAACCGCCGCCTTCCAAGCCGATCAAATTTTCGGTCGCCACCGGATCGACTCGGCGTCCGCTGTAGACGACGTTCCCACCGGTTCGTTCGCCAAACATGATGGTTTGCGACAACCCATCGATCACGTCTGCGAATCGGCCGTCATGTTCACCACCGAATGCTTCGCTGACCACTTGCAAGACACCTTCGCGGTTGCCTTTTAGTTCGGGGCCATAAGCAAAGTTTGCATAGGTGCCGCGCACGCCGGTCGTGGGTGTGTAATCCGACGGTGCCAAGTCGGTCGCCGTGAAAGGCAATCCAGCAGGCGTCGAATTGAAGGTGTAACGACGCGAATCCGGGTTGCCTGGCGACGATGGACAGAGGAACGATTGCATCGTCGTCTGCAACAACGTCACGTTTTCGGGACTCAGTTGGTCGACCGACAGAAATCGTCGATCCAGTTGGTCGGACAAACCTTCTTGTTCCATTTGCGGCAGGATGGCCATCATCCAATTGCCACCGTTGAATGGTCGGTCCGGCGGCGTTTCCAACCACCAAGCACGCGGCAGGTACTTGAAAGCGGAGTGATAGTTGTGGATCGCCAACGCAATTTGTCGTGTGCGATTTCCACAATCCATGCGGCGGGCGGCTTCGCGTGAAGCCTGCACCGCGGGCAGAAGCAGCGATACCAACACCCCAATGATTGCGATCACGACCAACAGTTCGACCAACGTAAAGCCGCCACGGCGATCTTCACCGTCACCTTTCCTGCACATGCTTCAATTGCCCTTTGCATCCGGATTTTTGCGGTCAACCCGACGATGGACTGCGGTTTACCACCAGTCCTGTGGGTCGGTCCGCAGGATACACCGAAGCGGGGCCTTCAAAACCTGTTCAGGTGAGAATTTGTCGCACTTCCGGCCGGAAGGTCCACAAATTCCCGTTGTTCGGACGCTAGCGGGAGACGCCAAATGAACGTCAAGCACCCCGTGTGCAGGTGGCGCGGCGTTTGTGACGGGATAGAGACGACGCAGAACCAGTAGCCACTAAAAAACGATCCGCGTGAGGCTCGCCACTCAAGATGAAACATTCGATGGCGTTAGCGAGCCGGTCACACGGATCTAGAAAAGTCTGCGTTACGAACGTTCTGTCCTGATTCGGTCCGATGACCACATGGGCGACATCACGTTCAAGTGCACTGTGTCATGTGCGTCGTCTGTTGTGGGACTGTGCCGGGAACCGCGAAGGTCGTGGTGACCCTCGGTCGTCATCAGCGACAGTAACAACGAACGGGCACGTAGCAGCAGCGGCACGGATCCCAGTAATAGCTGCGATAGGTGTAACAGCAGCAGCAACATGGGTCACAACAACAGCAACATGGGTCACAGCACACGGTCGTGGTTGCTTCGGTTTCGCAGCACACCGTTTCGCACGTCACCACGGGGACACAGCACACTTCCACACAGCAGACATCACGATCGCAGTTAAACATGCGTGACAAAAATCCGCCTGCATTCGCCTGGGAACCACCCAGGTAACAGGACGCCGCCATCACGGCGGCAAGCAACATGATCCGACGCATCGTTATCCTCGCTTTCCAAACTCAATGAACCAAAACCTTCGCGGCACAGAAGGGAACACCGCGTCATTGAAGTGGGTGCGGATGCATCAGCCGGACCAGCCTGATCAGAAATGCCTTGGTCAATTCGACGCAGCCCGTCAATGGTCGTTCAAAGGCCGTGTTTGCCAAGACAACGGTCACGATCACGTCGAAATCGCTATCGATTGCTTAACGTAAGATCAATCAATCCGGCGCGATTTGTGCGATACGGATCATTTGTTCTGTGACGATTCGATCGCAGTGTTCCGATACGTCGTTGCAAACGTTGTGCAACGACGCGACGCTTATCGCACGTCATCAGATCACCAAGGATACCGATTCGGATACAGCCGACGATGGAACGCTCGGCTTATGCCAACGCGGGTTGATCGGTGTACAACTCCAAGATTTGGCTTTGCACCTTCACCGCTCGCAACAGTGTCCAAAGTTGGTCAGGAGAAAACTGTATCGGTCCGTCGTCGCACATCGATGCCAATTCATCCGCAACGGCGGCGTGTTGATCGGATGCGGCGTCGAGTCGAAAGCTGGCGTTACGCCATGCTTTGTCCAAGCCCTCGTCCGTTTCCAGCTGGCCTAGGTCGGGACAGGTGGTCAGGATCAAAACGCACAAACGCGCGATGTCGCACGCCGACAGTTCTGGGCGTAGTTGTTGCAGTCGGTATGCGAGCTGGTCACAAGTCATGGTGTCGGTGTCGGACAGATCACGAAACAGGTGACACGCAAGTGGTCACTCGTGATTCGGAAGTCTGTCAATCGAATGGCTTGGTGATTGGGCGGAACGGGATTCACCGACTTGGCGAATCGTGATGGTCGATCGGATTGGACCGACGGCCAACATTGCTGCCCCGCGTTCTGCCCCTCGGTAGAAACCTAGGTTGCGTTTTGAGTCCGGGCAAACCGGGCACGCACAAACCGATGTTCACCGACAAATGGATGTCAAGCGACGACCCGATCGAAGAAGGTCTCTCACGGAGGCACGAAGGCACCGAGGGGAGAGTAGTTGAGTGGGGAATCCCCGGGTCTTTGCGTGTTGGTGCCGCTGTGCGATTTCCGTCGCAGTAAGAAAATCACGTCGGGAGCCCACGGCATCTACTCGATGCGGTCGGGATCTTCGACAGCCTCCAGAGTGGACAGATAGGCGACCAGGTCGCGTAGTTCACGCATCGTCATCGACTGTGTTAGGTCGGCGGGCATCGACGATTTGCCTTTCTTACGAAACTCGATATCGTCGGGATGCAGCACCGTCCGCCGTCCGTCGGCCCCCAGGATGACCAAGCTGTCATCGGTTTCCGAAACGACGATGCCCGTGTGCACGTGGCCATCGATATCGGCGACCACCGTGGTTTCAAACCCTTTGGCAATTTGCGCATCGGGCAGACAGATGGCTTCCAATAAGTAGCGTCGGTCTTTGGTCCGTCCGATGTCGGTCAATTCGGGGCCGACTTCGCCACCGGTGCGATCGACCTTGTGGCATCGGACGCACGACAATTCTGTCTTTTCAAAAAACAATCGGCGGCCCAATTTCGCATCGCCGCCATCGCGGGCTGACCACCAGCGAGCCAACGGTTCGTCGGATTGCAGTGATTCGATGTGCTGGTCGATCATCGCCATCTGTTCCGGCGGCAAACGCTTTCGTGCTGCTTCCAAGACGTTCAGCTCCACCACGGCATCCAGTTGACCGGCCAAGTACCGATCGACGGCGTCACGGATCGCTTCGGCGGCGGTCGGATCGTTCAAACTGGCCAGTGCATCCCAAGCCTGTTGTCGAACTTTCATACTGGACGACTTGGTGGCTTCGATGAATCGTGGCACCGATTTCTTGGCCGCGTGCCGCGAAAGGACCTCCAACGCGGCTTCGTTGATGCGCCCGGCCGGTTCGTCGGGGATTCCCGTCGCGATCCGCACCGCTTGTTGTGAATCCAAACGAGCCAGCGCCAACAATGCCGACGCACGCTGGTCGTCGCTGCGACCGGTGTCTTGGATGCGTCGTGCAAGCTCCGGTGCAATCTGCTGAATGCCCAACTGTGATGCCGACTTGATCGCTTGATCACGAATCTCGGGATGCGATTTCAGCATGCGATCGACGTGGGGACGCAGCGCGTCTGCGGCGATCTTTGGCAATCGCGGGCTGATCGGACGATAGTCGTTCAGCACGCGGTCCCGGGGATCGGGCCGTCCCCAAGACGCCAGCATCTGCAGAGCTTCGATTCGCATGTCCGTCGCGGCCGTTTCGTCCGACGCGTATTGAGCCAGACTTTCGGCTTGTTCAGCGCCACCGATGCGATAGTTCGCCGCCAATACACGACGAACCAATGCGGGGTCGGTCATGGGATGAACAATTCGCTCGGCCAACGACAGCAATGCGACCGGGATGGGGGCGTCATAGATCGCACGCGCCGCTTCGGTCACCACCAAAGGATTGGCGTCGTCCAGAAAGTCCGCGACACGTTCGCTACGCATGCGACGAAGTGCGACCACGGCGGCGCGACGTACAGCGACGCTGGGATGCTTGGCCAGGCTGGTGACTTTGTTGGGATCGACGGCGTTGGCCAAGAACATGACGCCGGCGTGCCGCAACGCGGGGTCTTTGTTGGCGTTCTTTTCCAGCATCACGACAACGCCCGCAAAACCACCTGGAATCTTCATCTGGCTTAGCGCCATCGCTGCAAAGTACCGCACGCGGGGTGACGGGTCGGCCAGCAAATCGATCAGTCGGCTGGACGATTCACGGTCACGCGTTTCGCCGGCAAACTTGACCGCGGCGGCGCGTAGAACGCCGTCTTTGTCTTGCAACCATTGCCGGGTGGCTTTCCAGACTTGTTGGCGAAGGGCATCGTCATCGGGGCTGTGCCGCAGGATTTCTTCCAGCCCCCACGATGCGTGGATACGTGCGATGCGCTCGGCGGATTGGTCGCCGACGACGCCAATCAAATGGTCCACTGATTTGCGATCGGCCAGTTCCCACTGGGCTTCCAAACGAACACGCCGGTCGACATGGGCCAGGTCGGCGACCAGCTTATCGGCGTCGCGTTGGGTCCAGTCGGTGGCCAGAAGTTCCGCGACCTGCCGTGTCAGATCCTGGTCTTGTTGATCGGACGTGATGCGATAGATCCGGCCTTTGCCCAAGCCTTCCCAACCGTCGACCCAATCGCTGACATAGATCGAACCGTCGGGGCTGAATTCGATGTCGGTCGCCAGGACTTGCCAAATCGGTTGGTCGTCGGCATCCAACCGATACGTTGCACCGTTGCTGGCTAGTTCAAAGGAACGCACGCCGCTGTTGGCCGGCCCACCACGAAAGTCACAGATCAGAAACTTGTTCTTCAGGGCGTCGCCGAAACCGGTGCCGGGATAGAACGCCAGGCCGCTGGGGCCATCGGTAAAGTTCGTGACGGGCGGATTCAGGTACGCCGGTTGTTCGTTGTGATAGGGATGCCAAATCTTTTCACGATTGAACGGTCCGCGATCGGGCAGGTACTGGTAATACATCCGCCATCCGCTGTCACCGCCCTGCAGCAGATGAACGATCCGAGCTTTGTCGCCGCTGTCGCTGTTGTTGTCGACGGTGAACCAGTCGCCCAGGTCGTTGAACGCCAATTCTTGAGGGTTCCGCAGGCCGTTGCAGAAAACTTCCAGGTTGCTGCCGTCTTCTTCACAGCGAAACACGGCACCGACGGCCGGGTTGGACAAGACTTTGCCTTCGGCGGTCGTGATGTGATAGCCGCGATCACCGATGCTGAAGTACAGCCGACCATCGGGGCCTTTGACGATGCCGTGCAAATCGTGTCCGCGAAATGCGACGCGGACGCCATAGCCGTCGGACAGCGCTTTCTTGCTTTCGAACTGGCCGTCGCCATCGGCATCGTCAAAACGCCACAGCCGTGGAATGCAGGTGTAGTACAGCGTATCACCGCGGACCAAGATTCCCGCACCGGTGCCTTCTTCGATCCCATTGAATCCGTTGGCGATGACTTCGCTGATATCAGCCCGACCGTCGCCGTTGTTGTCGGTCAGCCGGCGGATGCGGTCGTCGTGCTGGGCATAGGTGATCGCCGCGTCGCCCAACAATCGGTGGTGATAGTCGATTCGATCTTGGACGGTCTTGGCAGCCAAATCCGCCAGCAACCAGGGTTCGTCGTGGGCCCGGTTGTCGGTCACGCCACGACTTTGGCGATAGCTTTCGCACACGTAAACTTGGCCATGCGGGTCGATGGCCATCGCGACGATGTTGGCGACCTTAGGTTCGGCGGCGAACAGATCGATCGACCATCCATCGGGAATGCGAATCGATGCAACCGCTTGTTCCGCTTCTTCCGACGCGGCTGCCACGTCGGGCTGCAGCGGCTGACCACGCAAAGGATCGGCGGCGCGAAGTCCGCTGGATGCTGAAAAGAGGCCCAAAACGAAGGCCATGAAGAACAGGCGTGGTGGCGTCGATCGAATCGTCGTGGATGCGGGATCCTGCGCTGGCGAGGTCATAGGCGTTTGGCGGCGAGTGTTGGGCGGACGGTTAATGCTAAGATAACCGGCGTCGGTGTTTTCCGGCATCACGAAAATTCGTCGGAAGGTCTGGCGGACCGGTTTTTGGGGTGACAACGTGAGATGGGCGTGATGACGAATCACCCGCAGGATGCTGAAGCCGCGGCCGCGAACGAGGAATCGTCCCCGCGTCGTGGTTCGCCGTTCGCCGAACAGCAACCGGTGGTGTTTGCTAAGACACGGGGCAATACAGACGCCAATACACGGGGTGGAGATTCATCCCCGCCGTTGGACGTTGGTGTGTTGCCGGCGACGGCGCTGGGAGCGGTTGCCGCGTCGATCGCCGTGATCCCGTTTGCTGCGGCGTGTTATTGGCTGTTCCCGGGCGGCGGAATGCTGGTTGCCCCGCTGGGGGCTTTGCTGGCGGCGATGGGCACCGTTTCGCCACGCACCAAAACGTCCATCGTGATGCTGTTGCTGCATCTGGGGCTGTTCGCCGCGTGTTTCCAACAAACCGTCATGGCGGCCGGAATCTAATCGGCCAGGACGGAAAAAAAGGGCCTATGGTCCGTCGGCGTTCCGACCGAATCGCGGCGTGTCGCTAGAAGTCCAAGTCGACTTCGCCGCGGGTCAAAGCCTGTAAGAACGTCGGCAGACTTGGCAACATGTCTGGGGCGGATTCGATTTCCGGTCGCGTCATCCAGAAGACTTCGGCGACTTCGTCGGGATTAGGAATCGGCTGGATCGCGTGGTCCAGTTCCGCCAACCACCAAGCCAGATTGGTGCCCCAGGGCGTCACGCTGCGCCAACACAGACATTGGGGCACGACATCGATCGCCAATTCTTCTTGCATTTCGCGAACCAGCGCCTGCGATTCCGTTTCGCCTTCTTCGATGCCACCGCCCGGCAGACACAGTTTGCCCGGGGCCGTGACGGTCAAAGCACGGCGGATGATCAACAAGCGGTCTTCACGAAAAATAACGCCGACGACGCCGCGTTTGCGTCGTGTTTGAGGTCGGCCAAGGCTGCTGCGAACGTCGACGGGATTCATAACTAGGCTTTTACAACAACCGGGCGGTACGGACAATCGCGATTGAGACGATCCGCACGGGGTCGTCGGTTCTGTCTTCAAGATTCTACTTGGTCACGAAATTTTACTTGGTCGCGAACGATTGACTGATCCCGCTAGCAAGAACGCCCCCTCGACTTTGGCACTGCCGCTGGACTGCCCCCGCGCCGCCGAAGCGATTCGCATCATCCGAACGCTGGACGAACACGGTTTCGTCGCCTATTTGGCCGGCGGCTGTGTCCGCGATCTGCTGCTGGGCATTCGTCCCAAAGACTATGACGTGGCCACCGACGCAACCCCGCCGATGGTCCGCAAGGTGTTCGGCCGAAATCGCACGCTGGCCTTCGGCGCGTCGTTCGGCGTGATCGGTGTGTTGCCCGGGCATCGCAAGGATGAATCCGATCCGCCGTCGACTGGCGCGGTACCGCGCGAACCGACGGAAGTCGCGACGTTCCGCAGCGACGGCAGTTACAGCGACGGCCGACGTCCCGACAGCGTGCATTACGGCAACGCCCCCGCGGATGCGGCGCGTCGTGATTTCACGATCAACGGATTGTTTTACGATCCCAAGACCCGTCAAGTGATCGATTACGTCGATGGCCAGGCGGACCTGCGGCGTCGCCGGTTGCGAACGATCGGGGACCCGGAACAACGATTCGCCGAAGACCGTTTGCGGATGTTACGGGCGGTCCGGTTTGCCACCACGCTGGGGTTTGACGTCGACGCATCGACGATGGACGCGGTCCGCCTGCACGCCGGCGAAGTCGGCGATGTTTCGGCCGAACGGATCGGCGCGGAGATGCGAAAAACGCTGGCCAGCGATCGCGCGGCGATGGGGCTGGACTTGTTGATCGATAGTGGTTTGGCGACCAAAGTTTGGCCGGAATTGCCGGCGGCCCGATCCGATCGGTGGCGGCAGCGATTGGCGTCGATCGAACGCGGGCCGGACGATCTTCCGTCGGCTTTGTCGCCGTTTGTGGTCGCCTTGGCGGTCACGGTAACGACGTTCGATGATCCCGACGCGGTGCTGCAGCGTTTAAAAGACCGCTGGCGTTTGTCGACCGAAGAAATTCGCGCCACCACGACGGCCTTGAAAGACCATTCGATGTTGGCCAAATCGGCCGATGCGGCATGGTCGGATCTGCAACCGTGCTTGGTGGACCGAGACATCGGCACGACGCTGGCCGTCGCCGCCGCCGTGGTTCGCAGCGACCGAACGGACCGATCGGGCATCCGGCGGTGCGAAGACGCGTTGCGTTTGCCGACGGCTGAACTGGATCCGCCGCCGCTGGTGACCGGAAAAGACCTGAAGAAACGAGGATGGACACCGGGGCCGCATTTTAAACACTGGTTGACCAAGATTCGCCGCGACCAATTGGACGGCCGGATGAAAAGCCGCGACGACGCGGAAGCATGGTTGGAAACCCAGCACCGCGAGCAAGGCGACTTGGACGCCGACGGTCGGGCTTCAAAGGAAGGCTGACGCGACGGTGTCGGCAAACAGCAACCCACGTGGGGTCAATTGCACACGATCGCCGTTTCGCCGAATCAGCCCGTCGTCGATCAGCCGTCGCAAAGTGGCCCCGAATTTTTCATCTAAATCCAAGCCGCTTCGACGGCCGACCGATGCCAGGCCGACGCCGTCGATCATTCGAACGCCGAAAGCCATCAATTCACGGGCATACTGGTCAGCGTCCAGAGGTTCCGATTCGGCGATGGGGCTGTGCCCCGATTCGATCCGCTTTAAATAAGTGGTCGTGCTGCGATGATTAACGGTGCGCCGGCCATTCAGGAAAGCCGCCGCGCCGGGGCCCGCCGCCAGCCAAGCCTGGCCTTGCCAATATGCGATGTTGTGCCGGCAACGGTTCGCCGGCGGTGCGAAATTGCTGACTTCGTACTGTGGCATGCCCGCGGCTGCGGTCGCATCACGCAAATCTTGGTACATCTGCCATTCGTCATCCTCGCCCGCCGGACGAAGTTCCCCTTTGCGATGGCGAGCGAAAAACGGTGTGCCCTTTTCGATGGTCAACGCATAAGCCGACAAGTGGCGGATCGGCAATTTCAACGCTTGGTCCAAATCACGCTGCCAAATCGCCACGCTTTCGTCGGGCGCGGCAAAGATCAAGTCAATCGAGACGTTGCCGATGACGGCCGCCGCCGTTTCGATCGCGGCGATTGCTTCGGCCGCTGTATGTCCACGTTCCAGACGCCGGATCTTGTCGGCATCAAACGACTGAACGCCCAAGCTGATTCGGTTCACGCCGTGGTCAGACAACTGCCGGGCCTTGGTGGCGTCGATGTCTTCCGGATTGGCTTCAAAGCTGATCTCGGCATCATCGGCAAAGCGAACGTGGCGGCGAATCGAATGGCAAAACCAATCCAGTTGCGAAGCGTTCAAATGCGTCGGCGTGCCACCACCCACAAACAGTGTGTTCAACGTCGGTTGGTCCCACGTTTGCATTTCACGATCGATCGCCGTCAAGAATCGATCGATCAAGTCATCGCGACCGGCCACCACGCTGAAGTTGCAATAACCACACCGGTGTCGGCAAAACGGCACATGGATGTAAGCCGCCCGAGGTGGCGCGGTCCGGTCCGGCCAGTCGACCGACATCGCGTCTACAGCCACAGTTTCAATCGTCCGCCCAGCCCATCGGGTAATGCCCGACGCACCAGACGTTTGACTTGCGATTCGTTGTACCGCGTCGACAAATGGCCGGCGATGACCAATTCGTTTTTGAATTTGTCGGATCGGTCGCGATAGTCATCGACGTGCATGTGCCCGTGCTTGTGAATCTTTTCCTTGCGGTGTTCGGGCGCGACGAAGGTCATTTCGCTGATCAAGATTCGCGCATCGTAGAACTGCGGATTCTGGTCCAGTCCTTTCGGATTGGTGTCGCCCGTGTACGCGAACACGGGCACACGCGTTTCGGCGGTGACCTCGGTGCCCGACATTCGCAGGTCGCGGATTTGTTCGCCCGACAGATCGGTGTATTCGGGTTTCAATTTGTGGCGACGTTGGTAGACGACAAAACCAAGCGAATCGATCGTGTGTCGCGTCTCCACCGCTTCGACCAAATACTCGCGTCCGATCTCCGTTTCATCGCCGCCCAACAGACCGACCAATTCGCATGGCATCGCGCCGCGGTCAAGCGTGCGAAAATCCTGTAGCATCTTCCAAGCCGGATCGACGGCCGAATCAGGCAGATAAATGATTGGCGGGTCCATCTTCATCATGCGACGCCGCGACACGTAGGCGGGCAACGCGGCAATGTGGTCCAGGTGGGCGTGGCTGATGAACATGGTCGACGTGCCCATGAAATCCCACGGCTGGACACCCACGTCGAACAGCAACTTCAGCTCGTTGACCCGCCAACACGTTTGCACCGCGGCGCGCGAATAACCTTCGATGGTCAGTCCGCCGTGTTCGTGGCGAAGCAGGGGAATGTTCTCAACCATGGGAACGGGTGACGTGTGCCTGGAAATCTGCCTGGATGGGAATCCACAAGCTTGGTGGAAAATGCCCGGCGCTGGGAGAGGGCTGGACAAAAGAAAACACGCGGTTCGACGATGCGTCGACGTGGACCGAAGCTGCGCTGGCACCGGGCCGTCGCTATTTTCCGATACAGAATCGGCCGAAAACCCGGTCCAGAATGTCGTCGGTGTACACGACCCCGGTGACTTCGCCCAAGGCGTCGGCGGCGGTACGGATCTCCGTGGCAATCAATTCCTGGCCCTCGTCAATCTCCGACAGTCCGATCGCCGTTCGGATGGCCCCGGCGGCCTGGGCCAGTGATTGACGACATCGCGCCGCGGTACCGGACACGGACACCGAATCGGTCCGGTCGGTTCGATCCAGTTCTGAAAAGATTCGATCGACCAAATCATCGATGCCCTGGCCGGTCACGCTGCTGGTCAAACAGCCGCCGGCGGAAACATCGGTATCCGTATCGTTGGGCGATTGCAAATCGGCTTTTGTCCAAACGCCAATCACATGTCGACCGGCCGAATCAATCGGCCGATCATCGCTTTGACTCGGACGTGTGACGTCAACGCAGTGCAGCACCACGTCGGCCCTGCGAATGGCTTGTGCGGTCATCCGCTGTGCGATTTCGGAAATCGATTTTTGGGAATCTGACGTTGCGGCGGTCCGGCCAGCGACCGCTTCGAAGCCAGCGGTATCGATCAATTCCAATTGCCGGTCGCCGACCGTCACATGAACGCTGACGGTGTCACGCGTCGTGCCGGGAACGTCGGCGACCAAGGCCGCATCATGACCGCTGATCGCGTTGATCAAACAGCTTTTTCCCGCGTTGGGTTGCCCGCACAGAACGATTTTCGGCGTTTCATTCGACTCGCCACGACTTTCCAGCGTCGCCGACGTCGATTCCAGCGTCGCGGCGATGACATCCAATCGCCGCCGCAGTTCGTGCGGCTGGATGAATTCAATGTCTTCGTCGACAAAGTCCAAGCCGGCTTCGACATCCGCCAACAGGTCCAGCAATTGATCACGCAACAGCAACAGTGGCCGCGAAAAATTACCAGCCAACTGCTGCAGCGCCTGGTCCAATGACCGGTCTTGGTCCGCGTCGATCACCCCCAAGACGGCTTCGGCCTGAGTCAGATCCAAACGTCCGGCCAGAAACGACCGCAGCGTGAATTCGCCCGGACGCGCCGCCCGAGCCTTGAACTGGATGGCCCGCTGGACCATCGATTCCAGCACGGGCAACGATCCAATCGTGTGAATTTCCGCCGAGGGTTGCCCGGTGTAGCTGCGGCCATCGGGCCAGATCAGCACGTCAGCGTGAATTTCGCCGATGGGGGCGCCGCAATCAATCGCCGCTCGCTGGCGCCGGCCGGCAGTCAAGTCCACGGGGCCACCCATCAGTCCCGCCAGGACGTCCATGACATCATCGCCGGAAAGTCGCACGATGCCTCGCGGGGCGGGACAAAGCGGTGATGCGATGGCCACAATCGTGTCGTCGGTATTGAACATCACCGACTCCCAGAAACCGGCACGTCGAAGAACAAATACGGAACCGCAAGCATGGCGATGGCGGGTCGCCAGTTCGACGGCCGCCGCTTCAACGGGTCGTGACCAATTGGCGTGACGTGTCGCCGGATCCCTTGGCGATTTGTGAATCCACGCTCGGACCCGCTTTTCGCAAGGCATCCAAAACCGACGTCTGACTGACCAAGTCGCGCAAGATGATCGGTTCGGTGGGGTCGGAGCCCGGGAAGACCACCAATAGCGGGATCGAATTGCTGCGGAGTTCCGCCAGCTTGGATTTGATTTGATCGTTCCGGTCGCTCCAGTCGGCCAACATCGGAACGGCGTCCAGCTCGTCAACCAACTCACGCGTCTTTTCGGTGTCGATGGCAAACTTGCTGTTGATCTTGCAGTTCACACACCAGCTGGCGGTGAAATCCAGCATCACCGTGCGGCCTTCGTCATGCAACGCCTGCAAACGGGCTTCGCTGTAAGGCACCCAGCCCATTTCGTCGTCCACCGGCGCCAATGCTACGAACGATCCGATGCCAATCACTGCGGCCGCGGCCAATCCACCCGCCCAAGCGAACAATCGCTTCTGTACGGTTTCCCAATTGGGAACGCGACCGATGATCCAGCATCCGAACCAAACGCCGATCAGGCTGACGAACACCGGCAGTTTCAGATCGTCGGCAAAGCCGGCAAAGAAAAACGCAACGGTTCCCAGCAACAAGAACGCTAGGAATTCCTTGAACGTTTCCATCCAGCCGCCGGGCTTGGGCAGCCAAGCGACCAGCTTCGGATTCAATCCGATCAACAGGTACGGCACAGCCATTCCCAATCCGACCGTCATCATGACCAGGAACTTTTCCGGTCCCGACAGAAAGATCGACAATCCAAAAATGGTTCCCAACAGCGGGCCGCTGCAGGGTGTTGCCAGAATCGTTGCAAAAATGCCTTTGGAAAACGCTCCGGCGTATCCTTCGCGTTGCTGCAAATCCTGTGAAACCTTACCCGAAGCCATGCCGGGCACGGGGATTTCCCAGACGCCCAGGTAACTGAGTGCCAGTGCAAACAAGACCAGCGTCAAACCCAGTTTCAGTGGAAAGAACGTGAACTGTTCACCCCAAGAAAGACCTGCGACGACCGCAAGCACGGCAAGCAGAGCGAACACGGATAAAATGCCCAGGGCATACACCATGTTCAGCATGAAAACACGTTTGCGATCTTCCCCGGCCTGTTCAACAAAGCTCATCACTTTCAAACCAACGACCGGCAACACGCACGGCATCACGTTCAGGATGATGCCGCCGATGAAGGCGAAAAACAGCATGGTCGCGAACGAGTACTCGTCTTCCGGTTGGTCAATGCTGGGCACCGGTGCGGCTGCGTCGACCGGTTCGCTGTCGATCGCTTTGTCGACCCAGTTCAACGAAGCCGCTTGGTCGGCGGCCGGGCCGAACGCGGTCGATGTCAAACGAATGGGGCCGGCTGCTGCCGCACTCTTGGCCGCCACGTCGATCTTCATCGGCGCAACGAACTCCAGTGCAACGGGTTGTCGACAACTGGTGTCGGTGCACGCTTGATAGGTGATCAGCCCCTTCAATTCGGCCGTGCCGGTTTGACTGTTGGCGTTGATGCGGACGGGCAATCGCCACGTGACGGTGCCTTCATGAAAACGAATCGGTGGCAAGCCTTCGAACAAGACTTTACTGACGACTTCGTTCTTGGTGTTCGGGGCACCAACGGCCATGTCCGATTTGTCTGTCAATGCGAACGCCGTCGATGATTCTTCGCCGGTGACCGAAGACGCGTAAACGTGAAATCCTTTGTCGGGGACGGCACGAAATACCAGCTCCGCAATCGCCTGATCGGATTCGGGTTCCGCATCGATCCACGCCTGCCACTGGACGACATAGTCACCGTCACGAAACGGTTCGGCTTCCTTGGGTGCGGGGGATCCCGCATCGCCGTGGTCGGATTCCGCCGCATCATCCGACGCCCCGGTCAACTGCCAGTCGGAAAAACCATCGGGACCGGCCGACAGCTGGTCGCCAAAATCGGGCGTGGCCAATTGAGGAAACAATTCGGCGGCATCCTGAGTCAGCCGACCACCACCGGCCGCGTCATCCGATTGGATGGATTGTTCGATCGGCACCGATCCGGCAGACGCCTGATCGCCGGACGATTTTTCCTGTGCCAAGGACGTCGTTGCCGCGATGCCGACCATGGCAAACGCGAACATCAGCGACCATCGCCAATTGATTGATTGATTTCGCACCGTCGATTCACTCCGATCCGCTGGAAAACATGCGTCGAAAATCGTATCAAATGCCCCCGACATCGCCGCAATCTCGAAATTCTGTGTGGACACGGCGGAATCGTCAACGATCCGTCGCCTGGCGCACGATTGTCCACTGTTGATTTAGGGCAACCAAACGCTGGGCGATTGCCGAATCGGCCGCTAAAAAACGGCGTCGTTGCTGCAGAATCCAGTCGACCCAGTTTGCCAAAGAAATCAGGGAACTGGACCGGACAAGCGTCCAACATAAGGTCTGTTGCTGTTCGGAAAATGAGCGGATCTGACGATATTCCGCCAATCCGGCCTGCCAGAATCGTGTCGCGATGTCCGCTGCGGCGTCGCCGTGGATGATCGCCAAGAACAGAAAATCGCCGATCCAGCGTGCCAAGTCGGCCGCCGGCGTGTCCAACCGCATCGCGTCGAAATCGATCATCCCCGAAACCGTCGGCTTAGCCGCCGCTGACAGCGAACCGGCATCATCGGTGAACAACAAATGGCCCCGATGGACATCTCGCGCGACCCATTGAATCGGCGTGACTTCACCAGCCCGCTGTTCCAAGTCGTTGCGGATCTGCCGTGCAAAGATTGGCCAATCCGCGGTGATCTGATGGCAAGCCCGCAGAAGCTCCGGTGCAACGTTTTGCCTGAGATGCAACGATCGGATCTTGGGGCCCGCGTCATCGCATGTCGACAAGATCGATGAAGACAGGCTGTCTAAACGCTTGATGCGGTCGATCACTGATGGGGCCGGACCGTTCTGCCGCACCATCGACGCGGCGGCATCATGGAAGCACGCGATCGCGCGGCATCCGGCCGTCAGGACTTTGACGGCTTCGTCCAGGTTGCCCGCCAACCGATCGATGTCGCTGTACGACCGGCCCGGCATCCACTGCGTCATTTCCCAGCATCCATGCGTTCCCAAATCGGCAACCGTTTCCGACGGATTGCCCACCAAATGGTTTGGGCCGGAGACCCAGTCACATCCGGCGCGACGGATATGCACCAACACCTGATGGATCGCCTTGACGTGCGAGACGGACGCCGATGCGGTCAATTGTTTCAGCGACCAAGCACTGCCACGGGGATCGATGACACGGTACACCGCCGACCCGCTGAAGCCGGCGGGGATTTGTGACCAGCCATTTAAATCCGGCAGCACTGGTGCATCGGCAAAGCCTGCGAAACACCGTGCGGCGTGTCGTGCGGCGGCGGGAATCATCGATACACCCAAGTTGTCACGTTGCCCGTCAGATCACCGAAACAGCCCGTGCTTGTTGCTGCATCATCACGATGCTGATTCATCGTCGGCCAGTCCAGCGGGCAATTCGTTGCCGGTGATCGTGATTCGACGTGGCTGATCATTTTCACCGGGCGAGTCACCGGGCGACGCGGAATGGCTGTCCCAGTCGATGCGGATCCACAGTGTGTCGTCGGGCATCCAGTCGGCGAAACGATCCGCCCATTCGACGAAAATCCAGACGCGATGGTTTTCCGAAGCGGCGGTGTCCAGCAGCTCTTCCATGCCCGCTTCGAACCACTCGTCTTCGTCCGCAATCCGATACGCATCGACATGGTGCAAGTCCACCGTGACTGGCGCATCGCCGCCGATAAAACCACGATAGTGCTGGGCTAGCGTAAACGTCGGGCTGGTCACGTCGTCCGAAGCAATACCGATGGATCGGGCAATCAGCGTGGTCAACTGGGTCTTTCCGGCGCCCAGTGTGCCGACCAAGCCGATGGCCGTGGTTTCCCTTCGATCGGCTAAGACGCCGGCAAGCCGGTTGGCGAAAACCGACATCCGGTGCAGGTCCAATCGGTGCCAAGTGATAGCGTTGCCGTCTGTCATTCGGATCGGTCGACCGTTCAAGTTCACCGTCGTCGCCGTTAGCACTGGGGCAATGTGGCGTCAGGTTTGCGCACCGGAACCGCTGCCTAATTCGACATCTCGGTCAGATTACTGTCGAACACACGAACTTCCGCCCACGTCTCCTTGGTCTCGGCGATGAATTGCAAATGCCGTTCGGCTTGCTGGTACGCATCGTGCGCGGCACGGTCGACGAATACGGTGTACAGCGACACGTCATAGTCTTGGTTGACCGGACGTTGATAGTCGGATTCACGGGTGCCGACTTCGAAACCCACCATGCCGTCGTGTCCGCCCAAGTATTTCTGACAGGCGGCGACCAGTCGTGCGACGGATTCTTCGCTGCGGTCTTTCAGGGTGAAGAAAACGTGGTGGGCAAGTCGGGCCATCGTGCAAACGTCCTGGGCGTCAAAGGAGGGTGGAGCGAACGGTGGGGAACCGTGGAATCTGTTTAACCGCGACGTGCATTTTCGTCTCGCGGTTGCGGAACATCACAACCCAACACCGCCCGGACGTCCAGGGCCGAGGCAGAGACAAAATCGATCTCGGTTGGGCCTGGCTCGTTGCCTCGACCGAACGCGAAACAAAAAAACGACCGCCCCGGGCGATGCCCGGGACGGCCGTCTGGATTCAAAGCGTCACTTCGCGACGCATCGCGGACCGATCGATCAATCGGCCAGCGGATCCCGATTGGTGCTCTTCTTGCCATCTCGGCGGCTGAGTCCGGCGCGGTCCATCAGCGAACTCTTCAGCATTTCTTCGACGTAATCGTCATCGGCCGGCGGCGGACCGAACGCACCCAGGGCTTGAGGCTCGTATTCCAAGATGTAATGGTGCTTGGCGATCGACACCTTGCACTTGGGATCGGCCCGCTTTCGCATGATCTGGCGGCCGTCGACCTTCGTGCCGTTACGGCTGCCCAGGTCCTTGATGAACCAGTAGCCAGATTCCAGCGAAAACCGACAGTGGTTACTGGACACATTGGGAAATTTCAGCTGGATGTCGCACGACGGGCGTCGTCCGACCAGCAAACGTTCTTTCACCAGGGGAATCGGATCGCCGCCGCCGCAAGGCGTCAGCTGGCCGAATTTCCCTGCGAATTCAGGAAACTCTCGGTCTTGCACTGCTATCGTCTCGGAATGAAAAGCATGAAAACAGGGGCGGCCATCAGATGCGACCAATGCGTCGTACCTGTGACCTTTGAACGGCAATACGCCGAATAATGTTCCCATTTTCACCCGAATAATCTTCGTGGCAACTGATCCCACCCCCCCGGAATCGAATTCGCCGGCCGTCCCGTCCTGGCGTGCGGAAGGTTTGGTTTTTAACGCTTTTGGCGCCGCCTTGCGGCGACGTTACGGCGGTCGAGTCCAGCGAATCAGCATCGACGCGGGATTCACGTGCCCGAATGTCGACGGTGCGGTGGCCCGCGGAGGCTGTAATTTTTGTGACAATCGGTCGTTCAGCCCGTCACGCCGAGTGCGGCTGAAACGCGTGGCGGACCAGCTGACCGACGGCATCCGGACGGTTCGCAAACGGTACGACAAGGTCACCGGGTTTCTTGCCTATTTTCAACCGGCGACGAACACGTATGCGCCGGTCGAACAGCTGCGGGAGATCTACGAACTGGCCTTATCGCATGGGCCGGAAATTCGAGGACTGGCCGTCGGGACGCGACCGGATTGCGTTCCCGACAGCGTGTTGGAGCTGTTCGAAATGCTGGCCACCGACCATGACGTCTCGGTCGAATTCGGCATGCAAACGATGCACAACGACGGTCTGGTTTGGATGAACCGGGCCCACGATCACGGTCACCAAATCAACGCGATCGATCGAGCCCGCGGGAGAGGGTTTGAATGTGGCGTGCATATCATTCTGGGCATCCCCGGCGAAACGCATGAGATGATGATGCAGACGGCCGACGAGGTCGCGGCGCTGGGATTCGACAGTGTGAAGATCCACAACCTGTACGTGGTGGAAGGGACGCCGTTGGCGGATCAGGTTCGTGCGGGAACGCTGAGTCTGATGGACCGCGAGACGTACGTCCAAACCGTCGTGGATTTCTTGGAGCGTTTGCCACCGGAAATGATCGTGGAAAGGGTCAGTGGCGAAGCGCCCAAAGGATTCTTGGTCGAACCGGCGTGGTGTTTGGACAAATCACGTCTGTTGCGCGAAATTGAATCGGAGTTTCGTCGACGCCGAACGGTTCAAGGCAGCCATTATCGACCGCCCGCCGTGTCACCGCACTTGCGTCCACGCCCCCAAGACAACACGCCCGAATCGATCCGTCAGCAAATCGAACAGCGCGGACGCTTGCCCGTGTTGAAGATGAATTGAATCGACCCTGCCGCCTATTCCTCTTTCACCAGATCTTTGAACAAAGCATTCAAACGCTGGGTGACCGGACCTGGTTTGCCGTCGCCGATGTGACGACCGTCCAGCTTCACCGCGGGAATGACTTCGGCCGCGCTACCGGTCAGGAAGCATTCGTCGGCGACAAAGATGTCGTGACGCGTCAGCGGTATTTGTCGGACCTCGATGTCCGCCTTTTCCGCCAATTCAATCACGGCGTTGCGAGTGATGCCTTCCAGAATGCCCGCATCGATCGGCGGCGTCATCAACACGCCATCTTTGACGACGAAGATGTTATCGCCGGTGCATTCGGCGACTTCGCCTTTATGGTTCAACATCAGTGCTTCGATACACCCGGCCCGCAAGCCTTCGATCTTGGCCATGATATTGTTCAAATAGTTCAGCGATTTGATCCGCGGGCTCAGTGCCGCCGGGTGGTTGCGAATCGTCGCCGCGGTGACCAGGTCCAGTCCATCGGTGTAATACTGTTCGGGATACAGAGAGATCTTGTCCGCGATGATGATGACCTGGGGGTCTTCGCAGCGGAACGGATCCAGTCCCAGTTGGTTCCCGCCCCGAGTGACGACCAAGCGGATGTAGCCTTCCTCCAACTCATTGCGTTTGACCGTCTCTTTAACCGCGGCGGTCATCTCGTCGATCGACATGGGGATCTCCAGCGCGATCGCTCGTGCCGATTCCCACAGGCGGATCAGGTGTTCGCGTAACCGAAAGACTTTGCCGTGATAGATCCGCATGCCTTCGAACACGCCGTCGCCATACAGCAGACCGTGGTCATAAACGCTGATCTTTGCGTTTTCGCGAGAGAAATACTCGCCGTTGATGTAAATCGACTGGGGCATGTTAGGACGCGGGGAAAGCAATGATGGGGGCGGGCAATCGTCAGGCCGTGGTGTCGGCGTCGGTCACGGCTTGGACAACGGCGGCATCAAAATAGTTGATTGACATTCCGGCGTCGACGACGATCGACTGGGCCGTGATGCCGCTGCTGCGGGGGCTGACCAGAAACGTTGCGGTCGCGGCGACTTCATCGGTCGTGACGGCTTCGCCACGCGGGATGACCTTTTCGGCATACAAGTACGAATCGACATAACCCGGAATGCCCGCCGATGCGCTGGTCTTCAGCAGCCCCGCGGCGACCGCGTTAAAGCGGACGTGGCTGAACTTACTGAACGACTTGGTCAGAAACGCCAGCGATGATTCCAGGGCGGCTTTGATCGGCGCCATGAAACCATAACTTTCGCTGGCCATCCGCGTCGTGCTGATGCCGATCGTGACCACCGACGCGTCATTGCAAAAACGATCACGCAACGCGTTGCACACCGCCACCAACGAAAAAGCGGAAATGTCCATCGCTTGCAAGAATTGTCGCCGCGTCGTTTCGTGAAACGGCTTCATCCCGTCGCTGTAATCGGCAAACGCAATCGAATGAATCAACCCGTCCAAACGGACATCGGCATCGGCCAATTGCCGTGCCAGGTTGTCGATCTCGTCCTGTGATTCCACGTCGCAAACAAACACGTCTTCACCCGAAAGCAATTTTGCCAGGCTTTCCTTGCGTGCTTCGCTGCGTACCGAATAGATCACACGGGCGCCGGCCTGTTTCAACTGCAGCGCGACGCGATACGCCACGCTTTTCTTGTTGGCGACACCCATCACCAACACTGTCTTGCCGGATAGACCCAAATAGTCTTGTACAGGTTCGTCAGACACCGGATTCCTTTTTCGGTGCGGCTGAATTCGATTCCCGTGGCGTGGTCACGCTGCAGGCAAAATCCAAGCGTGCGGTGGTTTTGCCGTCGATCGTCATCTTTCCGGTCAGAAAGAACGCATTGGACAATTGTTCTTTCAGGGTGACTTCGATCTGCACGGTGTCGCCGGGACGCACCATGTTTTTGAATTTGACGTTGTCCATCCGCGTCGCCACTGGGATCACGTCGTCGCCTTCGGGGGTGAACTTCTGCAGCAGGATCGCGCCGGCTTGCAGGCAACATTCGCACTGAATCACGCCCGGCACTAGCGGATAGCCGGGGAAATGGCCTTGGACAAACGACTCGTCGTCGCGGAACGTCTTTTGACAGACGATCCGCTTATCATCTTCGCTGACGATTTCGTCGACCAGCCGCATCGGGGCTCGGTGCGGAATACGATTTTCAATCTCTTGGACACTCATCGCGTCATGATGGAAACGCCTCCCGGGCTTCGTCAAGACGGCGACCCGGTCTAGACTGGATCGACGCCCCGACCAACGTTCATCCCCGACACGAATCTTTCACGCATGACCACTCATTTCGCCACCGGATCACCGACGACATCGTTGACAAGCGACGACCTGCGTCAGGCATTGCAGGAGGTTTTCCAGGCGATCGGCAGGCCGAAAAAGGCATTGTTGCTGCCGCCCGATGCGACGCGGATGTTCAGCCGCGCCGGGGAAATCACCGCCCTGTGTCACGATTTGTTGGGGGACGGCGTCGCCGACATCATGCCGGCCCTGGGCACGCACAGCGCGATGAAGGATGAACAGCTGGCCGAAATGTTCCCCGGCGTTCCGCTGGACCTGTTTCGCGTGCACCGTTGGCGAAGCGACGTGCGAACCTTGGGTGAAGTCCCGGCCGACTTCGTTTCCGAGGTCACCGAAGGCGTTTACCAGAAGCCTTGGCCCGCACAGGTCAACAAGATGTTGGTCGACGGCGGGCACGATCTGATCTTTTCGATCGGGCAAGTCGTTCCGCACGAAGTGATCGGGATGGCCAATTACAACAAGAACGTCTTCGTCGGCACTGGTGGTGTCACCGGGATCAACGAGAGTCACTATTTGAGTGCGGTGTACGGCATTGAACGCACGTTGGGCCAAGCCAAAACGCCGCTTCGGGAAATCCTGAACTACGCCCAAGATCACTTCTGTGCCGACATGCCCCTGTTGTACGCCTTGACGGTGGTCCAGCAGATGAAGGACGGATCGCTGCACACCCGCGGGCTGTACATCGGCGACGATCACGAAACGTTTTACGAAGCGGCCGAATTGGCGCGACAAGTCAACATCACGCACTTGGACGAAGCCCCCAAGCACGTGGTGGCTTACCTGGATCCGAAAGAGTTCAAGAGTACGTGGCTGGGGAACAAGTCGATCTATCGCACACGACTTGCCATCGCCGACGGTGGTCGACTGACCGTGCTAGGACCGGCGGTCGAAGAGTTCGGCGAAGACCCCGCGATCGACCAATTGATCCGGCGCTATGGGTATCGTCCCAAGGAAGATGTCTTGCGAATGGTTGCGGAGAACGAAGACTTGGCGGGAGATCCGTCGGCCGCGGCTCACCTGATCCACGGGTCGCCCGAAAATCGATTCGAAGTCGTGTATGCAGCGGGCAAGTTGACCGATGATGAAATTCGCGGCGTCGGGTACACACCGGGTGACTTGGACGCGTTGATGAAGCGATACAACAACGGACAGATGGAAGACGGCTGGCACGACGACGTCGACGGAAGCCGATTCTATTTCATTCAAAACCCGGCCCTGGGTCTGTGGAGTGCTCCACGCTGATTATTTCGCCGTTTCGATCGAAACGCGATTGGCGCGTTACGAATCGCGTTGGTCGGTCGTCTTTTGGGAAACGTCTTTCATGATCTTCAGCTGAAATTCCAACGCCGTCTGGACGCGTGGCTTCACGCGGACTCGCTGCCGCCCATCGCCGGTACCGATCCAACCTTCCGACAATTCCATCGGGATCGTCGTCTTTTCAACTCGGCGACCGATGGGATCGGAAAACTGCAACGTCATGTGGATCGCGTCTTCGCCGGAAATGTCGGCGACCGATCCGTCGGTGACGGTGTCCCATTGATAGTGGCGTTCATCCAGCAGGGCGCGTCGCAAATGACCCAGCCCCGGCGTGGCGGTCAGCTTGACAGGCTCAAACTCGGCGTCCGGACCTGGTAACAGTTGAACTTGGTCGGCCAACTGAACTGCCGTGATCCACGGGGCTCCGAAAAACTGCCGAGTCTGCTCCAGACGCGTCCGCCGAGCGTAGATACTGGCAAATGCAAAAACGATTGCGAACACGACCACACCGACACCGATCCAAATGCCGCGTCGCGTGATTTTGGTGGGCGCCGCGGCGTGCGGATCGATCGATTGGGGTGTGTCGGCCGCGGCTGGCATGGCGGTGTCGGTTGCGTTCATCGGCGAACGTCGATCAGCGGTTTGGGGAAACGCGGACGGAAAGGGTCGGAGTCGTGGGCGGCATCCCGCGGACGATCGACGCCGGCTGTGTCACACAGCATGAACGATTGACCGCAGCGGTACAGGGCGGGTTCACGACCGATCGCATCGGGCTAAGCTTTGGTTTTGCGACACCGGATCGACCCCGCGGTCTGTGACCCAGTGGATTCCGGCCGAACCCGACCTTGGCGATTCAGTTTCATGGTATCCAACCCCCAAGCCCCCACGACAGACGACTCGTCGAATCGGACCGTCACGGTGCCGTTGGATGACCGCAGTTATCCGATTCGAATCACGTCAGCTTGCATCTGTGGCAAAGAAGGTCGTGCCGCCGACGTGCGTTTTTTGACAGATGCTGCTGCCGATGTGACGCACTGGGTCTTGATCGTCGATGAAGCGGTTTCGAAGCGCTGGGCCACGCCGATCGCTAAGGCTTTGGACTCAATCGGTGATGCCGTCCGCGTGGACGTCATCAACATCCCGTCCGGCGAAACCAGCAAGTCGGTGGAATCGATCGGTGGGATTTGGAATCAAATGCTGAACCTGGGCACGGATCGTCGCAGCGTCGTCGTCGCCGTCGGCGGGGGCGTGGTCGGTGACTTGGCCGGGTTCGCCGCCGCAACGTTTGCCCGTGGGGTGCGATTCGTTCAAGTCCCCACGACGTTGCTGGCCATGGTCGACAGCAGTGTTGGTGGCAAAACCGGCATCAATTTGCCCGGGGCAAAAAACATGGTCGGTGCGTTCTGGCAACCCGAAGCGGTGTGGATCGATACCGATGTCTTGGCAACGCTGCCGGATCGCACCTATCGCAGCGGCCTCGGCGAGGTCGTGAAGTACGGCGTGATTGATGACGCGAAGTTTTTTGATTGGCTGGTGGACAATGCGGATGCGTTGGTTCGGCGGGATGCCGATGCTCTGCGTTATGCGATTGCCGCCAGTTGTGAATCGAAGGCCCGCGTGGTGGGCGCCGATGAACGCGAAACATCGGGCCGCCGTGCGATCTTGAACTACGGGCACACCTTCGCCCACGCGATCGAAGCCACCACCGGTTACGGGACTTGGCTGCACGGTGAAGCGGTCGCGATCGGGATGCAGATGGCCGCTAGGTTGGCAATCCGAATCGGCATGTGTGATGCGGACTTACTGGAACGCCAAAGCGATTTGCTGGCCGCTTGCCAATTGCCGATCAGCATGGACACCGCGGACATCGAAGCGATGTTGACGGTGATGCAGCGTGACAAGAAGGTCGCGCACGGCAAGCTTCGCTTCATCTTGCCCAGCCGCATCGGTCACGTGGACTTGGTCAGCGACATCGATCGCAACGATGTGATCGCGTCGATCGAACAGACCATCGGCAAGGCTTAGCCGCCAAAGTCGTCTTTCGCTCCTCGAAAGCACCGCCCGAACCGCAACCGTTGCGATTCAAGCGTCGTTTAGGCTTCGGTCATCAGCGTGACGAAGGTGACGATCATCGTCAGACTATTCAGCACCATGTGCACGACGATCGAAGCGGTGATGTTGCCCGTTTGACGGTACAGATATCCGAGCGCCAGTGACAAAAAGAATAACGGCACCGGTGCCAAGCCTTGGCCAAAGTGTAGTAAGGCGAAAAACAGGCTGGTCACCACAATCGGCCAATCGGCCGGACGAAACCCACCCGCGTCGGCCGGCGGCGGTGGTGGTTCCGGTCGTCCGGGGATCGGTTGATAAACCCACTGGACGGGATTGGTCGGCGTCGGATCGGTCGGCTCCGGCGCATTTGACACGCTTTCGGCGGATGCAATTCCGGCATCGGACGATGGCGTGTCGGTGACGGTCGGTGTCGCCGGGCTGGATTCGGCCGCCGCGTTGTTTGATTCCGCTTGGCCGTCGTCGTGCCAAGGACGCACTTTCCCGGCATCAGCCAGACCTTGCAGCGAACCTTGCAAAACAACCCGCACAGAGAATTCTTCGACGATCGGCGTCAGGATCGCCGTGACAAAGAACAGCTTCAAAAAGCTGGATAGCGACAATTGCTTTTCCATCACGTCCAAGACTTCGTGCTCGTACGGCACCAGCCAACTGACGGCTGCCATCAAGATCATCAGCGGCGGCAACACCAGGACCGATGCAATCAATCCCAGCCGGACACCCGACCAGGTCGGACGCAGTCCCACGACACCGAACCGCTTCGGAGCCATCACATAGATGTAAGCGCCGGTCAGCAAACAGGACACCAAAAACACGGTCGCGCCGATCATCAGTTCTGCCGAACGCTGGGGCGCGGCCGACGATGACGATGCTCCGCTTTCCGGCCAATCGACCAAGCCGACCGAGGCGAACGCCAGTCGGACCAACGGGCCGGCAACCAGAAACAGCCCCATCAGCACCAAGAAAGTCAGCGGTGACCAGTGCGGCAATGGTCGCGGACGATACGGCAACAACGCCGACAAGCGGCCGGACGTGATGCGACGTTTCAACAGGGTGATCCAGGCGATCAGGCTGGCGGGAAACAGCGCCAACAACAGTCCGCCCAACAAAGTTTGGACGACCGATCCCATCAAACGCCATCCTTCGGTGGTGTCGACGCGTCGGGTGAATCCTGCATCATCTTTGCCGCGGCCCAGGCATAGTCGTATCCGGAATAGACCGTCAATCCAACGGCCGCCCACAGCAGACCCAACGATGTCCATTTCAACCATGGAGCCGCCGGCTGTGCGATCAGCACCAGCAGGACGGCGACGACGGCGGCACACTGCAACACCATCTTCCATTTGCCGAGTGACTTGGCGGAAAAATCGCCGCCCGATCCTTCGATCATGCCGCGCAAGCTGGTCACCAGCAATTCGCGAGCGACGACAACGATTGCCATCCACGCGGCCACGCCGCTGTCACGAATCTCCACCAATGCGATGAAACTGCCACAGATGATGATCTTGTCCACGAACGGGTCAAAGATCCGGCCCAACTTTGTGACTTGGCCGTATTTCCGGGCCCAATAACCGTCGATCCAGTCCGTCGAAACGGCAACCAGAAACACGATCAAAGCGGGGACATACATCGCCAACGGAATCAACACAATGACCGCGATTGCCAAAACCAGGCGGATCGAGGTCAGCAGATTGGGGACGTTGTAAATCGACTTGGACGTTTCTGCGGGCATGCCCCAAGTGATAGCAGAAAATTGGGCGTCGCGGAAACCGACTGACCAAACCACGACCGGGATCGATCGTATCGGGGCTGTTTCGGATCCGGCGTCGGCGAAACACGAGCCATCAACGACCCAGGCCGGACGAATCGACATGGATTCACCCGGCCTGGTAAGAGCAGCAAGATGCTGAACGTTGCGATCAAACGGTGTGTCGGCTTTCGGTGTGTCAGCTTATGGAGCGGTTCTGCCGGCGGTAACGCCCGGGAAATCGTCGCTGCGGAACGGAGTCAGCGGCAAACCGTCCGCCGATTGAACGTTACAAATCGGATTGTCGGCCCAAGCGTAGCGGACCGCCACTGGATCGCTGACTTCGGGGCTGGACACGACCACGGTGTCTTTGGTGCCCGGCATCAACTTGGCTTCGGCGTGGACGAAGTTTTTGTCGTCACCGGCGATTGTAAATCCGATCATTTCGCGAACGTCAAAAGTGTCCAACCCACGACCGGTGTGGCTGAATTTGACGATCGCTTTGTCCCCGTCGAATTCCACCGAATCAAATCGTGGGCTTTGATAGGGCACATCAATGCCGTAGTCCTTTGCCAGCGCCCAACGGGCCAAACGCTTGGCGACGTCCTGCTTGTTCTTGGGGTGAATATCAGACGCTTCGCCCAGGTCGATGATGACGGCTTGTCCGGTGTTGGAAAGCTTGTCCATCGTCATCGTTTGTGCTTCACGCAATTCCGCCCAATCGCTTTCGGCCGGCTGGTCGACTTCGGCACGAAAATCGGCCAACTGGACCCAATAGAATGGGAAGTCGCCTTGACCCCATTCGTCACGCCAAGACTGAATCATCAGCGGGAATAAGTTGCGGTACTGGTAAGCGCGACTGGAATTGGATTCTCCTTGGTACCAGATTGCACCGCGGATGGAGTATCCGATCGTGGGTTTCAGCACGCCGTTGTAGATGTTTGCCGGACGATGGTTGCCCGACATCGCATCTCGCGGCGCACGCGGTGCATTGCCTTTGCGACCGCCATCAATCCATGCCTGACGACGCTCCTCATAAGCCTTCTTCATTTTCGCGAAGTCATAGTTGCGGGCCATTTCGTCCCAGTGATTCAGCAAGTCTTCGTACTCACCGGCCTTCTCCAATCGCTGGCGGCTGATCCACGCTTCCGCGGCTGAACCGCCCCAAGCGTTGTCGATCAAACCGATCGGCACGTCCAGGGTCTGGTGCAGTTGACGCCCAAAGAAATAGCCAACGGCGGAAAAATCCTTGACCGTGCTGGGCGAACACACTGACCACTGACCGTTGAAGTCTTTTTGCGGCTCTTGGGTGCCAACCTGAGGAACGCTGATCAAACGGATCTGCGGGTAGTTAGCCGATAACGATTCCAAGTCCGCATCGTTCGCACTTTGGACTGCCCAAGCCATGTTGGACTGGCCGCTGCAGATCCAGACTTCGCCCACCAAGACATCGGAAATCGTCTTGGCGTCGTTGCCCGACTGGATGACCAATTCGTGTGGACCACCGGCGGGCAGAGCCGCCAGTTCCATTACAAAACGGCCATCGCTTCCGGCCGTTGCTTTGGCATCGTGTCCGCCCAGCGAAGCGGTCACCTCGGCGCCGGCGTCGGTCCAGCCCCAAACGCGGACGGGCTTGTCACGCTGGACGACCATGTGGTCGGTGAACAAAGAACAAACGGAAATCTCGGCCGATGCCGAAACGGTTGCGACCAACAAAGGCAACAACATCAGCCAACGAGTCGGGAAACTCAACATGAGTACTACACCTGCACAGCAATGAATGGGGATCGGGAGGGAGAATCAGGGAGGGCAATGGCGGTGGATAGAAGTCGGGCGACGCGAACAGGAAAATGCCGGTCGACCGCCCTGGTCAAGGATCGCCCGCGAAGTGGGGCTGGCCCCGCACAGCACCGCCTGTCTGCATCGGGGCGGTGACATTCTAACCGCTGGCCGATGCGTGTTGGTGTCGGGCGCAACCGAGCGTCACCCGGCCGTCTTTCAGGCCAGGCCCGGTCACCAAAAAGATGGGAACCGATGAAGAGGGAAGCGTTTGTTCCCGTGAAAGAAATCGCCCGATCGAAAAGAAACCGACTCGGGCGATGGTCGTCGTTTAGGCAGGCGATGGACGGCCAAAGTGATAGCCTTGGGCCAATTCAAACCCGATCTCGCGACACGCTTGGGCTTCCTCCGGCGTTTCAATGCCTTCGGCCAGGGCGCGAATGTCCAGGTCTTGGACCATGGTGACCAGCGACTGCAGCATCTTGAATCGGTTATCGTCCGCCGAATCAATGCCGCGGATCAGCGAGATGTCGAACTTCACCACTTCCGGACGTGCTTCGATCAATTCCGCCAGTCTGGCCTGACCGGCGCCGAAGTCGTCATAGGCCAATTGGATTCCCAAGTCCTTCATGCTGGCATGCAAGTGTTGCATGGCTGTGGGATTGGTCACCGCCGCTTCGTGAATCTCGAGCACCAGGTTCATGTCGCCCGCCATTTCACGAACCGCGGGCAGCGAAGCGATCAGGGCTTCGATGTTGTCCAGTTCTTTCGGATGCGTGTTGACGTACAGCGTAGGGTCGTCGGGAATGTCGCGTCCGATTCGCAGCCCTTCCCAGCGAAGCAAGCGGCTAAGTTCGACTTCCAGATTCAATTGCTCGGCCGCGCGGAACATTGCGCCGACCGATTCCAATCCAAACACGCTGCCGCGTCCCAAGACCTCGAAACCGACTTGGTCGTCTTCCTGGAGTTTGACGATCGGTTGAAAGTGTGGACGAACCAAACGTTGACTCATCAGCCGATCAAACTGCACCAGGGCCAGGGCCTGGTCGCAAACGTTTTCACTGATTGTTCCGGCGGTCACACCCGTCGGTGACTGGCGGCGAATACGAAAGGGCGCTTCGGCAAAGTGAACCAGGTCTTCGTCTTTTAGCTGGGTTTCCAATCCGGATTCCAGCCGTTTGCCGTTCAGGTACGTTCCGTTGGTGCTGCCCAGATCGCGAACCATCAACCGTCCATCGACCACCGACAGTGATGCGTGGTTTCCGCTGACCGTCCGAAATTGCAGACGAAGCGCGGTGCCGGCCTTTCGGCCGATCACAAACGGTTCGTCGTCAATCGCGATATGACGGACTGAATCGCCGACGCTGGTTGGTCCGCAAAGGAACCAAACGTCGTCGATGCAAGCTGTGCTTTGGCACAGTCGATCAAACGCGGCATTGTGAACGGATGACATGTTGACGGTTATTGCAAATGCGTATTGGGCCAACCCAGGGGGCACGTGAGGGGGTTCGATAACGAACCGGCGGGTGACCACATCGCTGAATCCTAGGTTGCAGTTTGTGGACAAGCGTCAATCGGAAAGATTTTCTTGCGACTTGGATTCGCGAGCTAGCTTTCACCGATAGCCCGCGTTGCGCCCTCGTCGGCGCGACGCCAAACAAGCCGCACATTCGCTACAAACCCAACGATCCTGTGCTAGTCCAAGAAACGCAATCGTTCGAGCCGTCGATGCTGGGCAGTCTGCTCTGCGACGACACCTTTTGGCCCGCCGAACCGACCAGCCTGGCCGAAACCGGGTTGTCCGAAAGCTTTATCGAAGCGCTTGCGCTGAAAACGATCAACGTCGCCGGTACAGTCAGCGGTCGAAATACGGCCGAGCGAATGGGATTGCCGTTTCGCATCGTCGAACCGCTGATGGATCTGTTGCGAACACGCAAGCTGGTGGCGCACGTCCGACCGGCACCATTTAACGACTACTACTATTCGCTGACCGAACAGGGACAAAAGCAGACGCAAGCTCATCTGCAACACTGCAGCTATGTCGGCCCGGCGCCGGTGCCGCTGCAGGATTACTGCCTCAGTGTGGAAGCTCAGGCGGCCGGATTGGATCCGATTGATCGCGATCAACTGGCCGCCGCGATGGCGGATATTTCGTACCAAAACAGTTTGTTGGATCAGTTGGGCCCGGCGGTCAACAGCAACACCGGTCTGTTCCTGTACGGACCTCCCGGCAACGGCAAAACGACGATTGCGCGGTCGTTGACCGGATGTCTGGGGCAAGAGATCTGGATTCCCCATGCGATCCTAGATGACGGCAACCTGATCAAACTGCAAGACGACGCTTTCCATCGCGAAGCTCCCGTGCCCGAAGGCAACGGGCAGATTTTAAAGGCGGACGAATGGGACCGGCGTTGGATGCGAATCCAGCGGCCGACCGTTGTGGTCGGTGGTGAATTGGTGATGGACAACCTGGAAGTCCGGCATGATCCCCGTTCGAACATCTGCGAAGCGCCGCTGCAGATGAAAAGCAATTGTGGTTGTCTGTTGATCGACGACTTTGGGCGACAACGCATTGCACCGGAGGAGTTGTTGAATCGCTGGATTGTTCCGCTGGAAAACAAGTGTGATTACTTGACTCTGCCGACGGGAAAGAAGATTCAAATCCCCTTCGAACAGCTGATCATCTTTTCAACCAACATCAATCCAGATGATCTGGTGGACGAGGCTTTCTTGCGTCGCGTCCCCTACAAGATCTTTGTGGACAACCCGTCAGCCCAAGAGATGCGAATCTTGATGAAGACGGTCGCGTCACGATTGGGGTTCCCCGAAACACCGGAAGCCGCCGAGTATCTGCTGGAATACTACAAACGCAGCAGCCGGCCGCCCCGTCGATGCCATCCCCGCGATTTGCTGACGCAGGTCGCCAATTTCTGTCGCTATCGAAAAATTCCGTTGACCCTGCGTCCGGAATACTTGGACCAGGCCTGCAAGAGCTACTTCAGCGAACTGTAGTCGATCGTCCCGATCGGTGAATGTTGATCCCCGTTTTCTATTTCAAGTCGCTCTCATGACCAAGACTGCAGATTCCACTCGTTTGATCGCTCCCGGGTACGAGCCGTTTTCGGGCTACGTCCTGGAAGAAAAGATCGGCGAAGGCGGCTTCGGCGAGGTTTGGCGTGCCGATGCGCCCGGAGGTATCAAAAAGGCCGTCAAATTTGTGTTCGGTGCCACGGACGAGAACCGCGGGTCACGCGAACTGAAATCGTTGGAACGAATCAAAGGCGTTCACCATCCGTTCCTGTTAACGTTGGACCGATTCGGCATCGTCAACGATCAACTTGTCATCGTGACGGAACTGGCTGATGGGTCTTTGGAAGAAGTGTTCAAGCG
This sequence comes from Crateriforma spongiae, assembly GCF_012290005.1. Taxonomy (NCBI): domain Bacteria; kingdom Pseudomonadati; phylum Planctomycetota; class Planctomycetia; order Pirellulales; family Pirellulaceae; genus Crateriforma; species Crateriforma spongiae. Next base: position 553,332 of record NZ_JAAXMS010000005.1, read on the forward strand.
GCACTGCGATCGGGGATCCTGTGGGATTCCGCGGAAAGCCCTGTTGGCCTATTTGCACGACGCCGCTGATGCGCTGGATTACCTGCACAGCAAATACCAACTGCAACACTTGGACATCAAACCCGGTAATCTGCTGTTGGTCGGCGGTCACGTCAAAGTCGCCGACTTTGGCTTATTGAAAGACCTGCGCGAAGCGGATTGCAGCATCGTGGGCGGTCTGACGCCGACGTACGCGCCGCCGGAGGTGTTTGACGGACGTCCCAGCCTGCACAGCGATCAATACAGTCTTGGGGTGATGTACCAAGAAATGTTGACCGGGGCGCGTCCGTTCAACGGACGGACGATCGCACAATTGGCAACGCAGCACGTTCATGGTTCGCCCAACCTGAATGCCTTGCCGGCCTGCGATCAACCGATCGTGGCACGGGCTTTGGAAAAGGATCCCACGCGACGTTTCGATTCGTGTGCCGATTTCGTCGATGCACTACGCCACGTTCAAAGCCGTTCGGCGACAGCATCCGGCATGCCCACGAAAGGCAGTTCGGCCCAAACCGATCCATTGTCCTTCGGGCAAAATCAACCAGCCAGCGTTCAAGATTTGCCGCAATTGGATTCCAAGGCTCGGTCGATCTCCGGCCGAATCACCAGCCATACGTTGGTCGTTGCGCTGGGAGGCACCGGAGCAAGCTGTCTGCATGATTTGCGGTCGCGTATCGCCAAGCTGTATTCCGCCAGCCCGATGGATTTGCATTCGGTACTGATCGATACCGATGCCGCGACGATCCAGGCCACCAAGTTGGCGGAGATATCTGATCTGATTCCACAGTGCCATCTGGTGCACACGCCGTTGAAGTCTGCGATGGACTATCGGCGTGAACAGCACCAACGATTCGGTTCCATTTCGCGTCGCTGGATCTACAACGTGCCGCGAAACGGACGTACCGAAGGCATGCGTCCGCTCGGGCGTCTGGCACTGGTCGATCATGGCGAAACGATTCGTCGGACTTTGGTCGAGGCGATCGATCACTTGGCGGCGGTCTGTGGCGAGCGCATTCCAATGGTCTACGTGATCGGATCGGTGTCCGGCGGGACCGGAGGCGGCATGTACCTGGACGTGGTCCATCTGCTGCGCAATCTGCTGGATCAAGCCGGTTTGGAAAACAGCAAAATCGTTTCCTTGCTGTCGGCCGCAGCGATGCGCGGCAACCCCGCCAATCCGTTGCTGCTGCACGACACCCAGGCAACGTTGCAGGAAATGCAACACTTCATGAAGCCGGGCAACAGTTATCCCGGTGATGCGGGAGCGGGATTCGAAAGCCTGCCCGCCGCTCGATCACCGCTAAGCGATGCCTATGTCATCACCGGACCGGCGGACGAAGCGGAGGGGATTGATCCCCGTGAAACGATCGTCAACTACCTTTGGGCCGCCGCAAACGGCGCGCACGATCTGTTGGAAGCCGCCCGCCGGGGAACCGAAGACGCCACCGCGGGGATGCCGGCGACACTTCTGCGTTCGGTCGGGGCGGTCCGACTGGGAACGGTCCGGGCTTTGGAGGAAAAGTTGCTGGCGCCCGCTTTGATTCGACACTTGCTGTTGTCATGGCTGGGGCGGCCCGGTGAAGCAAAGCAGCTTGCCAAACCGGTGATCGACCGATTGATCAAACGAAGCGAGATGACACGCGAAGCGATCCGCAATGCCATGCTGGGCATGTATCGCGCCGATGATGATTCGCGCCGCGAATGGCTGATGAGCTTGATTCGGCGGTTACCAGAGGAAGCGTTGCAGTCAGACCAGGCCATCAGGAATTTCTTGGAACCCAGCATTGCCGATGCGACGATTTCGAATGCGGTGTCCCGGTTGGTCGCCAGCTACGTCGTTGCGATTTCTCGTGAATTTATCGTCCGCCTGCATGATCGACGATTGGACATCACTTCGGCGATCGAAGTCACCGCCCGGTTGATCGACCGGTGCAACGAGCTTTCAACGACGAATTCGGCCGATCATCTGATGCAGAGTTCCGCTGATGCGATGGATGTCGGCCTGTCCGGAGACGACCCGATCACCGAACGGGTGAACATGGCATGCGAAATCGGTCGCCAAATCATGTCCACCAAAGCAGAATCGTTGACCAATCAGTTCTTTGTCGAGTTGGCAAAACAATTGCAGACGATGCGGGCCAGGCTGGAGGGCCGCGCGGTGTTGATCGCCGAAGGAATCCAAGCCACGTCGACCGACGGAAAAGCCGATGCGAACGCCTGGTCGGAAATGCCGCGTGAACTGCAGGTGCGATTCGAACCGCTGTTGGCGGAATTACACGAGTCGATGGTCGACCAAACGTTGTTGGCGATGCTGCGATCAAACCAACCCGGAATGAATGCCGACACGCTGGTGTCCAAGCTTTCCGATGCCGCGTTGCCGTTGGTCAAAAACGCGGTGGATGCCACGGAATCGACGGCCAAAGAGGAGCCGCTGTCACCGGCGTTGAGCACGACCACACCGGCGACTTTGGCTTTGTCGCAAACGAATCGCTTGCAGGATGAAGACGCATTGGGTGATTCGGATCTGGTGTCGCCGACGCGAACCGCCAGCTTCACAGCACAACAATCGAACGTCTCGCACGACGCGCAGGTTCGGCCCGAAACGATGGTCGCCAAGGTCCGCCCCGGCTTGCTGGACTGTGGTGGGATGCAGCGACTGATGCTCTTGGTCGGCAGCGATGCGGAGCTCCAACAACTGGAAACGCGTGTCAAGCAGGCTCACGACGGCAGCCTAACGTCGGTGATCATTCCCGGCATCACGCCGATGTTGATTCACGAGGCGCAACAGGTCCCAATGCAACGTGTCTTGGAACGTCTGGAAGTTGCCGCGGGCGACCCCAGTGTCAGCAATCGCCTGCGAAGCCGCGCCGACGTGGACTGGAGCAACTGATCGGCGGCAAGTTGTCTCGGAAGACTTTGCGACTGGCTAAAGTCGACTTCAACGCAAAGTCGCGAGGACGCAAGGACGCGAAGGAAAGCCAACCGAGTCGGAGCGGTTTTCCTTGCGTCTTTGCGACATGGCGTCTCTGCGTCTACATCTTTTCGCGACTCCAATTGCCAGGGCGATGATGATTCTTGCCATTCGTCAGCGATGGCGGGCGTATTGTCGCGGCGACATCTTCACCGCCGCTTTCGTGTCGCGGCGTGCGTTCGTCGCACCGATACTGTCTGGCATCGGTTCGGCGTTGTCGCGCGATGTCGGATCGGTCCCCGCCCCATGGAACGTCGGCATCACCAGGGCTGCGAAGCCTGCACGGTTCGGCGTTCCCGCCCGACCCCGGTATCCCAGGTGATGCGATGGCAATCGCTTCTGACCAAACCGCCCCGCCCTGCTGTCCGTCAGCCGCCGAACACGAGACAGACTCTGGCGCAGTCTCGGCCCGATCCGCGCCCAGCCGACCCGCCGCTGCACCACCCCGTTGTTCTGTCGCGCAGCGTTGGATGTTCACAGCGCTCGGATTGATGGTCGGCTGGCACTTGACCTATGAAGGCATTGCCAAATGGTTGGCGCCGGGATGGACATCGGCCGGCTATCTGGAATCGGCATCGGGACCGATGGCAGAAACGTGGCAGCGTTTGGCCCAGTCATCCGGTTGGGTCGCCTGGATCGATGGTTTAAACATCGCCGCTTTGATCTTGATCGGACTGTGCTTGATGACCGGGTTCGCCCAGCGTCTGGCAGCGACCGTCGGCATGGTCTTGTTATTGATGTATTACTCTGTCCGTCCACCGTGGACCGCCACCGACGTCGGGTTTGCATCGGAAGGCCACTATTTGTTGATCAATAAAACCTTGGTCGAAGCGATGGTGTTGGGGCTGATCGCTGCAACGCCCAGTTCATGGTCCTTTTCCATTTGGCAACTGGTGCGACAGTCGTTAGCGAAATACGCGGCCGGTGTCAGTGTTCCACCCAGTGTCAATCACGATGCGCCCGCCGATTCGCCACAGCGGCGAACCATTGTCAAAAACTTAATCTCGATCCCTGTGATTGGCACGATGGCATTTGCGATCGCCAAACAACACGGATGGCAAAGCCACGAAGAAGACGATTTGCGTCGACACGTCGATGGCAACAGTGAACCAACGGTCAAGGTGACACAGGCGGCGGATTTGAGCCAGTTGAAAAGGCCTATCCCTGCCGGCAAGATCGGTGACATCGAAATCGGACGTATCATCTGCGGAGGTAACTTGATCAGCGGATTCGCCCACAGCCGAGACCTGATCTATGTATCACAGTTTCTGAAGAACTACTTTACGTCGAACAAGGTTCTGGACACGTTCTGGTTGTGTGAACAATGCGGTATCAACACCACTGCGGTTAGCGCTCGGCCCGAGCCGGTCGCCTTGCTTCAGGATTACTGGAAACGCGGCGGGACGATGAAATGGATCGCGCCGGTGTATCCCAAAGACGATGATTATCGCAGCAACATTGATTTCGCCATCGACAATGGTGCTTCGGCGGCCATGATCATGGGGAACGTGGGCGACCGCTGGGCCCGAGCCGGAAAGTACGACTTGATGGCCAAAACGATCGACTACATCAAAAGTCGTGGGGTACCGGCGGGTTTGGCCGGGCATGAATTGGCAACCGTTCAGGGCGCTGAACAGCACCGATGCGGGGCCGATTTTTATATGAAGACGCTGCACTGCCGCGATTACTGGTCGTGGAAGCCGGAGCAGAAGAAGGACAAATTGATCATCGACAATTATTCCGTTGACAACTATTGGGAACGCACGCCCGAAGAAACGATCCAGTACATGGAAAGCATCGACAAGCCATGGATCGCATTCAAGACGTTGGCTGCCGGTGCGGTGCATCCAAAGAAAGGGTTCCGATACGCTTTCGAAAACGGTGCCGACTTCATCTGCGTGGGCATGTTCGATTATCAGATCATCGAAGACGCCAACATTCTGACGGCTGTCTTGGATGATCCCAAGTTAAATCGTCGCCGTCGCTGGATCGCGTGATGCGACGAGTCGCTACGATCGATCGCCGCGAAAACGTTTCCGGTATGCTTTGGGCGTCATGCCGGTGTACTTGCGAAAACGTTTCGTGAAATGGCTCTGGTCGAAGAAGCCGACCGCCAGGCCGACGTCGGCAATGGACTGGGATGACCCGATCAACCGATCCTGCGCATCTTGGATGCGTCGTGACAAAAGGTACTCGCTGGGCGTCATCCGAAAGAGTGTTCGGAAACGTGTGTTGAACTGCGTCGAAGACAGTCCGGACATCGCCGCCAATTCCGACATCGACACCGATTCGGCGTAGTGCTGATCCAGGTGTCGGACCGCAGGCAACAGTTCACGAAAGAACGACGCTTGTTCCTCAGGGGTTTCGATCGGATACATCACTCCGGCCAATCCGATCACGTGCTGTTGTGAATCGACCACCGGCGTTTTGGTTGACACATACCATCGCGGGGCGCCTGCGACGTGGGGAACTAACCAAATCTGGTTGGCGACCATCTGGCCGCTGGAAAACACGCGGCGGTCTTCGGCGTGATAGGCTTCGGCCAAAGCGACCGGTTGAAAATCCAAGTCGGTTTTGCCCAACAGCTGGTCCAATCGTTCCAGGCCGAACACGTCGCGAAGGTTCCGTTGATTAGCGTCCACGTAACGGTGTTGGGTGTCTTTGGCATAAAACAACGTCCCCGGCAGATGGTCAAACAACCGCAAAACGTGACGCACGTCCGGATGGTGAGCGAAAAAGGATTCGCGAATGGATTGGCCGTTGGGCGATGGTGGTTTCGTCAATAGTGGCGTGTCCGGGAGACAAAAAATCGGAGAGCGGCGGACCGGAAGGCGGGAGGGCGGATGGCGTCAAAACATACCAAAAGTGTCGTTTGGCAATACAAGACCCGTGACGTAATTGTTCGATAATACGGTTTTAGCGGTGGCGAAACGAACCTTCCCCAGTAGCTTCATTCGGGCTAAATGATAAATCCTACCAATACGGTTTCGATCCCTGCCTGCTTCCTGGCCGCCATTATCGTGGTCTGCGATGGCGGCGCGGCGTCCGCGTCCGACGCAGCGGCGACAGCGATATCCGAGGGCAAAGACGATGGCACGACGGGCGAATTGACGCCGACCATTTCATTCAATCGTGACGTGCGGCCGATTTTGTCGGACCGTTGTTTCAAGTGTCATGGACCGGATGCAGAAAACCAGGATTCGGATCTGCGACTGGATACGCACGAAAACGCCGTTGCCGATTTGGGCGGATACCAGGCGATCGTTCCTGGAGATCTGGAGGCCAGTGAGCTTTACCTGCGGATTCACAGCGACGACGAAGACTTGGTGATGCCACCGGCTGATTCGCTTCGCGGGCTGTCGAAGAAGGAAAAACAGATTCTGGATCAGTGGATCTTGCAGGGCGCGCCCTACGAACGTCATTGGTCTTTCGAAACGCTGCCCAAGAGTGTTGCAGTCCCGCCGATCGACGATCCTTGGGTGACCAACCCGATTGACCGATTCGTGATGGCTGCGATGCATCAACAGAATGTTGCGCCAGCCGATCCGGCGAGCAAGGAAAAGTGGTTGCGTCGCGTGACGTTTGATTTGACGGGGTTGCCGCCGACACTGGATCAGATAGACGCTTTCATCGCCGATGATTCGCAGACCGCATTCGAAACGGTCGTCGATCGGTTGTTGACCTCCGACGCATGTGCCGAACGTTTGACCAGCGAATGGCTGGACGTCGCTCGGTATTCCGATTCGTTCGGATACCAGCGTGATGATGCACGCTACGTTTGGCCGTACCGTGATTGGGTCATCGACGCCTTCCGACAAAACATGCCCTATGACCAGTTCATCACGTGGCAGGTCGGCGGCGATTTGATCCCCGATGCGACAGAAGAGCAGGTCTTGGCGACGACGTTCAACCGTCTGCACTCGCACAAGAAGGAAGGCGGCGTAGCGTTGGAGGAATTTCGGATTGAAAATGTCGCCGACCGGACACAAACCTTCGCGGCAGCGTTCTTGGGTTTGACGCTGGAATGTTCACGGTGTCACGACCACAAGTATGACCCGATCACGATGAAGGATTACTATTCTCTGTCGTCCTTTTTTGCCAATGTGGACGAACGCGGATTGATCTCGTATTTCACGGATGCAGTCCCGACCCCGGCGATGCCGCTTCCGACCGACGAACAGCGTCAACGTTTGGAACAGGCGGGCAAAGACGTTGCAGCAGCCCAGAATCGATACGACGCAGCCATCAAAGCGGCTCACGTGCGATTCGAACAGTGGTTGGATCAGATCGACGGCGACGAATCCCAGACCCAATCGATCCCGGACAAAGTAGCGGCGTTGTCATTCGACCAATGGGTGCCGGCCACCGAAGAGGAATCAGTCAACGAGACGGGGAAAAAGGTTTCAGCGGACTCGATGCGGGCGATGCCCAACGAGGTGGACGCCGATCACCGTGCCGTGACGCCGGATGCGAATCAACTGGTCGACGGACGCCGCGGCAAAGCCATTCGTTTGACCGGTGATGATGCTGTGGTTTTGCCTGGAATGGGCCATTACGAACGCCATCAACCGTTTTCGGTTTCGTTGTGGATCCGATCTTCCGAAACGGACCAGCGTGCGGTCATTTATCGTCGATCTCGCGGTTGGGACGATGCGGGATCGATCGGATACGAATTGACCAAGTTGGGTGACAAGCTGAGTGCCAAACTGGTTCACTTTTGGCCCGGCGATGCCATTTGTGTGGAGACGACCGAACCGATTGCCGCCGACCGCTGGTACCACGTCGCGGTCACTTACGACGGATCCTCCAAGGCGTCGGGGCTGAAGATCTTCATCGACGGATCACCCGCCGACACGAAGGTCGTTCAAGACCATCTGACTCGCAACATCACCCAGTGGCGTCAGGGGTACAACGATTTTGCGATCGGTTCACGTTATCGCGATCGTGGTTTCAAAGACGGCATGGTTGACGATTTTGCGTTGTTCCAGCGCTGTCTGTCACCGATCGAAGTCCGCCAGTGTTTCGACGGGCGGTCATTGTCGGATCGATTGGCGACGTCCCCCGACCAGTGGTCGGCCGATGATCGTCAGCAGATGCTGCAGTATTTCGTTTCTGCGATTGATCCGTCGTGCCGGTCCGCGATGGACGAGTTGACCGCGGCGCGAGAGGAATACGGCGCGGCGATGGACGCGACCGAAGCAATCACGATCATGCGGGAACAAAGCGAACCGCGACCCGCGTATATCTTGAACCGCGGAGTGTATGACCAGCGTGGCGATCAGGTCAGCGCCGACACACCTGAATTCTTGCCGCCGTTTCCAGATTCGGAACCTCGCAATCGTTTGGGGCTGGCCCGTTGGTTGACCGACCCGGATCATCCTTTGACCGCTCGTGTGGTGGTCAATCGGTATTGGCAACTGTTGTTCGGCAATGGATTGGTCCGCACGCCGGAAGACTTTGGGAATCAGGGTGAACCGCCGACGCATCCGGAATTGCTGGACTGGCTGGCACGCGACCTGGTCGACCACGGTTGGGACCTTCGCCGTCTGTTGCGAATGATGGTTCTGTCATCGACGTATCGTCAAACGTCCGTGGTCGATCCGGAAAGGCGTCAAGCGGATCCGGAGAATCGCTGGCTCGCTCGCGGGCCGGATCAACGATTGTCGGCGGAAATGATCCGCGACAACGCGTTGGCGGTCAGCGGATTGCTGGTGCGTGACGTCGGTGGTCCGCCGGTCAAGCCGTACGACGTGGCGTTGGCATACACGCCGTTGCCGGTCGACGAGGGTGCAAAGCTGTATCGACGCAGTCTGTACACATTCTGGAAACGCACATCGCCATCGCCGGTGATGATGACGATGAACGCCAGCAAGCGAGAAGTCTGTCGGGTGCGGCGTGAGGTCACTGCTTCTCCGCTGCAAGCCCTTGTGTTGATGAATGGTCCACAGTTCACCGAAGCCAGTCTGGTCGCTGCGGCGAATTGGTTGGCGGAATTTGACGGTGATACTGACACGATCATCCGCGTGGCGTTTCGTTCGTTGACCGGACGTGAACCGAACCAGCGGGAACAGGAAATCTTAAGTCAGATGGTCGACGAACAGACCGAAATCTATCGATCCGAAACCGATCTGGCGAAACAGTTTGTACAGTCGGCGTCGCACGTGGACACGCCGCCACAGGACACCGCACGATGGGCGGCGGTGGCCGTCATGGTCAACGCGGTCATGAACCTAGATGAATGTGTGAGGCATCAATGAATCCGTCAACTCTTTGCACCGGACATGATACGGGGCTGACGACACGTCGGACGTTTCTATCGCGATTCGGTTACGGCCTTGGTTCGATCGCATTGGCGGACTTGTTAAATGCCGATGGAGCCACCGTTTCGCCTGGGGCTTCTGCCGGCGGTGCGATCACGCCGCATTTCGAACCCAAGGCCAAGCGGGTGATCTTTTTGTTCCAATCGGGGGCGCCGTCCCAGATGGAATTGTTTGATCCCAAGCCGATGTTGAACGAGTTGCACGGTACCGAAATGCCGGCGTCGGTCCGCATGGGCCAGCGTTTGACGGGCATGAGTGCGCACCAGGCCAGTTTGCCGCTGGTCGGTTCGCCGTTCAAGTTCACGCAGCATGGTCAAAGCGGAACTTGGTTGAGCGAACTGTTGCCGCACACGTCGAAGGTGGCCGATGACATGTGCATCATTCGGTCCATGAATACCGAAGCGATCAATCACGGACCGGGCGTGACCATGATGCAAACCGGTAGCCAGTTTCCGGGCCGACCGAGTATGGGATCGTGGTTGTGGTACGGGCTGGGCAGTGAAAGTCAAGATCTTCCCGGATTCGTCGTGATGGTCTCGACCAAGCGTGGCGGGCAGCCCCTGGTTTCGCGGTTGTGGGGCAGCGGTTTTCTGCCAGGCAAGTATGACGGCGTGCGTTTGCGACCGGATGAAAACGCCGTTCTGTATCTGAAGAACCCCGCCGGCGTGGATCGAAAGGGCCGACGATTGGCACTGGAACGTCTGCAAGAACTGCATCAGTTGCAATTGAACGCCACGTCGGATCCTGCCTTGGAAACGCGGATCGCCCAATATGAAATGGCGTTTCGTATGCAGTCGTCGATACCCGAGGTGACGGACATATCGGGGGAGACCGAAGCGACGCTGAAAATGTACGGCGACGACGTTACGACGCCGGGAACGTACGCGTCGAATTGTTTGCGAGCCCGACGTTTGGCCGAACAAGGCGTCCGCTTTATTCAGCTGTATCAACCCGGATGGGATCACCATGGCGGGTTGCCGGGCGGCATCCGCAATCAGTGTCGGATCACGGATCAGGCGACCGCCGCGTTGATCCAGGATCTGAAACAACGTGACATGTTGAAGGACACGCTGGTCATCTGGGGTGGTGAATTTGGACGGACCAGTTACTGCCAGGGCAAGATCGGACCAAAGAACTATGGCCGGGATCACCATCCGCGATGCTTCAGTTTGTGGATGGCCGGTGGCGGCGCCCGTGGCGGTTACACCCACGGCGAAACCGACGAATTCAGCTATAACATCGTGAAGGACGGTGTGCACATTCACGACTTCCATGCCACCGTGCTTCGTTTGCTTGGAATCGATCACGAACGGCTGACGTTCCGATACCAGGGCCGTGATTTTCGTTTGACCGATGTGCACGGACACGTGGTTGACCCGTTGATTGCCTAGCATTCGCGGATCGCCTTATGTGCACGATCGATGGGCGTTGGTCTTTCTTCAGAAGGACTCACCATCGCATCGGAACGTTCGCTAGGTCGCCCAGGAGATGTTCGCATGACGACGCCGCAACGACTTCGTGACTACTATGCCGCTTGGTCGTGGCAAGACGTGGATGCGGTCCTGCAGTTCTTTGATGATCAGTCATCGTTCGAGGACCTGGCCTTCGCCGCCAAGTTCGACGGACTTGATCAGATCCGGTCCTTCATCGAACTGACCTACGCCGGTGCACCGGACTTCGAAGTCCATCCGACGGAGGTCATGGTCGATGGTGACAAGGCGGCTGCGTCATGGTTGATGAGCGGGACGCACCGCGGCGACTTGCCAGGATTTCCGGCGACGGGCAAACGATTTGAGGTCCGTGCCGCGTCAATCATCCAGATGTCCGGGCCGACGATTCATCGGATCGTCGACTATTGGAACCCGGTCGAATTTCAGCGCTCGGTGGGGCTGGCCTGAGAACGTGGGGCATGCGGCCGCGTCGCCGCGGACCTGGCATCGATTTCCAACCCAGCCTGTGGTGTATTCTCTTTCGCTTCCCGAGGGGGTAAGGGGCGTGATCACGCCGTTTCAATCCCGGGTGGGTGTGAATTCCCAACGATGAGGGCGCTGTTTTTTGATGAGTGTGACGAATATTCCGGCGTATTTTGACTAGACTGCCGAGGCTTTGCCAATTGTCTGCGCATGTGGTCTCACTTGGAGCCCACGCCACGGCATCGATTTTTTTGGGCCACCCGGCCATCGCAGACGCTGGACGACTTTTTCGATTTTCTCATCCGGATCCCTCATCTGTGTTTCTCTCCCTCATCTTTCGCCGCACGCCATCGCTTGCGTGCGTGGCCTTGTTGGTTTCCCTCGCGGGTTCAGTCACCGAGGCTGCCGTTTTCGATTCCTTTGATCCCGACCGACATGTGCGGTTCGCCACCGGTGCGATCAGCGTCGGATCGGAGTTGCCGGTCAACAGCGGATTCTTGATTGATCACAACCAGATCAGCGGTGTGGGGATCAACAGCGTGGCCCTGATCACGCCCCAGCACTACGTGACGGCGGATCATGCCGCGACGGGCGTTGCCCAGTTTCGTGGCAGCGACGGGATCGTTCGGCAATACGCCAGCAACGGTTTCACCACGATCGCACGAGGCGGGAACAATACCGACATTCGCATCTACACCTTAGCGTACCCGATCCCCACGGCGCACGGCGTCAAACCGCTCAGCATCGCGACGGCACCTTTCGCCCCCGATTGGATGGACCGAAATCTGTACGTGTTTGGTAAACGCAACGTCGAAGGGACCAGCATGCAAGTCGCCGGGGTGAACGATGTCAGCGTGGTTGCATCCAACGTCGAACTGAACACGGGGCAAATCACTAATTCGATTGAATTCGCTTTCGAACGCGGCACATCAAGTGATGAGATTGGTCTGCAAGGCGGCGATTCGGGAAGCACCACTTTGACGTGGGCGGGCGGTCAATTGGTGCTTGCCGGATTGAACAGCGGAATTCAAACCGGGGTCAGCCCGACCGATACATCAGGGGTGTACCTGAACTACGTCACGTATTTGGGCGGCTACGTCAATGAGATCAATGACTACGTCGGACAGACCGAGTATCAGGGGCAAGCGTTGTCGATCAGCACGATTTCCGTCACCGCCGTTCCCGAGCCCGGAACCCTGTTGGCCTGTGGCGTGATCGCAGGCGTGGGCGTGGTGCGGAACTATCGTCGCAAAAGCAACAAACGCAAGTCGATCGCCTGACCGATTGAATGCACTCCGTGCGGTCAGGCAGAATCATCTCCAAAGCTTTCCGTTGATCGTCGTGATTTCTTCCGCGGAACCATTGAGCGGTGACGATCAGCGTTCGTGCCGATTGCGGTTGAACCGCTAAGCGGCTTCGCCTTCGCTTTCGATTTCGCCCTTCTCATTGACGTCTTCGAAGCGGATCGACACCTGCTTGCTGACGCCGGATTCTTGCATCGTGACACCGTACAGGGTCGTCGCGGCGGTCATCGTTTTCTTGCTGTGCGTGACGACGACAAACTTGGTTTGATCCAAGAACTCGTTCAGCACGGTGACGAAGCGTCCGATGTTTGCTTCATCAAACGGCGCGTCGACTTCGTCCAACACGCAAAACGGGCTGGGGCGGTACTGGAAGATCGCCATCAACAGTGCGACGGCGGTCAGGGCTTTTTCGCCCCCGGACAGCAGCGAATTGCTGAAGCTGGGTTTGCCAGGCGGCGTCGCGACGATCTCCACGCCGGCTTCCAACGGATCCTCGTCTTCTTCCAAAATCAGATCGGCGTTACCACCGCCGAATGACTTGCGATACAGCTTGCGAAAGTTCTGGCGGATCGCTTCCAGCGTGTCCATGAACAAACGGCGGCTGTCGGCATTGATCCGTCCGATGATCCGCTGCAGTGAATCCTTGGCCGCGGTCAGGTCTTGGTACTGATCGTGCAGTTCGTCGTATCGGGTTTGCAGTTCTTCCAGTTCTTCCAACGCTTCTAAGTTGACCGAACCGGTTTTTTGAAGCTGGTTTCGCAATTGGCTAATTTCGCGATCCACCGCTTCGCGGTCTTCCGGCGGTTGCAAGTCTTTGGGCGGTTCGGTGCCGCGCAGATCGATCTCGTAATCCTCCAACAAGCGATCGGCCAGCGTGTCGCGACGCAGCCGAGCGTTGTCCCGCGCGGATTGGATGGAATGGACGCGACCGCCCGCCTGGGCAGCTTCCTTGATCGCCGCGTCGCTTGCCTTTTGTGCGGCTTTCGTGGTCGTGCGAACTTCGTCAGCCGCTTGCGCCAATTGACGGATTTCCGCTTGCTTTTCCTGTGACTGCCAATGCAGCATCGCCAGGCGGCTGTCGGCGTCCAACAATCGCGCGTTGGCTTCGTCGATTCGCTTTTGTGTGGCGTTTGCCTGGTCGCGAACTTCTTGAACCGCCGCTTCGCGTTGATTTTGGTCGCGGTGTTGTTGTTGGATCGTCGCTTGCAGGGCTTCGTGTTTCTGTTCGGCCCTTGCAACGTCGACCGAGACGGCCATCACGTGTTTGGTCGCGTCTTGGAATGCGGTTTCGGCACCGCAAAGGGCCTCGTCCAGATCGGCACCCTGCAGTTCCAGGGTCTCGATACTCTGGCGTCCCTGTTCGATCTCCGATGCAATGCGTTGTAATTCGTCTTGGACTCCCGTCAGTTCGCCTGCGGTGTCTTCGTGCAGTTGTTCGGTCTGTCGGAGTTCGCGTTGTTGGTGGTTCAGGTTTTCTTCGGCGTGACGCGATTCGGCTTTGGCGGCGGCCCGAGCGGTCACGTCGCCACGATGGGCTTGTTCCAATCGGCCCAGTTCGGCCGCCAACTCGTCGACGACTTTGTCCAAGCGATCCGCTTCGGCGACCGCCTCGTTCAATTGAAATTGATAGTGGTCACGTTCACGTGCGGCCGCGTCCAATTCGCTTCGGCGGCTGACCAGACCCGTGTCGGTACCGCCGGGCCCGACAACGATGGTGCCGTCGGATTCCAACAGTTCACCCGTGGTGGCGACAAAACGTAGCCCCGCACCGCTTAGCTTTCGCAGGTTGAATGCTGTCGCCAGGCTGTCGACGATCCACGTATTGCTTAACAGGTGTCGTGCCAGTGGTTCGTCTTCTTCGTCGCACTGCAGCATGCGATCGGCGCGGCCCACGACGCCCTTGATGCCATCCAAGCGGATGCGATCGCCCGGTCGTCGGGTGGGCAATTCATCGATCCGGATCAGTCCGACTCGACTGTTGACCTCGACCTCTTTGTTCAAAATCGCCTGTTGGGTCAGATCGCCGGTAACGACCAAGTACTGGCTACGCTGGCCCAAGGCGGCGTCGATCAGCGGCGCGACATTGACGTCGACGCGAAAACAATCGGCGACCATCCCGCGAACCGTGCCGGCCCACTTGTGGCGTGCGGCATCGTTCTTCTGCGTCGACAGTTCTCGCAGCCGATCCAAAATTGCGCGGACGCCGCCGGAAACGCCTTCCTGTCGTTTCTGCAGATCTTGCAACACGTCCAACCGCTGGCAAACGCCTTCCAAACGCCCGCGCAGTGCGGCAACCTCATCACGTCGGCGACGCGCGTTGCGGCGGTTGTCTTGCAGCTTCGCGTCGGCCAATTCGATCTGCTTGGCACTTTCGGCAATCGACTGGTCCAACTGCGCGACATGTTCCGCTTTGGCCTTGGCATCCTGGCGTGCCATTTCGACGGCTTCACGCGATTCGCCCAGACGCTGTTTCAGCGACTGCAGTGCACGTTCTTGTTCGGTACTTTTCTGTGTCAGTCGTTGTCGGTCGGCTTCCAAATCGGCGACGCGGCGAACCTGGACCAGGTGTTCACGTTGGTTCTCGGTCCGTTTGGTTTGGACGTCGGCGACTTCGGCGCCGATTTCGTCACGCTGCTTTTCCGCTTCTTGATGCCTTTGCGTGGCGCGGTCAAGGTCCGCCTGGTACTCGGCCAAGCGTTGGCCGGCGGAGCGTAATTGTGCGGCGGCTGATCCGGCTTGGGACTGTAACAAACGGATGCGCCGGAGCGATGAAGCTTGAGCCTTTCGCAGGTCTTCGACGGTGGATCGATCGGCGGCGGATCGGCCATCCAATTCAGCGATTTGTCCCAGCCATGCACCACGTTGTTCTTCCGCTTGGCGAGCCACATCGGCGATCGATTGCAATTCCAGTTCGGCGGCTTGGCGTTGTTGTTGCAGTTCCTGTTGTTGAATCTCCAGCTGTTCTTGTTGCTTGATCGCTTCGGCCAGTTCGATCTCGGCCGTCTCAAATTGCTGGGTCAGTTCCTGCCAGTCGGTCCACGCAACCTGGGTGCGAAGTTCACGCAGTCGTTCGGTCGCCTGGCGATACTTTTCCGCTCGCGACGCTTGACCTTTCAAGCTTTTCAATCGCGACGCCACTTCGTCGACGATGTCGCCCAGACGGGTCAGGTTTTGTTGGATGCGGCCCAGGCGACGTTCGGCCTCCGCCTTCTTGGCTTTGAAACGACTGATGCCTGCCGCTTCTTCGAAAATCGCGCGGCGTTCTTTGGCGTTGGCCTGAAGCATCCGGTCGACTTTGCCCTGTTCGATCAGGCTGTACGCGTCGATACCGATGCCGGTCCCGCGGATCAGATCGCGGACATCTTTCAGGCGAACCGCCTGTTTGTTGATCAGGTATTCGCCTTCGCCGCTGCGATACACGCGCCGGGTGACGTGGACCTCCGGGGCGTCGACCGGCAGATTCCCCGAGGAATTATCGAAGATGATCGTCGCTTCGGCAGCGCCCGAGGGCCCGCGAGTTTGCGAGCCCTTGAAGATCACGTCGGCCATTTCTTTGCCGCGCAGACTCTTCGGACTCTGGCTGCCCAAGACCCACTTCATCGCGTCGACGATGTTCGATTTGCCCGAACCGTTGGGGCCGACGACGACGGTGATGCCATCGGGAAAGTCGAACCGAGTGCGATCGGCGAAGCTCTTGAATCCGGACAGTTCGAGCGCTTTCAGCATGCCAGGATCTGTCGACGGCTTCGGAAAAAGGCGGAAAAACGGGGATGATGCGGACCGGTTTAGGTTAGATCAAACGTGCGATCGGGCCTAGGGCGACTGGTCCGCCGTACCCGCACAGGCGGTGATTTGGCCATCGGATCGAACCGCATCATCGCTACAACCCCTACGGTCCACCGGGGATGCGTCCGATCCAGGTTCGGACGGGCCGGCAAATCCAGATGCCCCCTCTGTGGGGCCCGGTTCGGAACGCTGTCATGGGCGGTCGGGACAGGCAAAGTTGATGGATTGGCCCGGACACCTGAACAGATTTTACACGGCCGTTACACGCAGCGTCGGGTCTGTGACAGGGCTGTTTCAATCGATCGCTAAGATTCTCCACAAGCGGCGGTCGGCGTGGATCGAGACAGCGCATCTTGAACACCCGGCCGCTGGTTCACCACGGACTTTTTCCAGGATACAGACTGCATGTCGACCGTCATTGATTCGCCCACCCGAGAATCGGATCCGAAGAAGGCCGATTCGCCGAAATCGCCCAGCCTTGACCAGCATCCCAACCACGGGGATGCCGAAACCGGCGAAGTGGCGATCCCACAGATGGAAACCGACGCGACCGGAATGGCGAAGCCGGATCATGGCAAGCCGACCGCCCAAGAACGACGCCGCCGTGACAACTTGAGTCTGTATGCCCTGGGTTGGCTGGGGCTGGCCCACATCGGATGCCTGTTCGCACCGATGACGTTCACTTGGGCGGGGCTGTTCACCCTGATCGGCCTGCACTGGCTGACCGGTAGCCTGGGGATCTGCCTGGGTTATCACCGGCTGCTGACGCACACCGGCATGAAAACGCACAACTGGGTGCGGTACCTCTTCGGCGGCATCGGATCGCTGGCCGGCGAAGGAAGCCCGCTGGACTGGGTGGCCGATCACCGCAAACACCACGCCCACAGCGACCAAGAGGGCGATCCGCACTCGCCGCACGACGGCGGATGGTGGAGCCACGTGTTCTGGTTGGCCTATCACACCCATGACGGCGACCGCAAAGACTATTTGAACCACTGGGTCCCCGATCTGATGCGAGACCGCGGCATGCGGATTTTGGACAAGATGTTCTTGCCGATGAACTTGGCCCTGGGGGCCGGATTGTTCGGCATTGGGTACGCCTTTGGCGGCCTTTCGCTGGCCACGTCACTGTTCATCTGGGGATTCTGTCTGCGGCTGGTCTTGGTCCTGCACGCGACCTGGTTGGTCAACAGTGCGTCGCACATCTGGGGTTACAAGAACTATGAAACCTCCGATGACAGCCGCAACAACTGGATCGTGGCGATCTTTGCCTACGGCGAAGGCTGGCACAACAATCACCATGCCTACCCACGCATGGCCAAGCACGGGCACAAGTGGTGGGAATTCGACATGACGTGGATGATGATCGTGTTGTTGAAGAAGATGGGGCTGGTCTGGGACGTGGTCGATTACAAGAACGCGGCCGAAAAACGTGCCCGAGCGGCGGCCCAAGCTGACAAAGCCGCGTGATGCCACCTTTTGGGGGTGGCTGTTTGTGCCGGCCTAAGCGTCATTGAGCACCTGCTTGCGGCGTTGGTTTCGCTGCAATTGGCGCCGCGACGGATCGGCCGGTTGCGGTGGTGACGCGGCGTCTCGGGCGGCTAGACTAGGGAGGCGGCCGATACGACGTCGGCCGCGGTAGCGTCGGTCCAGGCGAAGGTGTTGCACGCGTTCGAAGCGACGATTGGCCTGTGACCACGATTTTCACTTGGCGGTAGGAATCAATGGCACAACTGACGATCTTTTTGGGTGTGCTGCTGTGCATCCAAACGGTGTTCGCGTTGTTCGTCAATTCGGCGAAGTATCCCGCTGAATTCATTCCGATGATTGTCGGAATCCCGGTCTTGTTCGTCGGCGTCGTGTCGCTGAATCCACACCGCCGACGACGCATGGGCTGGTTCTTATTGTGCCTGGCGACCGTCGGTTTGCTGTTCAGCAGTGGTTTGTCGCTGCGTTGGTTCGGCCACGCGGCCGATCATCCCGGCGGCGTGATTGCCGTTCGCTTGGCCGGTGCGATGGGTGCTTCCTGCTTGGCCTTGGTATTCATCAGCCTGATGATGTTGCGACGACGGGCCGGTGGAAACGGTGGCGGCGTTTCGCGATTGGCCGATGTATCGCTGACCGATGCGATCCAGCCGCACGGAGACGACCAGGCAGATTCCGAATCCCATTCCGAAACGGCGGGTGTTCGTCCGTTATCCAGCCATGTGGCCTTGCCCGCGGACCGCGGCGAAGTCGGGGTGACCGAATCGGTTTGATCGCGTCTCGCTGAACTCTGCCGGCCAAGTGAATCTAGCCCGAACCCTGGATTCACTCGTCTTTGTTGATTCGACGGGAATGATGGATTCGATGGGAATGCCAAGCGACTTAGAACAGTTCCGCGATCGCAGCATCCGCCGCGGAATCGTTGCCGAAAATGGACGACTCATCTTCATTCGGAAAATCGGCCGGGCCTGCCACTGACGTGACGATAGGTCCAGGGTTCGATTCGCCGGAGACGGCCGACCGATTCAATTCGTTGATGACCAAAAGTGCATCGAACGAAGTCAACAAGTAGTCACCGTTGACATCGTAATATCGACCACTGAATGCATCGGTTTGTGGGTCCAGTGTTTCGTCTTCGCCACGGCGTGAAAGTTCGTTGATCACCAACAATGCGTCCAGCGCGGTTGTGCCCTGCTGGTCATCCACGTCGGTCGGCGATTGCTGGTTCTGGAATTTGGGCGGCTCGTCGTCCAGAACCGATAAGCCGGCCGAATCTGACGTATAGCCTGTGGCCGTAAAGGTCATGTTGTACGAAGCGGTCAGTTGCGCCTGGTCGTCGTCGACCGCGGTGACGTCGATCGTCGTTGATGCCTGACCGGCAGGGATCGTGACCTGCCCTGGCAATGAAAGCCGTCGGTTGGTTCCGCCAACGTTGACCGTCAGCGGTTGTTGGGTATCCGTGTTGCTGCGTGTGACGGTCAGCCGAACGGGGTTGCCGCCTTCGATCACGGAGCCCGACGAAAACGCGGCATCAATCGCTTCGGCATCGGTCACCGCCAAATCGATCGATGCGGCCAAGTAATCGGCGGCGGTGGCTCGAATCGGGGCCATCTGCGTTCCATCCAACAATTGGTCGTCGACCGCATCGATCGGTACCACGGTCGTGGTCTCACCGGCAACGATGGTGACCTGAGCGGGGATGGAAATCTCCGATGCATCGGATTGTAGCGACACAGTGACAGCCGACCCGGTTGCCGATGCCGGACGACTGACTCGCAATTGCGTCGCCCCCGTTCCCGCGTTTTCGGCGATCGTCGTTTGGTCCAGCGCCAGAATCAACTGTGGCGGTGCGGTGACGCTGACGCGGAACGACGCGCTGTCGTTGCCTCCGTCATCGTCGGTAACGGTGACCGTCACGGTGTAGTTCCCCGTCGATTTGTAAACGTGGCTGCCGTTGAAGCTGGCCAACGTTACTCGGTTGGCGTTGCCGTATTGATCGATCGTCGCCGTGCCCGTCGTCGGCGTCGTGTTGTCGCCCCAATCGACGGTGTAAGTGAATGTTTCGTTGGTCGCCGGCGATGCCTTGGTGTTTCGGAAACCAGGATCGCTGATCTTGCCCAGGTCCGTCAGCGACAGCGACTTGTCGACCAGAATCGTTTGGTTACCGACGACGGTCAAATCGGGGGCGACGTTGGTGACCGTCGCGGACCGTTCGTACATCTTTTCGCCCGCACCACTGCCCTGCATCACGATGCTGACCGGGTACGACCCGTCATCGCCATAGTCATGACTGGCCGAAATGGTGCCTTTGGTGCTGTGCACGCCCCAGCCCATGTCGTCCATGGCCGCAAAGTCCAGGGGAGTCATCAGTTTCCGTGTGCCCATGACGATGGTGTTGCTCATCAACGGTTGCTGTCCGTCGCTGACCAAATCGCCACGAAAATGTCCCGCGTCGGCCATGGGGACGTTGCCACCTTGGCCATAAACGGCTTTGGCTTTCGCACCGCCGAAACCGACGCCACCGAGCAATCGTTGGAAACTGGATGCGGTTCCGAATCCCAAAACGTGCGCCAATTCATGAGTGGCCACGCTTAGAAAATCGTTCTGGGTCGATTTCAAACCGTCCGGGTCGGCGCCGAAGTACCACGATGCTCGGTTGTCGAACGAAACCGATCCGCCCCAGGGGCCAAAGTCGGTCGGCGCCGACGTATTCAGTGCACCCGATTCACCTCGGCCGCGGACCGTGTTCAGCCAAGCTTGAGATCCCGACGCACTCCAGCCGCCGGACGCTCCCAAACCGATCGATGCACCGGGAAGGTCACGGGCGCCGACGAAGATCAAGATCTCGTTGGCGTTGACGCTCAGGTTGTTCAGCGTCGCGTTGGATCCGTTACCGGGGTGTGTGAATTTGGCAGTCCATTTGTTGGTGCCCGATGGTCGGATCGCGGTCAGATCGTCGGTCAGTCGTTTGACCAGTGCGTCGGCGGCCGTTTGCAGCAGGCTTCGCCGTGAAGATGTGAAGAACCCACCGGTGTCGTAGCGATAATCGAAGCGGATCTTCAGCGGGCCGGTCGACGTACCCCCGGACACGGCAGCGGTCGATGTGGTGCCGTCGCCCCAATCGATCTGCGCGGAAATCGAACCGGACAGTCCCGCGGTATCCACCGACTTGGTGAACGCAAACGGGCTGCCCTCGGCCACCATCAGACGCCGCATCTCCAGCGGCTGGACGCTCAGCGGCCGTCGTTTTGTGCTGCGTTTTCTGCGATGGCGACGGGTCCATGTCATCAGATCGAGCTTCCAACATGCGAAAAGAAGGAATAGGGGCGAATCGGCCGTCGGTGTGGCAACGAACCATCGACGCAGGTTTGGTAGCAACTTGCGGGCCAGAAGATTACCGATGCCGACGGTCGAATGTTCACCCGAGACCAGCGTAAACCAACCGCCCGTGTCGGGAAAAGCTAGAAAATCGCCCGATCGAACTGTATCGGTCAAGCTCCGCATGACGGGACACTGAGTCATGTAGGTCATGCTTCGCATGACAAAGCCACTGAATGCTGGCGCATCCAGCGACGGCTTGCCCGCAGGTCCTGCTCGGCACGACAGGGACGACGCGATCGAGATCGGCGGAAAAGATCCCGTCACGCACAGCGTGACCTACGGCTGAGTCTTGTAGGTCATGCTCCGCATGACAAAGCCACTGAGCGGACGGAAATCGGTTCGTCAGGCGATGCGGCCAAGTGGAACGAGTCGTTGTGGGACGTTTTGCAGCGTTTCCAAGGCAATGGTTAGGTGCTCGGGGCTGTTCTGAAACAAATCCTGCAAGTGGGATTCAGGATCAGTCAGCCAACGCCGGTAACCGGCCGTAATCAAGTCAGCGAAGTCGTAGTCGCAAGCTCGCAACAGTCGAACGAAACAGCGGTCCACTGCTTGTACCGATTCTTCCGACACCGAGTCGCGGGTGCACAGCGCGAACAAGCCGGCGAAGACGAGGTGCTTTTGATGGTCATCCAGCATGTCCGTTGCCGTCTCGACGGTTGCTTCGTCCAATGCACCGAGTCCAGCAAGCGCGCACATGCTTTTCGCGCGAACTTCATCGTCGCGATGATCTGTCAGCGTGCGCAATTCAGTCACGATCGCTTCACCGGCAATCGAAGGTTCCTGTGCCGCCATGCGTTCAACTGCGGCGATTGCATTGAGTGTGATCGCAGCGGACGGCGACCGCAGTTTGTCCAGGATCAAGGATTCCTGTTCATCATCCGGCATGACGGACGATTGCAAGTGCCGAAGCGCGATCACCTGGTTGGATGTTGTCGGGCTGGCGGCCAGCTGCCACCATTCACTCTGCGTTTGCGACAGCAGCGTTTGTTTCAACCTTGGTTGAAAAAAGCAGTCGTTGGTTTTCAACAAGAACTTCAACGACTTTTGCATCGGCCGTTTGAGATCGCCGGGCAGTTCCTTGGCCCAGGCTGGCGACGGCTCCTGACGAACCCACGCGGCGATCGCATTGGTGTAGGCAATTGAAGGGCCATCCAAGAAAGGTCTTGGGCTAAGTTCCCACTGCGTTGAATCCCAAGAATTTGGATGTTTGGCAACCAGGCTGATGCTGTTTCGAATCATGCCCAGCCCCGTTCCCACGACGGCCAAATCAACCAGTTCGGGCAAGTGTGCCCCAGCGAATTTGTTCTGTGAAAGCAGATCGCAAACGACGCCGTGGATCAGTGTGGCGATTCCTAGGGCGGGATCGTTGTCGATCTGCTGATCAAGTGTGATCGATCGGTTGGTCGCGTCGTATCGGCCCGGCAATTCGCTGGGTCCGCTGCATGAACCCCCACCACAACATCCGCCTCCCGTGCTTGGTGCCTGCGGCAACCCAAAGCGAACCTGAATCCCCTCGACATCATGCCCCAAGTGTTTGCCAACGAATGCAACCACCTGTTGCGGCGTTCGCTCGGCCTCGTACACCTGAAACAACGTCTCTCGGCTCAGCACCGGCAATGTGAACCGATCGAAACCGATGCATTCTGCGATCTGCTGCAGGCAAAACTCGAGCCGCGACTTCGCGGAATCTGACAAATTCGCTTTCGGCCTAAAAAACACGACGCAGGACTCGGGGATTCAAAGGATGCATTTATCAAAACAGGACGCCAGTCGCTTGGAAGAATACTGAAACTCCTGACCGCAAGGCAGCGCCAGTTTTCAGATGCATCCGCAGGCACCATTCACGCTGCCCGCTGGTCGGTCAGGCTCGGCTTAAGGGGACGGAGGTCTTTTTCGGGCTTGGCCTCCTCAGGTTTCCAGGCACCGCCCCTTCCGTTGGTCCCGTACATCACGCCCAGGCTCCACCGCAACAGGCCTCAATGAGCGAGCGATCGACTTCGGTGTCGTATGAATCGCTTTAAGGGGACGGAGGTCTTTTCCGGTCTGGGGCCGCTCACGCACAGCGCGACCTACGGTGTTACGGTGGGGAACAGATTCAGGGTTTCTGCAACAGATCGGCTGCGGACTGGCACAGCTGCTGCGCCGTCGTCTCGGATTCGGCTTCGGCGATCATGCGGACGATCGGTTCGGTGTTGCTGCCACGGACCAGCAGCCATTTGTCCCGCCAAGCCAGTCGCAAACCGTCGCCGGTGCTGGCTTCGGCATCGCCGTGCAGCTCGATCAATGCATCGAACAGTTCTGGCAAACGGTCCGCAGACACTTCCGCTTTTGACTTGTGGATGTGTAGCCGTGGAATCTGGTCGACCAATTCGGCCAGCGTCTGGTCGGTCGTGGTCATCAGATCCAAAACTTGGGCCATCGCCACAAAGCTGTCGCGGACGTATCCCACACGCGGGTCAATCGGGCCCCCGTTTCCTTCGCCGCCATACGTCGCATTCTTTGCAATCATCATGTCGGCCACATTGGCTTCGCCGACGGCGCTGCGGAAACACGGCTGGTCGGCCGCGGCGGCGATTCGTTCGCTCATCCCGCTGGTCGCGCCGTTGATGACGATCGCGCCACGCAGATCGGGTTGATTCATCGCACGCTGGACGCACAACGCCAACGTGTATTCTTCGCCGACATAGCGGCCATCGGCATCGACCAAGGCCAGGCGATCCGCATCAGGGTCTTGGCAAAACCCAACGCTGCATCCGTATTCCTTCACGGCTTTGGCAACGTCACGCAAGTTCGTTTCGGTCGGTTCCGGCGTGTGTTCGAACTGGCCGTCGGGCGTTGCGCCCAGTGACACCACGTCGCACCCGAGTTCCTTCAACAAACGCTCGCCCAGCACGCCGCCGGCCCCGTGGTTGCTATCCAGCAGCACGCGATGCTTTGCGGCGGCAATGCGATCGCGGTCGATCGTCGCCAAGACCGCAGCCAAGTGATCGGCATGCGGATTTTCGTCGACGGTGATCTCGCCCAAGGCGTCGTGGGAAACGAAGGCGGATCGGCCATCTAGGTAGGCTTGGCGAACCGCGGCACCCTTGCTGGCATCTAAAACGCGTCCGTCACCACCAAACAGCTTGATGCCGTTGTATGCGGGCGGGTTATGGCTGGCGCTGATTTGAACACCGCCCGCCGCACCCCGTGCCTTGACCAGAACGCCGATCGTGGGCGTCGCACAGACGTCGGCATCGATGCATTGGCGACCGCTGGCCGCAAGCGCCGCCATGATGGCCGATTTCATCATCGGCCCACTGTCACGGCCGTCGCGACCGACGACCACCGGGCCCGGCGGCAATTGTGCGGCAAACGCGGCGACATACCGCACCGCGACCTCGGGCGTCAAGTTTTCGCCGATGATGCCACGCAGTCCGCTGACGCTGATGATAAGGTCGGCCATTTGTCCGCTAAAAAACCAGGAAGGAGCTGAGAAGATGGCTGGGTTCGGATGAAACCGTCGGCCAAGTTTTCGCCAATTGAAATCGCCGAAACGTTTGCCGACAACCGCCACCGTGAAATTGATACCCCGCGAGGTTGCCGTTCGGTACGCCAGTGCTCCGTTATGAACGTATTTGGTGGTCCGGCCGAAGCATGGTGCTGTATCGGGGCCGATCGCTGCCTCGTTGCGAAAGCCCCCGCAAAACAAATAGAATCCGGAGCGTTCGACCCGTTCCCCCAACCTTCGCGTCGGAAACACCTCTCTCTCCGCCCCGTCGATATCTTCCACGCCACCGATTTTTCCGAAACATGAGCACGACAGAGACGAATCAGCCCGAATTGCTGCAAGCGATCGACAAGGCGCAAAAAGACGGCAAGCTGACCGAATCGGCGGTCCAAAACATCACCGCTTGGTTGACCGAAGATCGCTATGCCGATTATCGCGACGTCGTGGCCCAACACATCCGCGATGAAAAGTGGCAAAAGCTGGACGACGTGTTCTGGACCATCATTCCCTTCGGCACCGGTGGCCGTCGCGGCCGGATGTACGAAATCGGGAGCAACGCCATTAACGACCGAACCATCGGCGAAAGTGCCCAAGGTCTGGCGGACTATGTCGTCCAACATGTCGGCGGCGATGACCTGTCGTGTGCGATCGCTTATGACACGCGACACAAATCACGTCACTTTGCCGAACTGTGCGCCGGCATCATGGTGGCCGCGGGATTCAAGGTCTACTTCTTGGACGACTATCGAGCCACGCCTCAGTTGTCGTTTGCGGTTCGCGAAAAGAACTGTGATTGCGGCATCATGGTGACCGCCAGCCACAATCCGCCCAGTGACAACGCGGTGAAGGTGTATTGGTCGACTGGCGGTCAAGTCTTGCCGCCTCACGACAAGGCGATCATCGACAAGGTGATGTCGTGCCAAGACATCCGCGTCGCGCCGTTCGATGAAGCGTTGGCCGATGGTCGTGTGGAAATCATCACCGACGAAATCGATACGAAATTCATCGACGCCGCTGCGGCGTGCCGGTTCAAAGGCCCGCGGGATGCCAAAATTCTGTATTCACCGCTGCATGGTGTGGGCGCGGCGGCTGTCGTTCCATTGTTGAAACGCGACGGCTTCGATGATGTGACGGTGTATGAACCGCACGCCGAACCCAGCGGCGATTTTCCGAACGTCCCGGGACACGTGTCCAACCCGGAAAACACGGCCGTGTTTGAAAAGCCGATCGAAGCGGCAAAGGCTGGCGGATTTGATGTCGTACTGGCGACCGACCCGGATTGCGACCGTTTGGGCGTGGCGGCGCCGCTGACCACGGACGTCCAAGGCGAATGGGCGACCTTCAATGGCAACCAGATCGGTGCAATTCTGACCCAGTTCGTGCTTTCCAAAGCCAAGGAAGCGGGCAAGCTGAATCCACAAAAGTACGTGATCAAAACGTTGGTGACGACGGAGCTGATTCGTCGCATTGCCGCATCGTTCGACGTTCGCTGTGAAGGCGATCTGTTGGTCGGATTCAAGTACATCGCCGAAGTCGTGGATCGCGAAGGCCCCGATGATTTTCTGTTCGGCACCGAAGAATCGCACGGCTATCTGGTCGGACAATATTGCCGTGATAAAGACGGTGCCGTTGCCTGCATGTTGATCAGCGAACTGGCGGCGGAATTGAAAGCGGCCGGAAAGTCGATGCACGAGTACTTGAATGATCTGTACCGCCAACATGGGTTGCACCGCGAAAGTCTGGTCAACGTGTTCATGGAAGGCAGCGAAGGCATGGCTGCGATGCAGCGGCTGATGGCCGCATTCCGCAACGACCCGCCGAAATCGTTGGCCTCGATCGATGTGGCCGCGGTGCGTGATTACCAAGCGAACACGACGACCAGCATTGCCGACGGCAGCACCAGCCCGCTGGCCGGCCCGAACGGCAATCTGATCATCATGGACTTGGCCGACGAAGGAAACTATGTCGCGGTGCGTCCCAGCGGCACCGAGCCGAAAGTGAAGTTCTATATGTTCACGCGTCTTTCGCCCGAACAGTCCCAAGACTTGGACCAAGCGGGTAAGACCTTGGATGAACGCGTCGCCAGTCTGGAAGCCGACATCCGTGCTTTCGCACAGAAGGTCTAGCGATGTCATCGCGACGCACGCCGCACACCGTTAATGCACCGCCGCGATGCTTGGGTATCGGTTTTTTGGTGTTCATCACTTGTTGGATTGGGTGCGGTAAACCGTCTGACAGTCAATCGAAAACGACCGGCTCCGGTGCAATGATCCGTGTCATTGCGACGACGGGCATGGTGGCTGACTTGGCCCGTGCGGTCGGCGGGGATCGCGTTGACGTGGTCCAGGTGATCGGTGCCGGCGTTGACCCGCACTTGTACAATCCGTCGCGTGACGACGTGGCGTTGATCATGTCGGGTGACCTGATCTTTTATTCCGGATTGATGCTGGAAGGAAAACTGGCGGACACCCTGGTCCAGGTCGGACGCAGCAAGCCCGTTTATGCGGTCACCGAGAGGATCGACAAGGAATACTTGTTGATGCCAGATGACGCTGCGGGGCATGCCGATCCACACGTGTGGATGGACGCGTCCGCTTGGTCGCAGTGCGTCGACGTTGTCGCGGAAGCCTTGGCCGAATTTTCGGGCGACGATGCCGAAGCGTTCCGGCAAAATGCGTCGGCGTATCAGTCGGAATTGGAAGAATTGCACCAGTATGCCAAGGAAACCTTGGCGACGATTCCCAGGGAAAGCCGGGTGATGATCACATCACACGATGCGTTCAACTATTTTGGTCGTGCCTACGATTTGGAAGTCTTGGGCGTGCAAGGCCTTTCGACCGAATCGGAAGCGGGCCTGCAGCAGATCAATGAATTGGTCGATTTGTTGGTGCAGCGGAAAGTACAGGCGGTGTTTACCGAAAGCAGTGTGTCGCCCAAAAACATCAAGGCCTTGATCGAAGGTGCCGCCGCACAGGGGTTCGAGATTCGGTTGGGCGGCGTTTTGTTTTCCGATGCAATGGGGCCGCAAGGGACTTACGAAGGAACCTACGTTGGCATGCTGGATCACAACGTGACGACCGTCGCGCGTGCGTTAGGCGGCCAGGCACCAGAATCGGGAATGCAGGGCAAATTGAACTCCGTCAAAGAACACCCATCGTCATGACCGCCACCGGTTCCACCGTCAACGCAGCGTCGTCCGGCGCATCATCTTCAAATGGAACGTCATCCAGCGGTACTGCGGTGACCGCCGACACGTCGGTTCCCTTGTCGGTGGATGACCTGACCGTGGCGTATCACCGCAAACCGGTCATCTGGGATGTGGGGTTTGATCTGCCCGCCGGATCGCTGGTCGGCGTGATCGGTCCAAACGGGGCGGGTAAGAGCACGTTGTTGAAGGCGATCATGGACCTGGTGCCACGCGCGTCGGGCCGAGTTCGCGTGTTCGGTGACACTTACAAGCATCAGCGTAGTCGCGTCGGTTACGTTCCCCAGCGCGAAACGGTCGACTGGGATTTTCCAGTGGATGCGTTGGAGGTCGTCACGATGGGGCTGTACCGGCAAATCGGCTGGTGCATGCCGGTACGCAAAAAACATCGTCGGGCGGCGATGGATGCACTGGAACAAGTCGGCATCCCGCATTTGGCGAAACGTCAAATCAGTCAACTGTCCGGCGGACAACAACAACGGACCTTCTTGGCTCGCGCGTTGGTCCAAAACGCGGATCTGTATTTGATGGACGAACCGTTCGCGGCGGTCGATGCGGCCACCGAGCGAGCGATTGTTGAGATCTTGCGACAGATGAAGGCGTTGCAAAAGACGGTGGTCGTCATCCATCACGATTTGCAAACCGTGGCGGACTTTTTCGACTACGTCGTTCTGTTGAACATGCGCGTGGTTGCCCATGGTCCGGTCGACGAAGTGTTCACGTCGGAGAATCTTCAAAAGACTTATGGCGGACGTCTGACGCTGTTGGACGAAGTCACCGAAGCGATGCGGCGAAGGGAACGCAGTCTGTGATTCGTCGGCGACGTTTCGCGACTTCATCAAGAATATGTTTATCGGTGGTTTTCTACGTGGGTTTCTCAGACGTCCGTTCAATTCGGCGGCCGTGGGTTTGGTGATTTTGGTGTTGCTGATATCGGTCGCGTCTGGACCGACAGCTTTTGGCGCCGAAGGCACGTCGACGTTGACCGATCGCAGTGTGACTTGGCCGACCTGGTCGCAGTGGCAACGCGTTCTGACCTTTCGCGATTACAACAGCCGTGTGGTGATTTTGGGTACCGCGGTGCTGGGTTGCGCCGGCGGGCTTGTCGGCAGTTTTACGTTGCTGCGCGGGCGTGCCTTGCTGGGCGATGCGATCAGTCACGCCAGTTTGCCGGGGATCGCGTTGGCGTTTTTGATTGCCAGCGCGGCCGGTTTGGATGGAAAGTCGCTGCCCACGTTGTTGTTCGGCGCGACGATCAGCGGCCTGATCGGTGTGGCCGTGATCCTGTTGATACGTAATCTGACTCGATTGCATGAAGACGCCGCGCTGGGGATCGTGCTGAGTGTTTTCTTCGGCGCCGGCATCGCGCTGTTGGGGATCGTGCAGCAGACTCAGACGGGACACGCCGCCGGGTTGGAAGCCTTCATCTATGGCAAAACCGCATCGATGGGTTTGGCCGATGCAAAGTGGATCATCGCGGCTTCCGGTGTCGCGGTCACGCTGTGCGTGTTGCTGTTCAAAGAATTCAAGCTGTTGTGCTTCGACGAATCTTTTGCCGCTTCACGTGGGTTGCCCGTGTTGTTGCTGGACATCGCGTTGATGTCGCTGGTCGTCGCCGTTTCGATCGTTGGTCTGCAAGCGGTCGGATTGGTCTTGATGATTGCGTTGTTGGTCATCCCCGCTGCGGCCGCGCGGTTTTGGACTCAGCGGATGGCCCCGATGACGTTGATCGCGGCGACGTTGGGCGCGATCAGCGGAATCATCGGCGCTGCGATGAGTGCGTTGTTTTCCAAGCTGCCATCGGGCGCGATGATTGTCCTGGTTTGCACGGCATTCTTTGCTTTCAGCATGTTCCTGGGGCCACAGAAGGGCATCCTGGGACGGACGCTGCGACGTTTGCGCTTGAACCGCAAAATTGAACGCCAGCATTTGTTGCGGGCGATTTACGAAACCTTGGAACGTGATGCGTCGGGGGTTCCCGATCGATTCCGTGAATTTCTGTCGATGCAAACGCTGTTGCCGGTCCGCAGTTGGACGCCGCGGCAATTGGAACGCACGATTGATCGTGCCCAAGACGACGATTTGGTTCGGTTCCGTGACCGCGACCAGCACGTCCGATTGACGCGAGCCGGGGTCAATGAGGCGGCTCGGCTGACGCGTCAGCACCGCCTGTGGGAACTGTATCTGATCAATTACGCGGACATCGCACCGGGACGCGTTGATCGCGACGCCGATGCGATCGAACACGTGTTGGAACCCGAAGTGGTCGCGGAACTGGAAGATCTTCTGCAACATTCGCCCAGTCGTGTGCAGGTTCCCGAAAGCCCGCACCGTTTGGACCACGGCGGCGCTGAAGCCACCGGCTCCGGTGCAAAGATTAGCGTGGATGATTCCGTCTCCGATTCGCGGGAGACGTCGCCGTGATTCGTGACATGATCGAACCGCTGAACACGCTGACGTGGGAACTGGACGGCTGGATCATTGTCGCCGGCGTGCTTTGCGCCGTGTCCTGCGCGCTGTTGGGCAACTTCTTGGTGTTACGGCGCATGAGCCTGCTTGGCGACGCGGTTACCCATGCGGTTTTGCCCGGTTTGGCGGTCGCATTTTTCATCAGCGACAGTCGTTCCAGCGTGCCGATGTTTTTGGGCGCGGTGATCGTGGGCGTCCTGACTGCTTTGTTCACCGAATGGATACGCCGAGCCGGCAGCGTGGATGAAGGCGCATCGATGGGCGTGGTGTTCACATCGTTGTTCGCGTTAGGCTTGATCTTGGTCGTTCAGGCCGCCGATCACGTGGATCTGGATCCGGGATGCGTGTTGTATGGGGCCATCGAACTGACGCCGCTGGATCGCTTGGACACTGTTTTCGGGTCGATCCCTCGTGCGGTGGTCGTGCTTGCTGTCGTGATGTTGGTCAACCTGGCGTTCTTGCTGTTCTTTTACAAAGAGCTGAAGGTCAGTTCGTTTGACCCGGGACTGTCCACGACCATGGGGTTCAGTTCGACCCTGATCCACTACGTGTTGATGGTATTGGTAGCCGTGACGGCGGTGGCCAGTTTTGAAAGCGTCGGAAACATCTTGGTTGTCGCCATGTTTGTCGTTCCGCCGGCGGCCGCGTTCCTATTGACCGATCGGCTGGGACGAATGATCGCGATCAGCACCGTGTTGGCGATCATCAGCGCGGTGTCGGGGCACATCGGTGCGATCGCGGTTCCCGCAGGTTTTGGTTACCGCAGCACATCGACCGCCGGCATGATGGCGGTGTCCGCCGGCGTTTTGTTGGCCGCCGCCGCGTTGTTCGGACCGCGACACGGCATCCTGGTCCGTTTGGTGCGTCGTCGGTTGTTGGCGTTGCGAATCTTGTGCGACGATGTTTGTGCGTATTTGTTTCGATTGGGGGAACGGCAAACGGTGGATGCTGCCGGTGCGGGTGAACTGGCGGCCAATCTGTTGACCGGCAAATTGCCGTTGCACTTGGCCACGACGATTTTGCGGATCAACGGACAAGTATCGCGTGACGGCGACTCGTTTCGTCTGACGGATTCCGGTCGTTCGCGAGCCCAACAGCTGGTGCGTTCGCACCGTTTGTGGGAACAGTACTTGGTCGAACGAGCGGGATTGGACCAGGAAAGAATCCACGACAAGGCGGAGCGTCTGGAACACTTCACGGATCTGGAACTGCGGTCACGTTTGGATGACGAAACGGACCGACCAACCCTGGACCCACACGGTGCAGAAATTCCCGATGAACGGGTCGAAGCCGAAGATCGTGGTGAAGAGCCGGCTGAGGCCGAAAGCCAGAATCGTAACGATCGGACCTCCGACGATCGGATGCGTTCGAACGAGTAGCTAGGCTTGGCGACGCGGCGTTGCCGGCGGCCATCGCCGGGACGGCTGCGATCTGGTGTTTCGGATCAGTGCGTCAGCTTGGCTGATTGAGCCGGCCGGCTCGGGCGATCATACTGCTGCTGTCCCTGCCCGGCGGATGGCATTCTGATTCCGCCGTAAAGCACACCTTTTGGTACTGCCCCACCCCTTCCTTTTGCATCTCCAGGAGCAACCTGCCTGATGGTCCTTTCGATTTCCCGCCGCCGCATTTTTGCCGGCCTTGCCGTGGCTTTGGCCGCCGTCACCGTTACCCATTTCACCGTCGCATCGGCCGATGACACCGCCGCCCCATCGCCGTCGCCCGAGCTGAAGCCGATTTTCAACGGAGAAGATCTGTCCGGCTGGGATGGCGATTCTCGATTGTGGTCCGTCCGCGACGGAGTGATCCACGGCGAGACCACCCCCGAAAATCCCTCCAAGGGCAACACGTTCTTGATCTGGGAAGGCGGCAATGTTGGCGATTTCGAATTGCGTTTGTCGTTCCGCTGCAGCGTGACGAACAATTCCGGGATCCAGTACCGGTCGACTCGGGTCACCGAAGGCAAGCAGGCCACCAATGATTGGGTCGTCAAAGGCTATCAGCACGAAGTCCGCAACGAAGAAGACTTTCCGAACGTTCCCAGCTTCATCTACGACGAAAAAGGCAGCCGGAAACGCATGTGCATGGTCGGCGAAGTCGCCGTCTGGGATGCCGACGGCAAAAAGGTGTTGCGTGACGATCTGATCGACCAAGCCGGGTTCAAAGAACTGATGAAGGTCGACGACTGGAACGACGTCGTCATCATCGCCAAAGGCAACAACATCAAACACTACCTGAACGGCCGTCTGGTGTTGGACTTCACCGACAAGCATCCCGAAAAGGCCTTGTCCGAAGGCGTTTTGGCTCTTCAGCTTCACGGCGGGAAGCCAATGTGGACGGAATTCAAAGACGTCCGATTGGCCCAGTTCTAGACCCCAGCGTCGCCCAGTGGCGGTCAGGTCGCGGGCGGGAAAAGCGCTGCCGCGGCCCGGACGCACCTAGTTCATCGTAAACGGCGATGGTTTCGAGACATCTCGAGACCATCGCCGTTTTTTTCGTGCGCGAAGTGCAGAGCAGGCGTCTCCGACAGGCGGCCTATTCGCTGGACCCGTCAAAGCGGCCTGGAGATTCAGCGGCAGTTTGCCGCAAAACGCGATGCCAACCGCGATCCCGCGATCGAAAGTTTTTTCACAGCCCGCATTGACATAAATCGCCACATCATTCACGCTTGTTGCAAGCGATTCTCAATAGCGGCAGGGATTTATGGCCGCA
This sequence comes from Crateriforma spongiae, assembly GCF_012290005.1. Classification (NCBI taxonomy): domain Bacteria; kingdom Pseudomonadati; phylum Planctomycetota; class Planctomycetia; order Pirellulales; family Pirellulaceae; genus Crateriforma; species Crateriforma spongiae. The sequence goes on from NZ_JAAXMS010000005.1 coordinate 586,404, forward strand.
GGGTGAACAATGTCAATGAACGAGCCGACCGAACAGCCGAAACGACCCGTGTCGCTGCCGCTGAAAAGTGACGCGACGGGCGAGCCCTGTCCGACGAAGGCTCGGTATGGGAATCAATCCGACAGCGATGACGTCTGTGCGTCTTGCAGTTCGAAGCCGCCGGTGCCCAGTTCCGGCCGTGCCGCGTTGCAGTCCCATGGCGGCAATTGCCACGTTCTGGACTTCGCCGAACTTGCCGGTGGTTGCAATCAGGTCTTCATCTGTCTGCAGGATGAGGTTTACACGTTGAAGCGGACACGCAACAACAAGCTGATTCTGCACAAGTAGGCTTCGGTGCAACGTCGGCGCGTCGTCGTCTGATCGCGACGCCGATTTGACGGGTTACTTCGCCGCATGTTTGCGCGATGTACAAAGTGTCGCAGCCTGCGAAAGCCGGGCAAAGTTGCGTTGATGAGGATTGCGTATTTGGCTAAACTGCCAAGTAATGTTGGTCGATAGGAATACGGTCATGAAGAAGAAAGAAATTGCCAAATACGAAGCCCGCGCTCAGGTGTTCAAAGCGCTGGCCCATCCGGCGCGGTTGAAGATCATGGACGAACTTGCGGTGCACGAAGAACGGTGCGTGTGTGACCTGACCGAAGTCGTCGGGTTTGACATGTCGACCGTCTCACGGCACCTGTCCGTTCTGAAGAACGCCGGATTGGTCGGTACCGAAAAGCGCGGGCAGATGGTTTTCTATCGTTCGACGGTATGCTGCCTGACCGGCTTTACCGAGTGTGTGGAAAACGTCTTGAACAACAACGTGAAACAACAACAGGCTGCATTGAAGGCGTAGCAACGGGATGGTTTTTGACCGTCGCCATCGGCTTCGCGTTGGTTCATCAAGCTAACAAAGCAGCGATTGAATTCGAATTGAAAAATGGGGCGTCCGGCGTGTCGCCCGTTTCTTTGTCTCCTGTATTTGCATAAAACGCCAAATGGCAAATTGTGTGCGGGTTGCCGTAGGATTGGAATGATGGACCGAAAACAACTGGGAATCTTAGCGGCGTTGGTGGGTGTGTTCCTGTTCGCCTATTTCGTGAACTTCACCAGCCCGGAAGTGCAGAACGCGATGCACGAAGCGTTCTATATGTTGCAGTGGTACGTCCGCTATCACACGTTGGCCTGCGTCGTGCCTGCCATGTTCATCGCCGGTGCAATCGCCACATTCTTTCGCAAGGAAGCCGTGCTGCGGCATCTGGGGCCGAAGGCAAATAAAGTAGAGGCGTACGGCGTGGCTTCCACCTCCGGCACCGTGCTTGCCGTGTGTTCATGCAGCGTGCTGCCGATGTTTGCGGGAATCTATCGCGTCGGCGCGGGCTTGGGCCCTGCATCCGCATTCTTGTACGCCGGACCGGCAATCAACGTGATGGCGATCTTTCTGACCGCACGTGTGCTGGGGTTGGATCTGGGCCTTGCCCGCGTCGTGGGGTCGATTGTGTTCGCAATCGTGATCGGCCTGATCATGGCGGTGATCTTTCGCACCGATGAACAGAAGCGTAGCGCCGCGGCGATGCAGCTTCCTGATCCGCCGCCGGCCAAACGCAAAGGCTGGCAAACGGTCCTGTTCTTCGCCAGCATGATTCTGTTCTTGGTATTCAGCGATTGGGCCAACCCCAGTCAAACAGTGATCAATACAACCGATGGCCGACAGATGACCGTGTCGGTGCTGATTCGGACCAGCGAAACTTATCGTGTCCAGCTGGAACAACCGCTTGGCGATCATCCCAAAGGTACGAAGCTGGTTTTGAACATTGACCAGATCGAATCAGAAACCGATCTGACCCCAGCCAGCTACCAATGGGTTGCATGGGTCTATCACCACCGCTGGTACTTCGCCGCGACGCTGTTCGTTGCAACCTTGGTCATGGTTGGGGCGTGGTTCGATGCCGATGAGATTGCCGCGTGGATGAATGAGACATGGAGCTTTTCAAAGTCCATCATCCCGCTGCTTTTCGGCGGCGTTTTGGCAACAGGATTCATTGGAGCCCTGATTCCTGAACACATCGTTGCCAGTTGGGTCGGTGGCGACAGTTTTCGCGCCAACTTGGTCGCATCGATGATCGGCGGCATGTGGTATTTCGCCACTCTGACCGAAGTCCCGATCCTGGAGGCTCTATTGGGTTTAGGCATGGGGCGCGGCCCGGCGTTGTCACTATTGTTGGCCGGACCGGCGTTGTCGCTGCCCAGTATTGCAGTGATCTACAGCGTCATCGGCGGAAAGAAGACCATCGCGTTTGTCGTATTGACCGTTCTGATGAGCACGATCGTCGGAATGATTTTCGGGTGGTTCTTTGTGTAAGCCAACACCTGTTTGTTTTGTCGTTTCATTCACATTTGGAGAGATCGGAAATGAAGTTGATTCAAATCTTGGGTACGGGGTGTTCGAAGTGCGATTGCTTGAAAAAGAACGTTGAACAGGCGGTCGTGCAATCGAATGCAGACGCCAAAGTCGAAAAGGTTACCGACATTACAAAGATCACCAGCTTCGGTGTGATGATGACACCTGCACTGGCGATCAACGGCGAAGTGAAAGTCGTCGGCAAAGTTCCTTCACCCGACGAGATCGCAAAGCTATTGGCTTGATCGTTGGATAAAAGATGCCATTTGACGAAACGGTAGACCGATGGATCTGAAAAATGCACTTGGCGTGTGTGTGATTTCCTTTTTCGCGGCGACTCTGGTCATGCTGATCGCTCGATCGCTGGACAACCAGGCCGCCGGACGAATCGAACAGCAATTGACGCGGATCGCCGATCAGTTGGAAACACTTCAATTGGCCGATGCCGATGGAGCCCGATTGCCGGTGGCGGCAACTCAAAGTTCAAACGCCTTGGTGACCACCGACGCTTTGGTGGTGCACTACTTCTTCAGCAACACACGCTGCGTGACGTGTCGTGCAATCGAAGAACAAACACGAAAGGTGTTGAAGCACAGCTTTGCGACGCAGTTGGACGACGGCGACGTTGTTTGGAAAACGCTGAACTATGAAGATCCCGATAATGCCGAGTGGGCTGATCGATTCGAAATCATGATGCCGGTTGTCGTTTTGGCAAAGTATCAGAACGGTGAAATCGTCGACTGGAAACGCTTGGATGAAGTCTGGGGGCGGGTCGGTGACACCGACGGATTCGAGCAATTGATCGTCAATCAAGTCGAAAGAATGCTATCCAATCCGATGGAAACGCCAGTTCTCGAACAGGCGGTGGAGATTCCATTGCCCGATATGGAAACCAAGAAAACAGAATCTTGAAACCCGATCGCATCGCGATATCGCCCAGTGGGAAACGGCGATGCGATCATCGATCACGGAGTGTTACGAAATGAGTCGAAACGGTTTAGTCGTTGGCCTGCTGGTCATCTCTTCGTGGGGCACGCATAACGCGATGTCCCAGACACCGGTGAAATTGCAATCGGATCGAGTGATCGCGATGTACTTCCACCGCACCCAACGTTGTCCGACTTGCAAAATGATGGGCGGTTATTCGGAACAAGCGGTTACCAAAGGTTTCGCCAAGCAGATGGCGGATGGAACGGTGGAGTTTCGGATGATTGACTATGAAAAGAAGGAAAACGCTGGACTTGCCCAAGCGTACAACGTCAAGGGACCGGCGTTGATCGTGGCACAGATCAGGTCGGACAAGGTCAGGCAATACAAAGACTTGAACAAGATCTGGAGTCTTGTGCGCGTCAAAAACAAGTTCACAGCGTACGTTCAATCCAATGTCAAAGACTACATGGATTGACCAAGATGATTGTCTTTCTGACCTACACCGTTGCCGCGTTGTATTTGGGGTTTCTGACCTCGATCAGTCCCTGTCCGCTGGCAACGAACATCGCAGCGATTTCTTATATCGGAAGCAAGGTTGATGATTCACGCCACGTGATTCATGCCGGCTTGTTGTACACACTTGGGCGGTGCCTGTTGTACATCGTTTTGGCCGGTGTGTTGGCGCTGGGCAGCCTTTCGATGCCAACGGTTTCCTTATGGTTGCAGAAGTACATGCATTTTGCGTTGGGACCCGTGTTCCTTGTTTTAGGCATGTTGCTTTCCGGTGTCGTGGTCGTCTCATTCGGAGGCGGCATGATGAGCGACAAACTGCAAAAGCGAGTGGATGCCATGGGGATCTGGGCGGCTTTTCCGCTCGGGATTTTGTTCGCGATTTCCTTTTGCCCAACGTCCGCCGCTTGGTTTTTTGGGTTGTTAGCACTGACGTTCGGTGCGGATTCTGGAGCGATATCCAGTGTCACGTCGAACGTGGGAATTGAGTTGCCTCAGGAAAGCTTGCCGGGTGGTGCATTGCTCTTGCCACTGGTTTATGGAATCGGAACCGCGTTTCCCGTTCTGGTGTTGGCCTTTTTGTTGGCGTTCAGTGCGAAGACGGTCGGAAAGACGTTTCAAGTGCTGACGCAGATGGAATGGTGGGCCCGTAAGGGCACCGGATGGCTGTTCATTTTGCTGGGCGTCTATTTTTCGCTCGCATACGTCTTTGAGGTTTCAACTGTCTCGGTTTAAGGATCATCATCATGTCCAATGTATCGCGACGCACCGTATTGTCGTCGTTGGGATTGTTAACAGGAACCGCCATGGGTGTGGCTGGGGACCCGATGCAATTGGAATCGTTGCCCGCTGCCATCGCGTCGACTTCGGGGTGGGCGTATTCGCCGTTGGACGCTCGGGAGGTCGGCGACCGAGCCTATCGAATCTATCCGGAGGGCGGTTGCATGTATGCGGTGGTTGGCAGCGTGGTCGGCACGTTGGCTGATCGATTTGGATCCCCGTATGACGGTTTTCCAATTGCAATGATGCGGTTTGGCGAAGGCGGTGTTGGCGGGTACGGATCACTCTGTGGCGTCGTCAACGGCGCGTGTGCGTTGATCGGCCTTTTCCATAGCGAAAGACCAAAGGAGGAACGTGCCGCAATGATTTCCGATCTGGCGGGTTGGTATGAATCCAGCGTTTTGCCGATGTTCGAGCCCAACGAACCGCAATGGGCGGACCAGGCGGTGGCTTGTGTTTCCGGATCCGTGCTGTGCCACATTTCGACGTCTCGTTGGTGTCGTGAAAGTGGCTGTCCGATCGACAGTCTGGACCGAAAGGAACGATGTCGACGATTGGCGGCGGATGGTGCCATGAGGGTGGCCCAAATGTTGAACCATGAATCTCAGCGATCGGAGATTCTGGCCGTGCGTCAGACCAATGGATCCTCCTGTATGGAATGTCATGGGCCGGATGACATGAGCAACGCACGAGTGAAAATGGACTGTGCCGCGTGCCACGATCTGAGCGACGGTCATCCGTAAGGCTTCACCGCCACCCGCGGTCGCCACGTGTTGTGCGCAGCGTCCATCGTGGAAGGATTGAATCGCCGCTTGATAAGCCTCAATGGTTGGACCAGCGCGTCGCATGCCGATGACCACACCGACGATTGGTCGTCGGCCGATAATCATTTCGACGCCAATGTGTAGCGACAACGTCTTCGCTGGAAGCGAACGTCAAGAAACAGCGGCGGATCGTGAGGGGCCGATGCCTTGTGGTTTGGACGCCGGTCAAACAATTGGTCAAGCGTCAAAAGACGGATGCTATAAGATCCGTGGCATCCAAGGATCTTCGATCCGCTGGGTCACGACGGTGTTGCCGGAATCATTCGCCTTCTTCTTGCTGGGCACGTAGCGGTCGGCACGATACGCCAAATATCCGCCCAGTCCGAATGCGATCAACGCCAGGAAGAAGCGTTTCAGATTCTCGCCTCGGGTCTGGATGGCGAATACGAACATGTACAAGACGGGAATGAACAGGGTTAGCAGCCCATCCTTGGCGGATTTCTTGAATGCGTTGATGACAATCGACAAATACGCCATTCCGCCTAGGATGAAAAACAGTGCGGCGACCAGTGCCAAGAACGTCTTCATCGGACTGAAGTTCAGCGAATCGTCTTCGCGGTTGGCAGCGTTGACGGTCAGCACGGCCAGCGTCGCACCACTGCCGACGACAAACAGCACGACCAATAGCATCCACCAGGGCATCCCCGATCGCTTCAGCATTTCGTCCTGCGTCTGCCTGTCGCGGCCCATCGATTCTTCGGCCATCTGCAGCTGCAGCGTTCCCAGGTCGACGTCGACACCGGCAACCTTGTGTCCTTCGATGTACTCGCCGGTCTGTTTGTTAAAACCACACTTGGTGCAAAGCACCGCACCGGCCTTCATCTCCACGCCGCAGGCGGGACATGCGGCTGCGACCACACGATCGAAGCCTTCTTCGCTGAACAGATCGTCCAACTCCGATTGTGCCTCGGGTGCCGCCGGCGCCGCGGCCGCTTTCGGCTTGGGGACGCGAATCGGCTTGCTACATGCCGGGCATTTGACCGCTTTGCCCGCCATTTCGTCTTTCACCGACAGCACCTTGCCGCACGAACATTTCAAGCGAATGGGCATTTCAGCGAATCAATCCAGATCAGTGGCAGAATCATCATCCGCGACGAGGCGGAAAAGAACGAACGCCACGTGGGCGCCGTCGACCAACCAAGATGATAGTCGAGTCGGCCGGTGGGGGAACGCCCGGTTGATAGCCGAAATGAAGGGGGACGCCGCCGGCACGGCTGTGCATGCCGCAGAACGGGATTGAAGGGATCACGCCGGCTGGTTCCGATTTACAGCGGGTTCTTTAACTGCACGTCCAGCAGCCGGAACAAACCACAAGGAACCTTCACGGACAACGTGGGATCATCCGTCCCGTCGATCACTTGCCCGGTCAGCAAATCGGTGACACGCACCGGATCGGCGCGATGGAAACGGACCGTAGCGACTTGGTCATCGGGGTTCAAGTAACCGCCATCGACGATGGTCAACCGTAGATGAGTGGGCGACGATTCGGCCGCGACCCAAGCGACCGGCCCGTCGACCGTCAACGGAAGCTGATCGGCTGCGGTTCGAATCTTGTCCGCGACGACATCGGCGTGTTGATCCGCCGCCAATGTCGGCCGACCATTGCGATCAAGATACGATTTACCATTGGTCCGGATTTCTTGCATGGCATCACGATAAATTGGATGCAGGTGTTCGATCAGCTTTCCGCGCGGTAGCGGTGCGTCTGACGCATCTTGCGGCGGTGTGATCAATACCAGGCCGTTGGGATAAGGCGGCAAAAAGTTCAACCGGCGGTCTTTAACACCGGCGGCATAGGTTGAAAAATCCCATGGCGTATTGGGGGCGCCGGGCCAAGTGCCGTTCAGTCGACTGAAGACCATCTTGCGGGTGGCTTCGATGTCGGCGTCATAAAATGTGCACCACTTGACGTTGTTGCCTTCGTTTAAAAATTCGTGGTCGGGCGACACCATGCTCAGGTGCACCGGGTTGAAACTGACGATTTCGTCCCGCTTGGGAACATACAAGGCACCTTTGGCGATCATTTCCCACAACAGGCTCATGTATTCCTGATCGACGGCAAAGTTATTGATATAGGTTGCACCCAGGCTGATGTTGTAAACCATGTTTCGCAGAAAATGGTTGGGCAGCCGTTGGTGCGAATGCTGGCGTGATCGATCAAAACTGGTGTTGTCGGGAACGCTTCGTGCACCCCATTGATTGACCGCCCCGCTGGTCCACATGCCCAGTCGTGATGCCAGGCTGATCTCCATCGACTTGTCGCTGGTTTCTTCCATCGCAGGCACAAAGACGTCGGCAAATTCACCGCTTCGAAGCCGATCCCATGCCGGCTGATAAATGCTGCCGTTCCAAAAATTGTGCTTGCAGCGAAGAAACAGATTGGCGTTGCGGGGTTGTGCGTGTGCCGCCAGCGGATAGATCAAATGTTCGGTCACCGCGGCGAATTCATCGCTGTGATCCTCCAATTCGGGATAGATCAGCACGGTCTTTTTGCCACCCGCCGCATCGATGACCTTCATCATCGTGTCCGGTTGAAACATAAACGGATCGTTCCCGTGTCCGCCCCAGAATGCGATGCCCGGATGATTGTCATACAGCGGAATGAATTCATCCAACGCTTGCTGTTGCGACAACGAGTACTTGCGTCGGCGATCGCGTCGATTGCGATACTTTTCGCTGGGGATGCTGGAACGGTCAAACGTTTCAGCCTGTCCGGTATGGTGGCCGTTCAGAAAGACGGGGCTGGGGTAAGAAGCCTGTAATTGATCGATGGTGGATTCGACACCGGTGCGTGATTCGGTCATCAAATACACCGGCAACGGTTCGCGTTCCCAAGCGGGCCGACGGAAATGGGTCAGTTGTTCACAGATAGCCTTTGATCCATCCAAGATGGCTTGGATCTTTCCCGGTGGTGCGATCTGCTGGAAAACTTGTTCCCAACCGGGTTGGCTGACATCGATCAAATGGATACAGCTTCCGCCGCTCTGCGCGCTGGCCAGAATCAGTTGGCCGTTGGAATGATCCATCCACGCGTCGTGAAAGCTGTAATCGGCTTGGTACAGACGTGATTGGGTTTCATCCAAGTCAGCGGAGATCCGCACCAATGTGTTTCCCACCAAAATCACGAGGTCGCTAGCGTCGGCGTCGATCACCATCGGCTGGACCACGCGATAGCCGAAAGAATCAATCTTTGGATGCCGGCGAGGAATCTGCCACGTTTGTTGGTGATCGGTTTCGGTGGTCAAAATGGACACGGCCATGTTGCTGCTGTGTCCCGACGTCCCGACCAAGATCCGCGGTGGCGTTTTATCGTCGGCGGGAATGACTTGGACATGACCGACCACCGTGGGCGACGGCGAACGGATCAACCATTTGGGCTGTGACGCAAACGGCTTGAACAAATAGAACGCACCGCGATCCTGCATGCCGTTCATTGTTCCATGGATCAACAATCGATCATTGGCCGGGTCATCGGGATTGATGACCGGTCGCAAGAAATTGGCGACGTGCAGCTTGGCCGGCGGACGCGGCTTGCTTGGGTCTTTTCCCCAAGGTTTGGCGATCGAATAGGTCGACGAATGCAGGGTGTCCAGCAGTTCGCCGGTAGACGAAAGATAACGGACTTGATTGTCAAATCCGCCGCAGACAACGACCGGCTTTCCCTGGTGTCGAATCACACAGACTGAATACATCGGCGCGTCGTTGGCTTTGAATCGCCAGCGAAGCTGCCCGTCGTCACTGATGCAGTAGACGTGTCCATCGGCGTTGGCGGCCAAGGCCTCGTCGTTGCCGTCACCGTCCAGGTCCGCAACCCACAGATCGTGGTTCATCACACCGGACAATGGACAGGTCCAGATCACGTCGCCCTGATGATCGACGGCAATCACATCGCCTTCGTACGTGCTGGCGATGATTCGTGGGCCGTCGCGATGGTGAGCGGATCGGACCTTGGTGATCGTTCGGCCGGTGTCGACGCTGGTGATCGCATCGCCGGCGGACAGGTCTTGACTGCCGATGATTGCGATCAGACACGCCGGCAGGAAAAGCAAGCGAATGAGAGATGTGTGGAGGGGCTGGGGCATGGGACCATGGCGGGCGGGAAAACGGGCGATGTTTGGACACCGTTATATTCCCGCCGCGGTTGTGATCAGCCGGGCAATCTGCCAGTTATTTCGGTGCTCTTTTGCCGCAGGAGGGTTGGTGACGCTCAATTGGCGGAGCGGATCGTGTTGGCTGTTTCGCTACTTTCGCGGGAGCGAAAGGCGACGATGGAGCCGCTTTCGTGGCGTGGTTTCTGTTGGCTGTTTCGCTACTTTCGCGGGAGCGAAAGGCGACGATGGGGCCGCTTTCGTGGCGTGGTTGCTGTTGGCAGTTGCGTCACTCGCGCGGGAGCGAAAGGCGACGATGTTTAGCCGCGTGATTTCAGACGCTGGATGTCGCCTTCGACAACGGCTAGTTGCTTGCGCAAGTCGTCAAGTGATTCTCGTTCTTTGGCCACGACTTGCTCGGGAGCTCGTGAGACGAAATTCTCGTTGGACAGTTTGCTTTCTTTGCCCGATATCTGTTTGACGATCTGGCCGAGCAGTTTTTCCAAACGTGACAATTCCTTGTCGACGTCGATGAACTTGTCCAAGTCCACGTGAACGTCGATGTCGATCGACGGCAGATTCAGCGGCGCGTCGACATCAAAGGGCTTGGCATCCGGACCCAACGCGGTGACATCGGCGCCACAAAGCTGACCAAAGTAGTCGGCCATCGGTTGCAACAACTCTTGCGACGACTCGGTGCAACGGATGGACACCGGAACCGTTTCGCGAGGCGCGATGTTCTGGCTGGCACGGATCTGGCGGACCGCACCGACCACTTGCTGAAACTCGTTGAACTGACGTTCGATCGCTTCGTCATAGTGACTTTCGTCGGCGTCGGGCCACGCCGCTTGCATCAGAAACTTGCCCGGGTCGGCGGGATGAGGGACGCCGCGATGACCGGCGGCCACATTCAAGAAGCTCCAAATCGATTCGGTGACAAACGGCATCGTCGGGTGCAGCAGACGCAGCAGCGTGTCCAGGCCGTGTGCCATCATCGCCTGGACCGTGTCACGCTGGTCGGGGTCGGACAAACGCGGCTTGGCGATTTCAACGTAGAAGCTGCAGAATTCGTCCCAGGCAAAGTCGTACAGGATCCGAGACGTCTCAGCGAACTGATAGTTTTCAATGCCGTCGCTGACTTGCCGGGTCACCGTGGCCAGCCGGCTGAGCAACCATTTGTCCTCCAGCGGCAAGGTCGCGATGCGAACATAGTTGGGCTGGTATCCGTCCATGTTCATCAACACGAAACGGGCCGCATTCCAGAGCTTGTTGACGAAGTTCCGCGCCGTTTCAAAACGCTCGCTGACCACCGCCCCGCGTGGGTGCGCCTTGTCTTCGTCGGTTTCCGCCCATTGGGTCGAAAACGATTTGTCACAGGCCGGGCATGCCACCACAGGCAGCGACCGATTCTTCTTGGTCTGGTCGATCAGCTTTTCACAATGCGGGCATTCGTACTGCACCGGCATACGAACGTCTTGCGTCTCGGTGGCCAGACGTGCCAGTCCGTATCGCAGGGCGTCGGGACCAAACTTGTCGATCACATCGATCGGGTCCACGCCGTTGCCCTTGGACTTGGACATCGTTTCGCCCTGCCCGTCCAAGATTTTGGGGTGAATGTAGACTTCCTTGAACGGGACTTCGCCGACGTTGTTCAGACCCATCAGCACCATGCGGGCCACCCAAAGAGTGATGATGTCACGTGATGTGATCAGAGTGCTGGTGGGATAAAAGTAGTCCAGTTCCGGCGTCTTTTCCGGCCATCCCAATGTGCTGTGCGGCCACAACGCGCTGCTGAACCATGTGTCCAGCACGTCCGGATCGCGTGAAAGCCCCATCGATTCCAGTGTCGATTCCCATGGGTCGTCTTCGTTACGCAAACAGGCGAACACGCCAAAGGTCGCATCGTCGGCCTGGTCGACACGCACGCTAAGACGGCCGGCATCTTCGGCCGCCATGGCTTCCAGCTTTTCGTGGATCTTCTTCGCGTCGGCTTGATCCAAACCGACGATTGACCAGACGGGAATACGGTGTCCCCACCAAAGCTGGCGGCTGACGGGCCAGTCACGTTTCTCGCTGAGCCAATCAAGGTAGCCCTTGCTGTATCGTGACGGCAGAATCTTGACACGCTGGTCGGTCACCGCGTCCATCGCCGACTGGGCCAACTGATCCATGGCGACAAACCATTGATCGGCCAAATAGGGTTCGATCGGCGTCTTGCTGCGATCACTGTGGGGCAACTCAATATCGCGGTCTTCGATGTCGCCCAACAAACCCAGCGCATCCAAGTCTTCGACCACCGCCTTGCGGGCCTTCGGGATCGTCAGACCCTCGTACTTGCCCGTCAGGCTGTTCATCGTGCCGTCGGGATTCAGGATGTTGATCATCGGCAAGTCTTGCCGGATCCCGACTTCGTAATCGTTCGGGTCGTGTGCCGGCGTGATCTTCACGCATCCGGATCCGAGTTCCGGTTTGGCCCATGGATCGGCGACCAACGGGATTTCGCGATCCATCAACGGCAATTTTAGCATCCGTCCGGCTACCGCCATGTCGCGCAGCTTGATCAATTGCGGCAGCATCGTCTTGCGACGTTCTTGCAATTGTTCCAGTTGGGCGTCGATCTGTGGCCACTCCTTCTCCGGTGCAGCCTTTCGTTTTTCCTGCAGCTCGGCCTCCACTTTGTCCAACGCGGCGGCCGGATCCGGGTGCACGGCCACCGCGGTATCGCCCAGCATGGTTTCCGGGCGTGTGGTCGCGATCGTCACTTGGTCCGGTTCACCGGGCTTGGGATCGATGACGGGATAACTGAAGTGCCAGAAATGGCCTTTGCGAGTTTCGTTGAACACCTCGTCATCGCTGACGGCGGTTTGCAGGAACGTGTCCCAATTGACCAGTCGCTTTCCGCGATAAATCTTCTGTTGTGAAAACAGATCAAAGAACGTCGCCCGCACGGCCGCGGCGCACGTGTCGTCCAGCGTGAATCGGGTCCGCTGCCAATCGCAACTGCAGCCCATCCGTTTCAGTTGCGACAAAATCCGATTTTCGTACTGGTCTTTCCATTGCCAAATTCGGTCGACCAACGCTTCGCGGCCCAGGTCATGCCTGGTTTTGTTTTCCTGTTCTTTCAATCGCCGTTCGACGACCGCTTGTGTGGCGATCCCGGCATGGTCGGTGCCGGGCATCCACAAGGTTTCAAAGCCCTGCATTCGCTTGGCACGAATCACGATGTCTTGCAGCGTGTTGTTCAGCCCGTGCCCCAGGTGCAACGCGCCGGTCACATTGGGCGGCGGAATGACGATCGTAAACGGCGGTTTGTCCGGATTGACCGTGGCGTGGCCACACTTTGCCGATTCCCAGGCTTGTGAAATCTGATCGGCCGCGTTGGCATGATCGAATCGTGTGGGGATTGTCATCGTGATGTCGGTGAAAGGTGGACAGGGTGACCGGGGTGTCGGTAGGACAATTCAGGTTCGGTGCGGGGATCGCCCGGGCAAACGCTTCGGAGCCGAGCCGCAATTGAGGCAGTCGAAAGAATCGGAGAAACGGATCAGTTTGCCGAAGCACTTTCGGCCAGGTCGGCTTGATCGTTGGAATCGGCATCGGCGACCGGTTGCGGCACATTTTCTTTGTGCAGCTTGTATTCGACGGCGTCGACCAGGGCGTTGTAGCTGGCTTCGATGATGTTTTCGCTGACGCCGATCGTGCCCCAAGACTCGTTACCGTCGCTGCTTTCGATGTTCACACGGATCGACGCGGCGGTGCCGGCGCCGGAATCGACCACGCGGACTTTGTAATCGATCAGGTGCATTTCCGTCAGACAAGGATACGTGCCTTGCAGAGCCTTTCGCAGTGCGGCATCCAACGCGTTGACCGGACCGTGGCCTTCGGCCGCGTCGAACCACAACACGTCGCCGACCATCAGCTTGATGATCGCTTCGGCGAACACGGTGTGGCTGCGGCTGTCACGGTCACCGGCGACGACGCGGTACTTGATCGTGTCAAAGTGGGGCGTGAAGGAACCGGTGACACGTTTAACCAGCAGATCGAATGAAGCGCCGGCGTTTTCAAACTGGAAGCCTTCGTTTTCCAAGCGGACCACTTCCGCAAGGATCTTGTCCATCGCTTCACGGTCATCGGCGATGTTGTGTTGCTCCGCGACCGCGGCGATGTTGCTGCGGCCCGACAATTCGCTGATCAGGATTCGACGTTCGTTGCCGACCAATGCCGGGTCGATGTGTTCGTAGGTCAACGCCGCTTTGTTGATCGCATGAACATGCATGCCGCCTTTGTGAGCGAACGCACTTTGCCCGACAAACGGCTGGCCATTTCGCCACTGCAGGTTGGCGGTTTCATAGACATAACGACTCAGTTCGGTCAGATGCTTCAGCGACCGGCCGCCCAGGACTTCGTATCCCGACTTCTTCAGGGCCAGGTTTGACACCACGGCGACCAGGTCGGCGTTGCCACAGCGTTCGCCGATTCCGTTGATGGTTCCTTGGACCTGCAGGGCCCCCGCATCGACCGCCGCCAGCGAATTGGCGGTCGCCAAGTCGCCGTCGTTGTGACAGTGGATTCCAAACCGCACGTCGAAATCCGCCAGTTTTTCGATCGCTGTTTTGGTGACCGCCGCGATTTGTTCGGGCAGGGTGCCCCCGTTGGTGTCGCACAACACCATCCACTTGGCACCGGATGCGGCGGCGGCCCGCAGCGTTTCGATCGCGTAGTCCGGGTTGGCGTTGTAGCCGTCAAAGAAGTGTTCGGCGTCGTAGATCACATCGCTGTGGCGACCCAGAAATTCGGCGCTCTCGCCGATCATCGCCAAGTTTTCCTCCAGGCTGACACGCAATACCTCCGTCGCGTGATAGTCCCAAGTCTTGCCGACCAGCGTGATGCAGGGTGTCTGGGCCGCGACCAGTGCCTTCATTCCGGGGTCGTCGGCCGCCTTCATTCCCCGACGTCGGGTCATCCCGAACGCACAGACCTTGGTGCCGCCCAAATCGATGTCCCGGATCTGTTGAAAGAACGCGACGTCCTTTTCGTTGGACAGCGGATAACCGCCTTCGACAAAATCGATGCCCATTTCGGCCAGGCGACGCGTCACATTGATCTTGTCTTGCAGCGAAAAACTGACGCCTTCCCCCTGGCTGCCGTCACGCAGCGTGGTGTCGTACATCAAGATCGGCTGGCCGGTCGTCGCGTTCATCAGAAAGCCTGTGCGGTGTTTCGTGGATTTCGGTCCCAGCCGGTCGGCCGGCCGAAGTTGCGGAAATGGTGGTGCGTAGGTTTTTTGCGGTGAACGGATCGTTTCGGTCGAGCCGCGACGTCGTGTCCCAGCCTGTGCCTGACCAGCCCGCGGGTGATCGCCGCTGGGGGGTAAGCCTACGAAAAAACCCCCAAAGCAACCTAGGGCCGTGGGGGTCAATCAGCTGAATTCGTATGAACGAAATTCCAACCGTTGCGGCCACATCGGCCGTTCGGGTCGGTGTCGTTGAACCCCGCGTCACTGCCGGCAAATCAGGCCGGTGACGCGGCGAATAATCAGGACGCTGCGAAACACGCGTGAAAACTCGCTGGTAATCAAAGGACTTTCGTTCGATGCGGAAAAGATAAGCATTGCCGCGTGGGTGTCAATGATCGTCCGGACACCCGCGTCGTGAATCCCACGACACTCCGTCGATCGTGGCCGTTTGACCGGTCGATCGCGTCACGTGCGGGCAATCGCAGGTGATAAACTGGGCGTTTCCGACGCTGGCATCGCGACCGACGGTCGCACCACGGCGGATCGACGTCGGGGTAACGTCATTGTCATGCCATCGTCGTTTGCTTCACCCACCCAATGACCATCCCCGGGTATCTCATGTTCACCTTTGGCCGAAATTATTGCCACCGCGGCTTCGTCGGTGCGGCACTGGTCGCCGTTTTTGCCGTCCCCGCCGTTGCCCAATCCGACGTCACCACCGATTCCTCGGAACCGGTGGCCACCGCCGACGCACCCACAAAAAGTGTCAAGCCTGGCATTAACAAGTCGTTTTTGAGCAAAGACTTGGATGTCCAGTCCTTCGTCGATCGCTTCGAAGCGGAATCGCGTGAGATCTTTCGCGCACGACAAAGCATCGTCGATGCGATCGGGCTGAAACCCGGGGATCGGATCGCCGACGTGGGCACCGGGACGGGATTGTTCGTCGAACCGTTCAGCGAAGCCGTCGGCAAGGACGGTTGGGTGTTTGCCACGGACATCGCACCGAAATTTTTGGAACGGGTCGAAAGGCTGATCGAATTGAAATCGCTGAGCAACGCGACGGCGGTGCTGTCCGGCCAAGACGACGTGCGGCTTCCGCCCAACAGCGTCGACGTGCTGTTCGTTTGCGACGTTTATCACCATTTCGAATTTCCCAGCCAGTCGCTGTATTCGATTTTCCGCGCCGTTCGCCCCGGCGGGCAATTTGTGATCATCGATTTCAATCGGATCCCCGGCGAATCACGTCCGTGGCTGTTGGATCACGTCCGTGCTGGCAAAGAGGTCTTCCGTAGCGAGATCGAAGACGCGGGGTTCGAATTCGTCGAAGAGGTCGAGATTCCTGAGTTCGAGGAGAACTACTTCCTGCGTTTCCGTCGCCCCGGCGATGGTGGGTGAACGCCGCGGGCAAAGTTTTGGAAACGATGCTAGATCGGGACGGCTTGCGATCGATCGAAATCCCGCCCATGGCAGCCAAGAGTCGGCGACTTCGTCATCAGTTCGATCGCGGAAATCAGCCGAAGCCACGGGAATCGACCCATTGTGCGAATCTTCATCCCAACGCGTCCCGGCCACCGATTAGCATCCGGCTAAGATCGGCGGTCGGCTTGCTTGATTGCCGCAAGCTTTCCGCGGGCAATGTTTTGTTGTGGTTTGACGTTATTTGATTCTCCGAGGCTTGCATCATGTCGTTCTCGCCGTTGCGTCGGTTCACCGCCAACACGAACCCTCGCCAAGAGCCGCCCGCGCAGAAAAAACCAGCACGGAAGAATCTTTCCGATGCGATCCTAGCCCGCGGCGACGGACGATGCGGTCGAGTGGCGGCGGAATATCAACAGCCTCTCGGTTGGTCGGTCAGCAATCTGGAACCTCGATTGATGCTGGCGGCCGATGCAGGAATCGCCGTCGCGGCGCCGCAAGCACCCGCCGCCACCATCGCACAGACGCCCTGCCCTGATTCGGCGTCGCGTGAAGTCTGCGAGACGTTGGTGTTGGTTGCTGATGACGTTGCCGACATCGATCTGCTGTTGGCCGATGTCGATCCTTCCGCGGAAATCCAACTGTTGGATTCTCAGGCTTCGCTGATCGACCAAGTGACCACGGCACTATCGGGTCGCCGCGATGTCAGGACGGTGCACCTGATCACTCATGGCGACGTGGGCGTGTTGCGACTGGGCGACCAGCGTGTCGACGCGAATCAGTTGCGGGACCATGCGGATCAATTGCGTCAGTGGAACGATGCGTTTGCCGCTGGCGCCGATGTCCTGGTTTACGGATGTCGATCGGCGGCCGGCGATGATGGTTTGCATTTAATCCGAACCATGGCGTCACTTGCCGGTTGTGACGTTTCGGCATCCGACGATGTGACGGGGTTTTCGAGCGATCCGGACGCATCGGCCGACTGGGTTTTGGAACGCCAGATCGGGGCGATCGAATCTGAATTGATCGTGACCCGCGATGTCCAATCCCGTTATCGATACAGCTTGGCCGATTCCTCGGAATCGGCGATCACGGTGGAAGCGGCCGGTTCAACGGGCGAAGAGATCTTTGAACTGTTGGTCGACGGCGAAGTCGTAGCTTCCTGGGTGGCCACGACCGAGATGCAGTCCTACCACTTTGATACCAGCGGCTATGTCGGTGCGATCGATCCGTCACGTGTTCAAGTTCGCTTTACCAACGATTTGTACCTGCCCGATCAAGGATTCGATCGAAACCTAAAGGTCGACAAGGTGATCATTGATGGCGTGTCGATCGAATCGGAATCCAGTTCCACCTTCAGCAGCGGGACTTGGTTGCCCGGCGATGGAATCGTTTCAGGTTTTGGGCGTGGCGATGTGCTGCACACCGACGGATTCTTTCAGTACGCCGGTCCACCGTCGCCAGAACCAGTGATATTTGCGGATTCCGAATGGCGCAGCGATGGCGGTGGAGTGGAACTGTCGCTCGATACCCTGAACGATGACCTCGTGATTTTGGGCAGCCAAGAAACGGCGGTGTGGACGGAGTTCCAAGTCGACGGTTTCGAAACGATTGAGATCGATTTGTCGATCAGCCGCAGCGGTGACGCAGACGAACGGAATGTCACGTTCGGCGTGGATTACTTTGACGAAAATTACAATGAAATCGGCGAGTTCTTCATCACCATGCCGTCGGGCGCAAGCGAGACGTATCAGTTGCCAAGCAGTGCACCGGAGGGGACGAGGTCAGCCACCTTTTGGATTTGGATGAGCGATTCGGAAACAGCGGGCGTCGAAGAAGTCGTGGTCGATGAATTCCGCGTCCGCCGCATCAGCACGTCGGACGACACCACACCGCCAGTGGCTAGTTTGCCGGCGGGGCAAACCTTCACCTACAACGGTCGCAACACACCGTCATTCGTGTTGAACTTGACCGATGATTCGTTTGCCCAACCGGGGACGGGATCGGTTCGCGTCAACGATAACCGTCAATTAGTCGTGACCGATCCAAACGGCCGACAGTTTGAGCGATCGGTGACCTTCACTGGTGGCGATCTGCCAGGCGAAGGCGTGTTCGTGGTTCGCGAAATTGAACCCGGACCCGATGGGTTTGTCGAAGGCGTCTACACCGTCACCGCGGGACGTGGATACCTAATCGACGGTGCGGGCAATCTTAGCGAAGCGGCGGACCTGGGCACTTTCCGTCTGGAGATCCAGGATGGGCCGGACAACCCCGATGACGTAACGCCACCGGCGGTGGAATTGCTGACCACGCAACTTTC
This sequence comes from Crateriforma spongiae, assembly GCF_012290005.1. Classification (NCBI taxonomy): domain Bacteria; kingdom Pseudomonadati; phylum Planctomycetota; class Planctomycetia; order Pirellulales; family Pirellulaceae; genus Crateriforma; species Crateriforma spongiae. The sequence goes on from NZ_JAAXMS010000005.1 coordinate 604,888, forward strand.
GTTGACTGACGGCCCACCGGAATTTGTGCTGCGATCCAGCGACACGGAATCGGAAATCCGGTTCGTCCCCGACAATTTTGGTGTCGTTCAAGTGACCGACAGTTCCGGCCAAATCGTTCCGACGCGTGGGATCGCCGGTGGACCGGGACCCGATCCACGGACGCTGTTTGAATTGCTGGGGTTCCGCGACGATTATGTGGTATTGCCGGGTTTTTACACGGTGTCCATCACGGGGGACTACGTGATTGACGGTGGCGATAACCTGAATATTCCCGGAACGCTGGGAACATTTGAAGTCATCGCCTGAGTCGACGGGGCCGAAATTTTCGGCTTCGTCGGATGTTCGACGACGGGCCCGTGGTGCGGTTAGACTGGAGAACACGCTGCTCGGTATTACCTAGTGGCGATCCCCTTGATTCCCCGCCCCGTCCCGTCTTGCCCCGATTCCAATCGCGCATGCTGCGAACGATTCTGCGATTCCTGGTTGTCGCTCTCTGTCCCTACGTCGGTTTCGCGGCGGATTCGAATCCCGACGATTCGGCCACGCCGCCATCACGCTCTGAAGTTTCATCGAAGGTCGATTTTGCCAAACAGATTCGGCCTTTGTTGAACGAGCACTGTGCCGGCTGTCATGGCGGGGTCAAAGCGGCCGCCGATCTGTCCTTTGCCAGTCGCGAGGCCGCCATTTGGGCCTTCGAACCGGGACAGCCTGATGATTCGATGATGGTCGAACGCATCGAATCCGATGATCCCGACTACGTGATGCCGCCACCGGAACACGGGGCCCCGCTGTCCGACAACGAAAAACAGTTGGTGCGAACCTGGATTCAACAGGGTGCGAATTGGGCGTTGCCATGGGCCTATCAACCGGTGCGTCGGCCATCGGCGCCCTCCGCCGATGATCCCGATTGGTGCAACAACGAAATCGACGCGTATGTCTTGTCCCAATTGGAAGCAATCGGCTGGAAACCCAACGAAGCTGCAGATCCGTCACTGTGGCTACGACGCGTGACGTTTGATCTAACCGGAATCCCGCCTTCGGTCGCCGATCGTCGCCGGTTTTTGGATGAAGTGGATCGTTTCGGCGAAGCCGCGTACGCCATGGAAGTCGATCGCTTGCTGTCGGATCCCCGTTTCGGCGAACGCTGGGCGTCGGCTTGGTTGGATCAGATTCGCTACGCCGATTCACGCGGGCTGGGGCTGGATGGACGTCGTCGGATTTGGAAGTATCGCGATTGGGTGGTGCGATCGATCAATGCCGACATGCCGTTTGACGAATTTACCATCAAGCAAATTGCGGGCGATTTGGTCGATCAGCCGTCGATCGACGATCGCTTGGCCACCGCGGCGCATCGTTTGACGCAAACGAATGAAGAAGGTGGTACGGACGACGAGGAATTTCGTGTCGCGGCGGTGCTGGATCGCGTCAATACGGTTTGGCAAACTTGGCAAGGCATCACCTTCGGTTGCGTTCAGTGTCACAGTCACCCGTACGATCCGATTCAGCACGAGGAGTATTACCAGTTCGTCGCGTTCTTCAACAACACGGCCGACTGTGACTTGAACGAAGATTATCCGCTGTTGCAGGTGCCGCTGGACGAGACCGATGAAAGTCGGGCGGGCAAATTGGATCGCCAGATCGAATCGCTTCGGAAGCAAATTTTCCAGGCCGAATCAGCAATCCTGAACGACGACGTGATCGACTGGCGGGCTCCGGTGCAATTCGATGCAACGGCCGACAAGCAAACCGAGGTCATCGTCCAAGACGACCCGCGTGCCGCAGCGGGACAGGAGTTCGTGACGGTCGATACGCTTTCCAGCGGTACGACAATTACATTGACCGCCCAGCCGGATGACGCCATGGATGCATTGTCGGCGATCCGGCTGACGCTGCGGCCGCGTGATCCCGAAAGCGGTTTGGCCGATTCGGAATGGGGGTTCGTGCTGTCGTCGATCAAGGTCCGTTCCATCGACGCGGAGGGCAAGGCAACGGAACTGCCGATCGAAAGGCTGGTGGTCGATGATCCGGATCCTTTCATGCGTCCCAGTGATTCGCTGAATGACAAAAGCAAACAGGGCTTCGCAGCCTACAGTCGGATTCACCATTCGCGACGTGTCGCACTGATATTGGAACAGCCCGTCAAGCTGGAAAGCGACGCGCGGATCGAGGTGCGTCTGAAACACAACGTCCAATTGTTGGCCGCGTTCCCATTGGTCAGCCGACGCGGGCGGTTGGATCTGTCGGGTGATCCGACGATTTCCGATCGTTTGAATGATCCAGAATTACTGCAACTTCACCGCGATCTGAATCATCGGATCAGTCAGCGACAGCAAATACCCAGTGTTGGGATTCCCGTCCTGGCGGAACGTCCGGATCATTTGAAACGTCCGACCCACGTGTTCGATCGCGGGTTGTTTTTGACCAAGGGGCAACGGGTTCAGCCAGATGTTCCAGCGGTACTGCCGGACTTGAACACGGCCTCCGATGGCGGTCCGGCCGATCGTATGGACTTGGCCCGGTGGCTGGTCAGCGATGAAAATCCGCTGACGCCACGTGTCTTTGTCAATCGTGTTTGGGCGCGGCTGTTCGGAATGGGGTTGGTGGCCACGGAGGAGGATTTCGGCAGCAGCGGTGATCCGCCGACGCATCCGGAATTGCTTGAATATCTGGCGTCTCGGTTTCGCGGCAGCGACGATTGGTCGCTGAAGCCATTGGTGCGTGACATTGTGTTGTCGGCAACGTATCGTCAATCGGCCAACTGCAGCGACGACCGGCGGGCCGAGGATGCCGCGAATCGTTATTTGGCACGCGGACCGCGATTCCGCATGACGGCGGAAATGGTCCGTGACGCCGCACTGGCCGCCAGCGGTCTGTTGTCCAACGAAATTGGCGGCGCACCGGTTCATCCGCCGATCCCCGAAGGCGTGTGGAAACCGTTTCAGGGTGGTGACAAATGGGACACTGCACCGGTCAACAGCGGTGATCGTTATCGGCGTTCGATCTACACGTATACCAAACGTAGCATCCCGTATCCCATGTTTGCGACATTCGATGCACCGTCGCGAGAATTTTGTACGCCACGACGCCTACGCAGCAACACTCCGCTGCAAGCATTGGTCACGCTGAATGACGATACCTTTGTTGAATGTGCCAGCGCATTGGCACGCTCCATGCGACATCTGAATCGACCAACATCAGACCAAATTGCTTGGGGTTTCGAAGCGGTGACCACGCGCCCGCCCGATCGCGATGAACGTGGCCGTTTGGTTCGCTTGTACGAAGCAGTGTTGGCGGATGGCGGCGATGCCGAAGCGGCGATGATCGATGTGGCCACCGTGCTGTTGAATCTGGACGAGATTACCAACAAGTAATGACGATGCAACGCGAAAACCTTTCCCAGACATTTCAACGTCGTCGCATCGACGACGTGACGCGACGGCGTTTCTTGATGGATTGTCCCATCGGCTTGGGTGCGATCTGGATGGCCAGTCAGGCCGCAACGTCGCAGGCAAATCCGTCGAAGATTCAAATCAATCACGCGCCCGACAATCCGCTTAGCCCGCTGGAACCGCCGAAGCCGGCGAAGGTCAAACGCGTGATCTATTTGCACATGGTGGGCGCGCCCAGCCAGCTGGAACTGTTCGATTACAAACCGGATTTAGATCGGCTTAATGGCAAGCCGTGCCCCGATTCCTTCTTGGAAGGAAAACGATTCGCCTTCATCAACGGTCGCCCCATGATGCTAGGGCCGCAGTATCCGTTTGCTCGGCACGGCGACAGCGGCACTTGGGTCAGTGATCGGCTGCCGCACTTGGCCAAACATGCCGACGATCTGTGTTTGATCAAAACGATGCAGACCGAACAGTTCAACCACGGTCCGGCCCAGTTGATGGTGCACACCGGTGCGGCGCCGATGGGTTCGCCGTCGATCGGATCCTGGGTGACTTGGGGACTGGGCAGCGAAAACGCCGACCTTCCCGGTTTCATCGTGCTGTTGTCCGGTGGACGATTGCCTCGTGTCGGCAAAGCGTTGTGGGGATCCGGTTTTTTGCCATCGGTTTATCAAGGCGTCCAGTGCCGCAGTCAAGGCGAACCGGTATTGTGTGCGGCGAATCCCGAAGGCGTGACGCGTCAATCCCGACGACGAGTTTTGGATGCACTGGAGGACATGAACCGCCAGTCGTTGCAACGGTTCGGTGATCCGGAAACGGTCACCCGCATCGCGCAGTACGAAATGGCCTATCGGATGCAAGCGGCTGCACCGGAGGTGATGAATCTGCGCAGCGAAACGGCGGCTACCCTGGAGGCTTACGGTGCCGATCCCGACAAAGAATCGTTTGCCAACAATTGCTTGCTGGCGAGACGTTTGGTCGAACAAGGGGTCCGCTATGTCCAACTGTTCGACTGGGGTTGGGACTCGCACGGTGCGGCCAAGTCCGAAGCGCTGAACCATGGCTTTCAAGACAAGTGTCAGCAGACCGACAAGCCGATTGCGGCGTTGTTGGCAGATTTGAAGCAACGTGGCTTGATGGATGAAACACTGGTCATCTGGGGCGGCGAATTTGGACGGACACCCATGCGAGAGAATCGTGGCGGTGGCGAAATGACCTTCGTCGGCCGCGATCACAACCCGGAAGCTTTCACGATGTGGATGGCCGGCGCGGGTGTGCGCAGCGGTATGACCTATGGTGAAACGGATCCGGTTGGTTACACGGCGGCGGAAAACCCGGTCCACTTGCGCGACTTTCATGCCACGCTGCTACATCTGCTGGGATTTGATCACCATTCGATGAGTGTGCGTTTCAAGGGGCTCGATCAACGTTTGACAGGCGTGAAGCCGGCGAAAGTCATCCACGACATCGTCGCCTAGTCCGACCCGTCGACCTGTCTATCGACCGCCACAACGCCAACCGCCGATGTGTCCCTTTTCAGCGGCAAGGCGCTAGCCGCCGGTGCATATATCTTGAGCGGCAAGGCGCTAGCCGCCGGTGTTTCTCAAGTGAGCGGCAAGGCGCTAGCGGCCGGTATGTTTATTTTGTGCGGCGGGGCGCCAACCGCCGATGTGTCCTCCGTGAGCGGTAAGACGCTAGCCGCCGGTGCATATATCTTGAGCGGCAAGGCGCTAGCCGCCGGTCCAGGAATCCGGTACCGGCGGCTAGCGCCTCGCCGCTGACTAGAGAAACATGACAGCCGCTTTTCGCTTGCAGATCACATTGTCAACTTGCGGTGAATGACGCAGCGGGTGAGCGATCGACAAAGTCACCGCCGTTCAACGCCGTGTCGCTTGTGCGAAGATGCGGGTTTACAATGATCCGCGTTGCCATGTCGGTTGACCTTGATCTGCCGACGTCGCCCCAGCCCGCTCCGACGCTTCTACTTCATCGCCTCAGCCCACCAGACAGTCATGGCATCCACTTCGATGCGCGCGGTCGCATTGCTTATCGGTACGCTTTGGTTCGGCGCCGTCATACCTGCGCAACGTTTGTCCGCGGAAGACACTGATTTTGCCGACGCGCGTGCTCGCGATCCGATCCGCTTGACTCACGGTCCCATGTTGGGGCACGTGCGGCACGATCGCGTTCGTGTTTGGGGCCGCACCTCGGATCCCGGCCAGTTTGTCGTGCGTTTTGGTAAAGACCCAAATCATTTAACGATGGTAAGTCGGCCGGCCACAACACGATTGGAAGATGACAATACGGGTTCAGTGACCGTGGATGGTTTGAAGCCAGACACGCGCTATCACTATCAATTGGTCGTAAACGATCGCCCCCATGGTTTGCCCGGATCATTTCGAACGTTGCCCAGCGCCGATGCATCACGGAACCAGCAATACAACCCGGACGGTTTGTTCAATTTTCGATTCCAGATCGGTTCTTGTGCGAATCAAAATCCGTTGCACGGTATCGGGCACCGCACGCCGACCTACGAGCATCTGAATCGGGATTGGGCCGACGACGTTCACTTTCACATCATGAACGGCGACTGGTTGTACGAAGAACTTCGTGACTATCCGGCCGAGGCTTGGCGACTGGTTCAAGGTGCACCGCAGCACCCCAAAGTCACTGAAGTGATGCCGACGATCACCGGGGTTTGGGAAAACTACAAGCTTTATCTTTCACGCGGTGTCGAACTGGCGAAGTGGCACCGTCATGTTCCCAGCTATTTCACCTTTGATGACCACGAATTGGTCAACGACATCTGGGGCAGTGGCCAGCCGGGCAAACGTCACCGCCGGACGGTGTTTCGGGATATCGGTACCAAGGCCTGGATGAACTACCTAGGCTGGGCCAACCCGATGGCGTTTGATCACCCCGTCCACTTCGGGTTTGCTTCAATGAAGGCGGGCAGCGACCGACTGGTCGATCCCGAAGCGGATTTCACAGCGTTGCCGCTGGATCAGATGGGCAATTTGCACGTGCATTGGGGCACCGCAGCGGCCGGCGTGAATGACATGCAATTCGACGATGATTCGGGCAACCAAAATTCGTACGTCTACGACATCGCTGAGGTGATCGACAAACACACGCTGCGTTTGCACATGCCGGCCAAGGTCGATGATCCACGCGTCAGCTATTCGATCGGACGTCGCAGCTATGGCAGCTTTCGCGTCGGAAACTGCGATTTCTATCTGCTGGACACGCGGGGAAACCGTGACATGCACGATGTGACCGATCGTGGAAAGGCGGGGGTGTCCATGTTGGGCGACGACCAATACCAGTGGCTGATCGATTCGATGCGTTCCAGCGACGCGGACTTCTTCTTTGTTGTTTCCACCGTTCCATTCATGATTCCGCACAGCGGCGCGGGCGGCTTCGAAGCTGATGCCGCGAACAAGGAAGAAGCTTGGACTGGATTTTTTGACGAACGTGAAAGGCTGATCGATGCTTGGTCAGACCTGGGTAAGAAAGTCTTCGTCATGACCGGAGACTTGCACAACAGCTTTGCCATCAAGATCACCGATGACATTTGGGAGTTTTGTTGCGGGCCGCACAACAGCGTCAATCACGTGCCGGAATTGGATGAAAGTGATCGTCCGGCGACCGGCAAGTTCAAGTTCGGACCGCGTGAATGCGATATCCGCTGGAGCAGCTACATTCTGGCAGACGTTCCTCGATTACAGCGATTGTACCCGCACTACTGTGTGGTCCAAATCAACAACGTGTTCAACATGCCGGTCCAGCGTGGCGACAAACGCTTGGTGGCGTATCCGCATCCACAGGTCGTGTTCCAATACTACGACGGTTGGACCGGTGAATTGTCCTATGCCGAAGCCATCTCGGTGGACCGATGACCGGCAGTGATCGTGACGCATTGCTTCCCATGCAAGGAACGAATGTGGTCGTTACCGGTGCTTCATCGGGCATCGGGCGATCCATCGCGATCGACTTGGCCGCCGCGGGGGCCGCACGCGTGCTGGTGCACTATCGCACCAACGAGCCGGGGGCCGACGAAACGGCGGACATGGTTCGATCCGCAGGGGCCGATGCTTTGTGCCTGTCCGCGGATTTCGCACACGATGACGATATCGATCGTTTTGCCCAGGAAGCCTTTCAACGTCTCGGTCATGTCGACACGTGGGTCAACAACGCGGGCGTCGATGTGCTGACCGGCGATGCGGCCCAGTGGACGTTTCAGGAAAAGCTGGAACGTTTGCTGCGCGTTGAAGTTGTCGGCACGGCTCGCTTGTCGCGACACGTCATCGACCGGTTGCAGAAGCAAACCGGCAACCCTCCGCCATCGCTAACTTTCATCAGTTGGGATCAAGCGATTGAGGGAATGGAGATGGATGCGGGGCAGATGTTTGGTCCTGTCAAAGCTGCCGTGCGTGCGTTTGCCAATAGTCTGGCCCAGCAAGTTGCGCCGAAAATTCGCGTCAATACTGTGGCTCCTGGATGGATTCGCACCAGCTGGGGCGACAGCACCAGCGAATACTGGGACCGCCGGGCCCGGGAACAGTCGTTGATGCAACGTTGGGGAACCCCTCAAGATGTCGCCGACGCGGTCCGTTACCTCGCCACCGCACGACACACATTCGTTACCGGCCAAACGATCAACGTCAACGGTGGGTTTTCACGTCGGTTTCAGTAGAGAACGCTGGTGCAAAACTCTCAGCCGGCTTCGCAGATACGGACCGTCTTCACCGAGCCAATCGATTCGCCAGTTCATGTAGATTATCAACGATGACGTCTGGCTTGTTCGCATTCGGATACAGCGATGCGCCGGGGCGAGCGATGAAGGCGGTCTGTAGTCCCACGTGATCGGCGCCTGCGAGGTCCCAGGCATGAGCGGCGACCATCATGGCATCCGAAGGAGCCACGCCCATGTCATCCAGAACCATTCGGTAGGTGGCACCATCCGGCTTGAACTTGCGGACCGCCTCAACGCTGTATCGCTTTTCAAATAAGTCCGTCAGCCCGGCGTTTTGTAGCTGAGCTTCGGCCCCAGCGGTCGACGAATTGGTCAAGCTGACCAATCGATAGCCCTGTTTTTTCAACGCTCGCAGCCCTTCGATCACATCTGGATGCGCCGGCAACGATCGGATCACCGGAACGATGGCTTCGCGGGCCTGTTCGGGCGACAGAGAGATCCCCTCACGATTGGCCACCATTTGCAGGGCCGCAACGCCGATGTCGCCAAAGCTGTGATACTGGTCGATCGAGTTTTCAACCAACGAGTAATGCAGCATCGTTGAAAACCACAGCGGCAATAAATCTTCCCGCCCGTTAAGCACGGATCCCACCGACGTTTTGAGCGGTTTCAAGTCCAGCAACGTTTCATTGACGTCAAAGATCAGAACGGTGGGGCGCGACATTGATTCTGCCTTCGGTGGGTCGGCAAAGATGGGTTTGGCAATCGGCAATAACAGCATCAGAGCCGAAGTGACAACGATCGACTGGCGTGGATTTAGCATGTGGTCAAATGATGGGGATTGGGCGAATCCAAAGTGCGGCGGAACTTCGTCGACGGCCATGCTGAAAATTTCGTGCCAAAGATGTCCGCCACCGAATGGGGCGATCGTCGCCACCAACAGCCATCATCACGCGATCGCCAGTGGTATGGTTGGCGATGTCCAAAGCCGTCGGTTTACCGCCACTGAGCGCAGGCCGCACGTAGTTGCCCGTTGGTCCAATTTTCAAGGTGCGCGATCAATCGATACCGCAATGTCAGATGTTCACCCTTCTTCATCTTTAACGGACTGTCGTGCAGTAACGACGCATTGATATAGCCCATCTGGCCGGAACGCACGATGTACCACGGCGTCGGGTGGCGGGGGTTGTCGGGATGGTCCAGGACCGCCAAGCCGACGGCGGTTCCGTCAATGGTGCCTTGGTAATCGACCGCTTTGCCGTGACCACGATGTCGGTTGTTGTCATCGAATTTCAAAGGTCCGGCAACTCCAATTGCGTTTCGGTTCGTTAAGTCCTTTGCAAACCGAACGGACAGACCGGCGTATCCGCCATAGTTCTTTTGCGGCGGTGTCCTATCCAACGTCACATCGATCGTTGCGCGAAAAGTCGATTGCCAATCGATGGTGAACGATCCATCGGCCGAAGGTGCGGATACCTGGATCTTTCGATCTTCGGTCAGCACCGTGACCGGGGCATCGCCTTGCTGATACCGCAATTGCATCCGAATGGTTGCCGACCCATCGTTGTGTGTCTCAACATCTGGGGATTCCCAAACGGTTCTTCCAGCGGGCAATCCGGATTCGCGATCCAATTCCCAATAGTTTACGCCATTGATGTATTTCCAACTGAACCACAATCCGTGGTGCCAAATGTGATCGGCGGGCTGATTCCAGGTCAGGGTTCTTCCGCCAACGGCGATCGGATGAAAGTAAGGTTTACTGGCGTCTGATCCCCAACAGAATTTCCATACCGTTTCGTCATCCGCGTGCAGCGATAACGTGGTTTCGGTTCTTTGCCACTGAAAGGCATCCTGCGAAACGTCTTGACCAAAAAGAATTGGCTGTTCGGTGATGGAAAGGCCCGCAGATAAGAAAAGTAGTATCAATGCGGTACCGACGCTATGCGAATACCGTGTGACGGACGACGGAGTGATTGGTGTAAACATCAAGATCGTTTGGTGGTTACGGGGAAGATCAGTCCGTGGCGACGTCACGGGTGATGTTGTGGAAGAATTGCAGCCGATACTGTCGCGGCGTTTTGCCAACGATTCGACGGAAGAAACGAACGAAATTTTCAGGCGAAGCAAAGCCGACCTTGTCCGAGACCGCATGCACAGGCAAAGCGGTGTCACGCAACAGTGTTTTCGCACGCTCAACGCGTGTTTGATTGATTTCGTGTGCCGGGGAATGTTTGAAATAGGCCCGGAAACGCCGTTCCAACGTGCTTCGTGACACGTACATTTCCTGGGCCAACTGTTCGACGGTCAAGCCATGCATCGCGTCACGTGCGATGATCTGCATGGCCATGGCAAGTTCCGGATCATGGATGGCAATCGGATTGGTGGAACCACGCGAAACGACCCCGCCCGGTGGAATGAACCGCGGCTTTGGGTGTTTCTTCGATCCGGAGCGTTTGGGCGTCGGCCGGTTCATCTTTTGGTCCAGCAGCGCGGCGGCGTGATACCCGATCTGGGATGCATCCAAATCGATACTGGACAGCGAAGGGGAAAGCAGACGGCAAACCAATTCGTCGTTCGATGTGCCCAAGATCCCCACGTCCACCGGAACGCGCAAATCGATCTGCCAGCACGATTCCAATAATCGGACGGCCTGTGAATCAGCGACCGCCCAAATGCCGACGGGCTTTGGCAACTGGTCCAGCCACTGCAGGGTGGGCTTTTCATAGGCGGGCTTCCATGGCGGGTAGGGCTGGCGGTCACCCTTGAAAGCGCCCGGATAGACATGACCGCTTAGTCCACGTTGTCGGACGATCGTTTCGAACGCTTTCAAGCGTGCGTCGGACCACCATGAATTGGAATGGCTGTAAAAGGCGACGTGTGGATAGCCCTGCTTGATCAGATGGTCGATCGCATGCTCCGCCGTGATCATTTCATCGGTGCGGACTTCGCTGATCAAGGTTTGTCCGTCGCCCAGTAACTCGACCACGGGGCATTTCAGACGGTCGAACTCTTTTGCCAGTGATCGAACGGCACTACGCGTGATGATCCCGTCGCCTTTCCAATTGCGCAGCCATGGCGACAGGCCTTCCAGGATGCCACGATCTTGGAAGTGGAAGATCCAATCGGCCTGTTCTTTGGCGAATCGCGAAATGCCTTCGATCACGCCGCGACCGAAGACTCGCGAAGTTTCGACGAGCAATAGAACGTGTTTCTGCTGTGCCATGTTCGAAGCGTATTCGATGAAAATGTCCGCCGGGGCCCTGTGATAAAAAACTACCAGAAATATGGCAAGTTCCGTCAGTGCATCGGGCCAGCAGCACGGATATGATCGGACGCGTCGACAGTTTGATCGCTGTCACCACGTCGGCCCGGCGTCGTTGCCGGCGTGTCCATCGCCCCAAAAAACACATGCCTTCCAAAGGCGACATCAAAGGGACAAAGGTTTATGGGAAAGGTAGGAATCGGCCTCAATTTGGAAGCCGTCCGGACATCGCACAAGTCCTTCGAATGGGGCGTGGAGTTTGCTGCGGATCTGGGGTACGAGTACATCGAACCGATGGTCCATTGGGGCCGTGAACTGCTAAGCGAAGCGCGTTACTTCCACAGTGTTTCGATGTTGGACGATCCGTTTCGCGTTCGCGATATGGTCGAAAAGCATGGGCTGAAACTGTCGGCCCTGTCATCGCACAGCCAGGCATCGAAGCCCGAGATCGCGGTCGAGTATCTCAAGCAGGCGGCAAGGTTTGCCAAGGAAGCCGGCGCACCGATCATCAACACGCACGAAGGGCACAAACAACCATGGACCACCATGGAAGAAGACTTTGTGCTGATCCGATATTCGTTGATGGAAGCGTTGAAGGTCTGTGAACGCCGTGATATTAAGATCGGCTTTGAAATGCATCAGACGTATTCGCTGAAGCCGGACTTGTACGATCGCTGTTTGAACTTGGTCGATTCACCCAACTTGGGTGCCAACTTTGACACCGGAAACGCCTACTTGGGCGGTGAAGATCCTCATGAGTGGATCGAGCGAATCAAGGATCGCGTGATCCACGTGCATGCCAAGGACATTAGTGTCGAACAGTCCGATGCGGAGCGAGGCAAGGTCATGGGAACGGCCGTCGGATGCGCTTGTGGCGAAGGCGTCATCGACTGGAAACGGATCGTGAAGACTTGCCAATCGGTACCGCAGGACATTGTGTTGAGCGTTGAATGCGGGACGCTGGATCAGGCGGAACGCAGCATCGAGCACTTGCGTTCGGTCATCAGCGAAACGGAGCCTGTCACCGTGTGAATCAGTGGCCAAGGTTCAGTTGCGTCACGGCGATGTCGGTAACGCAGCGATTCGGCGGCCGATCACTAACCTTCCCACCCCATCCCATCCCACCATCGGTCACCCACGGAGTTCGTGATGTCCAAAGCCAAACAATCCCGCCGCGGTTTCATGAAGAAGGCTGCGGCGGCGTCGACGGTGTTTGCCGTCCCCACCATCATTCCGCGTTCGGCGTTGGCCCAGGGAGATCGCCCCGGTGCGAACGATCGCATTGCGATTGCGGGTGTCGGTGTTGGGCGTCAGGGTTCGGCTATCTTTAGCGCCGCGGCGAAAGACCCTCGAACGGACGTGGTTTGCGTGTGCGATGTGAATCGACCGCGTGCGGAATCGATCGCCAAGCAACACAATGCATCGGAGGTGTCCCAGGACTATCGCGAAGTTCTGGATCGTTCGGATGTGGACGCAATCTTGACGGCGACCCCGGAACACTGGCGAGCCAACGTTTGCATCAACGCGGCCTTGGCCGGAAAACATATTTATGCCGAAAAGCCGCTGACGCTGACGATTCCCGAAGGCCGTTTGATGGTGAAAGCGGCCCGGCGAACGGGCATCACGTTTCAAGTCGGATCGCATCAAAGGTCGCAACGAGAAAACTTCATCGGTTGTGAATTCATCCGCAACGGTGGCATCGGAAAAGTCAAAGAGGTTCACGCGGCGAATTACGAAAGTCCCTGGTTGTGCGATCTGCCCGCCCAACCGGTTCCGTCGGGGCTGGACTGGAACATGTGGTGTGGACCCACCGAGATGGTGCCGTACCACAAAGAACTGTATGTTCCGCGCGGAAATCCAGGCTGGCTTTCTTTTCGTCCCTACAGCGGTGGCGAAATGACGGGCTGGGGAACTCACGGTTTCGATCAAATCCAATCGGCGTTGGGGCTGGACCACACCGGGCCAACGGAAATCTTAGTCGATGGTCCGGCCTTGGAATTGCCGACCTATTCCGAGCCGGAATCCAATGTTCGTGGCAACGAACTTTGTTCAACGCCAAAATTGGCTTATCGATTCGCCAATGGAATCACGGTCCACTTGGACAAGGGCAATCGCGGAGGCGGGATCTTTGTCGGCGAGAAGGCGAAGATGGAAGTCTTCCGTGGACGCCTGGCTTCCAACCCGTCGGAAATGGCCGAAGAATTGCTGAAGAACGATCCGCGCCAGAGTCGTTCGCATGTCGGCAACTGGTTGGATTGTTGTGTCTCTGGCAAACAGCCGGTGGCGGACGTCGAAATCGGACACCGAAGCGCCACCATTTGCCACTTGTTGAACATTGGGCGCTTGTTGGGACGCAATTTGAAATGGGATCCGGATGCGGAACAGTTCGTCGGTGACGACGAAGCCAACGGAATGTTGACCCGGCCCATGCGAAAAGGCTTTGAGTGGCCGACGGTCTGACACGATCATCGCATTTGCGTGTGACGCGTGATTGTCGATCGGGCAATCTTCACGACGGTGTCTTCTATTCCCACAACTCCCACAGACGCGATCGGTGGGATGGGTTGGAATCCGGCGGTTCCTGTTCATTCTTGATCGCGGCGAAATGGAAACGATGATGCGGCGTATCTGTGAACGCTGGTTGATGGTGATGATGGCCGCGACATGCCTGTCGGGCACCCTAAGTGTCGGCAAAGCCCTTTCCGAAGATCCGGCGACCACCGCAAAGGCACGTGTCGCGGTATCGATCGATGACCAAGCGGGACGTCTGACCATTCGTGTCGATGGTGAACCCAAGATCGTCTATTGCTATGACGATTCGGTGGATCTGCCACACTTTGATCCCTTCTGCAGTGCTAGCGGTCGCCCGATGACGGTGAAGATGACGGATCCGTATCCGCATCACCGATCGTTCTGGGTTGGCGAAAAGCATGTGCAGTTGTCCGGCCAATCCGAGCACGCCGACGTCTACAACGCGCTGTACTCCGGCGTGAAAGCATCACCTGACGCAAAGCGTGCTGTCGCTCCGTTTCGGGATCGCGTCACACACGTGTCGTTCGGTGATTTGGAAATCGATGGGAACAACGCGACGTTCAGCGAGAAGCTGACGTGGTATCACGGTTCAACGCCGGTTCTGGACGAACATCGTCAGTATCGTGTACGTGCGCTGGGTAATGGCGAATACTTCTTGGATTTCGCGTTTCAACTGACGGCGGCTTACGGCGATGTCACCGTCAAGCGGGACACGTCGCATTATGCGATTCCCTACATTCGCATGAATGACTCATTCAACGTGGAATCGGGCGGTGGTCGTATCGTCAACAGCGAAGGCGGCATCAACCAAGAGGGCACTGATAAACAAATCGCAAATTGGGTCGATTACCACGCACCAGTGGACGGTGGTGATCGCGAAGGTTTGGCTTGTTTTTTGCATCCATCCACCGGCCCGCCGCACCGTTGGCTGACGCGTGACTATGGGACTTGGGGGCCACGTGCGCCCAAAGCCTTTCATGCGACAACGTTCACGATTGCCAAGGGAGAATCCTACGATCAGCGTGTCGGCCTTTTGGTCCATCACGGTGATTCGCAAAGTGGCCGAGTCGACCAACGATACCAAGATTATTGCGATGGTCGGTTGTAATCACCCAACTTGAATGACGGTGGATGGTCACGGGGTTAAGGGCACAGGGTGGTGGTGTAGCACTTCAGGGGAAATGAGACATCTGACAAGTTTGAATCCACAGACTTGCAGAATCCTGGACTCATCGAATGAGAAACTATCCGAGATGCCTGATGGCGGAAACGCCGTAAAAGCGGACAATCTGGATTTCGCCGCAACGGAGTGGATCGCGATGAATACCGAACGACGGGCTTATAAATCTGACATTTCCGACGAACAATGGCAATTCATTGGCCCCGAGCCTGTGCGATTGACACCGCCAAGTCATCTCGGCCAACCTCGTCAAGTTGATCTGCGAGAGGGTGTATAACACGATTCAGTACCAAGCCCGCACCGGATGTCAGTGGGACATGCTGCCGCATGACCTGTTGCCCAAGAGCACGGTCTACGATTACTTCAAACGGTGGTGAGACGAAGGCAGGTTGGATCGTTTGAACGCCCATGTCGTGAAGTTGGTCCGCCGAGCCGATTCGACTGAGCGAGATGAGTTCGCCAGTGCCGGTAGCCTCAATTCCAAAACGGTTCCCAGCACGCAGGCACGTGAAGGCCGCGGATACGACGGCGGCAAGAAAATCACGGGGCGAAAGCGGAACATCGTGGTCGATACGCTTGGCCTGCTGATGGCTGTCAGCGTCACGCTTGCGAGCGTCGATGATGCCATGGCGGCGAGGTCGGTCATCCCGCAACTTGACCGTTCGGCGCAGCCGCGTTTGCAGACGATTTGGGCAGACAATAAGTATCATAATCATTCGCTCAACGCGCACATCGATTCGCATCCGCTACCCTAAAATTTCGCTGCACCAGAGCACTAAAGCGACTGTGCTGAAGAGGAGCCGCCAGCCTGGCACATTGTTTTTGCCTTGGCTGACAATGTTGGTGGTTTCAACGAATCCGGACACATCGCGGATCAGGCTGCGAGCTGCGGCCGAACCGTCTTGGGGGAATCATGGGATTGATAGGTATTAGTATTGTCCGGACCGGTTGCTTTGGATCACGGCCGATCAGGAAACGCTATCCCCACTCTTCAATTTTCGAAACGATGAGCTACACCACCAAGGCCGCCGTACTTCTTGGAATTGCATGGACTTTTGCCGGGCAGGCGTGGGCAGAGATCGTGCTTGTCCGGGATCATGCCAGCGATTACGAGATTGTGCAGGGGCCGAACCCCGGCCCGGTCGTTCGGTTAGCCGCCAGTGAGTTGCAAGAGTTTATTCGGAAGTCCACGGGGGTCGCTTTGCCGATCGTGAAGGCAGCTAGCCCGGAGAAAGGGCGCGTCTTTGTCGGCGCGAACCCGGCTTCGAAGGCGTTGGGGATCACGCCTGACGATCTCCAGCCCGAAGGCTTTCATCTAAGAACCGTTGGGCGGGACATCCACATCGTCGGCGCGGATACTCACGGGACCCCTCAGATCATCAGCAGCAACTACCCGGTTCAATGTGGCACGATAAACGGGGTCTATGAGTTGCTAGAAAGGCATGTCGGCGTGTTGTTCGCGTGGCACAGCGAGTTGGGCACCGTGGTCCCGCACCGGGACGAGATTGTCCTTCCGGATCTGGATATCACGGACGCGCCGGATTGGCACTACCGAAAGCTAGCCTACGGCCCCGAAGGCCATGAGTACAAACTGTTCGGACGACACTTGCGTCTGGGCTCCATTCGTGACACGAGATACGGACATGCGTGGTTCAGAATTTTGCCCGTCGAAAAATACGCAGCGGAGCATCCGGAGTATTTTGCTCTAGTGGACGGTAAGCGGCAGACAAGCCACTACCTGGGGCACAACGGCGGGCAGGTCTGCACGAGTAACGAGCAGGTCATTGAGATCTTTGCCAACGCGGCGATTGAATATTTCAATAAGAATCCGACCAAGACGATGTTTTCTATCTCGCCCAATGACGGGGGCGGGTTTTGTGAGTGTGAGGCGTGCCGGGCGCTTGATGGTGGAGAGATGCTGGCCGACGATCCGGAGAAGCCTGTGTTGACGGATCGCTTGCTGGTGTTTTTCAATGCGATCGCGGAGCGTGTTGCGAGGGTGCACCCTGATAAGTTGCTGGCAACGCATGTGTACAGTTACTACAAGCATTCGCCGCAGAGAGAAAAAGTACACCCCAATCTCTGGCTGTCCCACGCCACCAACAGCGCCGAAAATCAGGGGCGGGGCTGGGAGGCAGAGCATGAGCACGAGAAGCGATGGCTGGCCTTGACCAAGAACTTCGTTAAGTATGACATCCCCTACTATTCACGTTCCTCCTTGAACTTGATAGCTCCGGTGACAGCCCACCTTGGCGAGAAACTCAAAGCCGAACACGCGATTGGCCTGTACGGCGCATATGAGTACATGGGGCAAAGCTATGAGCAACTCGGAGCCGGGCATTATGTAATGGCCAAACTGATGTGGGACAAAGATGCTGACGTTCCGACATTGGAGCGGACGTATTACCATGGTCTCTATGGCCCGGCGGGCCCCGATGTTGTTCAATACTATCATCTTTTGGAACGACGTCTGCGCAAGGTCCACTTGGAGGGCATCGACACCGACGAGCCCGTGGTGACTCAGCAGAAGCCTCGAGGCTATCGAATATTCGCCGCGTATTGGCCGATTTTGGACCAAGCGAGTGCACTTATCGATCAGGCGAAACAGCGGAAGCTCTCTGATCTGCAGCGTCGACGGCTGGAACGGCTCGTCGCTCAGCATGACTTGCTCTTGGGCACGGTGCGGGGGTTCGTGGCAGCGGGCCGTATGAGTGTGCAGGGCCAATTCAATCCTGCGGATGTGCAAATGCTCAAGCAAGCGGTGGAGTTGCGGGAGTCGGCCAAGACCAGAATTGCGGAATTTGCCCCAACGCTGTCGAGATCTATCGAGGCGCGTGACCAAGACCAGACCGCCATCGTCACCCCTGGGGGAGCATACTTTCAACTCACGCAGGCGCAAAAGCCGTTGCGGTTCATCTCTATCAGGGCGAAAGAAACTCCGACGGTCGATGGGGTGGGTGATGATGCCGTGTGGCAGCAGGCACCGCTGCACTATTTTTTGATGACCGAGAACGCCGCGTCCACCGACCTAGGCGCAAGAGCCCGGGTCGCGTTCGATGACACGCACCTTTTCGTGTTCGTGGACGGACGAGAAGAAGATTGCAAAAAGCTATTGGCAGACAGCACTGAACGTGATTCGGGCGACGTGTTTGATGGCGATACGGTCGAAGTGTTCCTGCAACCTCCAGGCGGCGAGACGTACTACCAATTAACATTGGGAGCTGGCGGGGGTGTGTTTGACGCAAGGTATCCCGAGGGTAATTCCGGTGAGTCCGATCTGGCTTGGGATTCTCAAGCGAAGGCCGAGGTTGGCATCACAGACAAAGCGTGGTCGGCTGAGTTTGCGATCCCCCTGGAAGCATTGGGGGCGGGCCGGCAGGACGGTACTTGGCGTATGAACATTTGCCGGACGCGTCGGGGCAATGTTCATCCCGACCAGTACACTGCCGTCTGTCCAACGTTCGGAGGTTATCATGTTCGCAGTCGGTTTGCGCCGTTGGACTTCGCTGAAGCGTCTAGCGTTCCGGCGTTCGCCTACGGCACCATGGACGACGTCCGCGGCGAAAAAACTCATCAGACATTGAATGCCAGCGGGAACGTAGAAATTGTCAAAGACCGTGTTTATGCCGGGAACAAGGCGGCGCACATCACGGTGCCTGAGGGCAGCCTTGGATCGGTGACTCTGCGGGCGGATGTCACGGGCGAGACGGGGTATCGGGCGCTGATCACGCACTACAACCACGTCACCGGTCATGGTCCCGGGGCCACAGACAAGGCGCCTCGCACGCGAGTCATCTTTGAAGACGAATCCGGAAAATCCGTCACGCCAACAACCGGCTATTCGTGGGACGGCACCGCGGCACTTCAGGATCCGGATCAATGGCGTGTGACGCCTCACGTGTTCACGACGCCGCCCGAGACCGCTCGCGTACGCCTGACGATATTTTTTGGCCGAGCGGGCGAATATTGGTTGGACGAAGTGCGATTGGAGGATTTGTAGAGGGGCGCGCGATCGCGGGAGCCTACCTGCACTTCGCCGGATGGCAGGCAGATCGCGATTGGCAGACCGACTGCCATGGGAGAAGAAAAGGTCCATCCGGGAAGTCTGTGGGGTCGGTAGAATTTTCCGGCAAGGAAAACACCGATGCGGGAAACAGAATTCTACCGCCAGATTCTCGGTCTTGAAGAACCGTGGTTCGTCGCGAACGTCAAGCAGGACACCGAATCCCAGCAAGTTGATGTGTTTGTCGAGCATCCGGAAAGCACGACACGACCTTTGAGTGCCCCGAATGCGGAAAGCCATGTGCAGTGTATGACCACACGGGGACGCGTCGTTGGAGACATCTGGACACAATGCAATTCCGGACAATCCTGCATGCCCAACCTCCTCGCATGAAATACTCCGAACACGGAGTCAAACAACCGCGCTTACCTTGGGCAGAGAAATACAGTCGATTTACAATCGTTCTTTGAACGATTCGCGATTGATGTCCGCTTGGCTAGCCGAACCGTCAAGGGCGCGCAGAGCATCCTGCGAACGAGTTGGGACGAAACGTGGCACATCCTTGAAAAGGCGGTCGCTCGTGGCAAGGCACGCAAGACGCGAGAGCCGATGCCACGAATCGGGATCGACGAGAAAGCATTCCGCAAAGGATAGAACTACATCACACTGATCTACGATCTCGACCGCAGCACCGTCGAGGTAATCTCCGATGGAAATGACACCGAGATCGGAAACGCCTGTTTTTCTCAGCTTTCTCCACAGCAAGCGAGTCGGTCGAGGCGATCGCGATGGACATGAGTGCGGCCTTCGTCAAAAGTGCCAAGCAGAATATTCCTCTGGCCTAGACCAAGATCGTTCACGATCGCTTCCATGTCATGAAGTTGGCAAGTGAAGCAGTCGACAAGGTTCGTCGTGGCGATCACCGTCAGCTAAAACAAGAAGGTGACGGTCGTTTGACCGGTACTCGCTATCTTTGGCTGACCAGCCAGGAGAATCTGACCGAGGACCAAAAAGTACGATTAAATCGGGTCTACAAGCAAGAACTCGAGACTGGCAAGGCCTGGTCATACAAAGAAATGCTTCGCGACCTTTGGCACCACGGAGACGCCGGAACTGCAACGGAGTTTTTCCATGATTGGTATCGACGCGTCATTCCTACAAAATTGGATCCGCTGAAGAAGGTTGCCCGAATCATCAAGGAGCGATAAGCCAACGTCGTGAGCTACTGCACGCACGAAATCACCAACGCCGTCGCCGAAGGAATCAACAGCAAGATCATGTCGATCAAACGCCGCGTTGGCGGTTACCGCAATCGTGAGAATTTCAAAACAGCAATCTATTTCTACTGCGGCGGACTCGATCTCTACCCACAATAAACTCGGATGGACCTTTTCTTCTCCCTCCCAGCTAATGCGACGAATCAAGCAATTCGAGGAAGACCGGTTTGCTGATTCGTCCTGCTCGCCAATCCAACGCTTTCCCTTGTGAGTCGCAAACGATGGTGACCGGCGGACCTTGAATGGCGTAAGCCGCCATGACCTCAGCGTTTTCCGGATCGCCCACGTCGATCGCCACGGGGACGAACTCCGCATTGACCAATTCCTTCACCTGCGAATCGGCCCAAACTTGACGCTTCATGACGCGGCAGGGAACACACCAGTTGGCAGTGAAATAGAGAAGAATCGGTTTGTCAGCCTTGGCCGCTTGCTGCTTCGCCGAGGCGTAGTCAGTTGCCCAAGCGATCTCGTTCGCGGGAACGTAGAAGCAATGCCAAGCATAGCCCAGCGACGCCACAAGAAATGTCAGCCAGAAGCAACGCCAAAAATGAAACAGCGGCTTTGGCTGCGGGCGCGGGGCCATCGTCTCAACGGATGGAAGGTCAGGTTCGGTATCGCTCATGAATGTTCTCGATTGACGGTCGGGTAAGTCCTCTACCTGACACCCGCGATTTCTCTTCGCAGCCCGACACCGATTTGCAAAAAAAATCTTTCGTCCACTGCGGGTCCATATTCGCCCGCAGTTCAGCGACCAAAGCTTTGCCGCACTCCACCCATTTGCGAGGGAGAATGGCGGGCGAATCGGAAGCAGGCAACGAGACTTGGAGCATCGTTCCGCCGTGGCTGTCCAAAACTGGGGACACCGGTGTCGGCCACCGGAGCATGATACTGCCGTCCAAGACACGCAAAAACTCCGCGTACATTTTCTCGCCCATATTCTTCTTAGCGTCTATAGGCAACATCGGCGCCGGTATCCACGACGGTAGCGACAGAGGCGTCAACAAAGACCAAAGCCGCTGGACGCGCTCACCGAAGCTAAATGAGTACTTCAGGCAACTTGCTGATCGAAAACCATGGTGCGTTCTCAAAGTCCTCCAGGCTTCGTTGGGGTTAGCCAGCTTGAGCGAAATAATCCTAGTTGTCGTCATAGGGCAGTGATGCCTGTGTCACTCGTACCTCAATCTGCTGGCGCTGGCCTCGGCTTCCGCAAGTGGCATGCACCAGGCAAAATGGATGAACCAAACATCGACTTGGATGATCTGTCCATTGCTGTGACATGTCGTGCTTCAATGCAGCTTTCGTCGGCGCGTTTCAGTGCGAACCTCAACTTGGCGCACGATGTCTTTTTCAGTCAACCAATCGCCTGCAGGACTTTGAAACCAAATCCACAAATGCACGACAACCAGTTCAAAGATTATCCCGACGCTGTTGAAGCCCTCGTTCCAACGCGTACCGTTAATGCAGCCGTGACGTTGTATGAGGGAAAGCTGCACTTTCGCTCTCATGGAAAGGTTATGGATGGAGAAGGCCGAGTTGAAATGAGTTGGTTACCCTATCCAGCGATTCGGTTTCATACAACGGTCGTCGCGCGGTCCGGATTCGACTTTCTGGATAACGATGCTGCAATCGAAATGGTAGACTGCTGGCCTGGAGTTTTTGTGGATGTCCATCCAGAGTCAACCGCCGTTATGTCAATGGAGGATCGCATTCCTGTATCAGGGAGCGTCTCGGAATGGAGTTGTGGCGATGAAATTCCGGTCACGAGTGCAATTGCGCACTTGGTCAACTTCTGTTTTTTCAAAGGCGACGTCATCAAGAACGATTTGGCTGCATTCTGCGGCCGGGCGGAGTTGCTTTCACGGGAGTGGACGGTGCATCTCGATGAGGTTTACGCCGGAGATTCAAAAAAACAGCTCAAAGCGACTAGAGGGCACGCGATAACCCATGTGGCTCGTATCTCGAGGAATGATGCGGCACCATTCAAATTGAAGGACACCAAAGACCTGATTGAGGCGTTGGACAATTTTGCTTCATTTGCGCGTGGTCAGCGTTGTGGCGTGTCGATTGTCGTTGGCTTGGACGACGAGGGTTCCCAGGTCTCGCACATCTGGAAAATGCCGAAGGTTGACGGATATCGTGATATCCGAAATTGGTTTAGCGATGCAGTCGACAACAATCTGTCCGACTGCTTTCCCGGTTTCATGCAGAGATTCGAGGATGTTGTTTGGCAAAAGTCGATTCGCGATGTCATCTATTGGTATCTAACTGCCACCTCATCCGGTGTATCTATCGAGAACGGCGTGGTGCTGGCCCACATTGCGTTTGAAACTCTCGGATGGACGCTCCTCGTTGAAGATTTGAAGTCGCTGTCGTCGAACGGTTACGACAAAATCAATGCTTCAGACAAACTGCGTCTCTTGCTTTCTCAAGCCAAAATACCGTTGCAGATTCCAACCGAACTGGCTTCGTTCAAATCGTTTGCGAAGGGTGAGAACTGTCAGGACGCGTCGGATGCACTGGCCTTATTGCGTAATGCCTACGTTCATCCAAGTCCCAACAGTCGGAAACGGCTCGACCGGACGGATCCCCAAGCTCAATATCAGGCATGGGTTCTAGCCATGTACTACTTGGAGCTGATTTTGCTATACCTGTTTGATTTCAATGGTGAGTTTTCAAGCCGACTTGTCAGTGGTGGATGGAAAGGTGGCGAAGTAAGACATGTGCCCTGGTCAATGCCATCTGCGCCGACCAGCGGTTCGTCAGCAACGCCGGGCACAGAGTCATGAGTCGAATTGAACTTGATCCGGAGGTCGCACTCATCGAAGAAACGATTGATTCTGCGTGCCTGAGCAATCCACTGATGAAATGCAGTCGCGACCTCGCGATTTGGACGTATCTGGCATTCTGTGAGGACATGCTGTTCAAGGAGCTTAACCAAAACCCGCAAGGGCCGAAACGATCTGCAATGTTTGCAGATCGGCTCGTCAATACAATGAAATACCCAATCAGATGGATTTGGGAGAATTGCAATCCGAATGGTCACCTGAGCCGTGAACACAACGAACAACGATACGCGGCAGCTTGGGATTTATCAAAGCTGGCTGACGAATACGAACCGTTTGAAACCGTCTACATTTTTGCGAGGGCCGGTTTCCTCAACCTCTCCGCAAACGGAGCCGAACTCGTCCACAGCGGCTGGACTGAGAATATGCAATGTGAAGCCTACGATCATCTGACCGATGAAGGTACGCTCTGTGAGCAAACTGATCCGCAAAGCCTGTTTGATCGCATTGCCGTAATGGTTCGAGTTAAACGCGATCGGTTTTCTTATTCGCTCACACCGGGATTAGTTGAATTCGCACGTGAGACGATGTTGCCCATCACTTCATCCGCAACGAAACTACCGCAAGGATGGAAGTTTCCTAGATTCACATTAGGGCAATTTTATGATGTCACGTCATGCATTCGTGCTATCGCAATGATTCATCAAATGGCGAGATCAGCTGCGGCATACAAGGGTTGCGAAGTGCTTGGATTACGTGATTCCGTTTTTGTCGAGGGTAGGGATGATCTTGTCTCGCGACTCTGCCGCTATACGGCGTTTGAAAGCGACACGGTCTATGACATTCTCGAAACGCTCACCTACGGTTCGTCTGGTCAGAAAAGTCTTGATCCGGCGTTGCAACCGTTGCTGTCGCTTAGCAACGAAAAACTGGCGATTTCACCAGCACTATGGATAAATTTGGATATCGAACGCAACTTCTGTGTACTTGCCAATCGCGTACCGTCTGCGCGGGATGCCTATAGCGGAATGAGCGAAGACCGTTCCAAGCTACTTGACCGTATGCTCCGAGATGAACTCAGTTCGTTGTTCTTGCGTTTCTGGAGTGGAAACGTGCCAGGTCGTCCTGACCTACCGGACTTCGATCTTGTGCTTGTCGATTCAGCATCGAAGATCGCTTTGATTTTGGAACTCAAGTCGTTCATCCAGCCCGCAGAGCCACGAGAAATCATTGATCGTTCCAGCGAGATCGCGAAAGGCGTGAGCCAAATCAAAATTCTGCGAGAGTATGCGGCCAGTCACGAGAGTGAGTTCTGTCAACTGCTCGATATTGATGCTGAGTATCGAATCAGCTTCGCCGTGGTCAGCCAAAACTCAATCGGCACCGGGAACGTCCAAGATGTGTCAACTCCCGTTGTCAGAGCCTCGCATTTGATTGACTCTCTCCGGACACGCGGAATCGCGCCGACCTGCGACTGGCTGGAATCGCGAGCCTATCTTCCAATCGAGGGCAAGCACTTCGACACTGTTCCAACGCAACACGAAGTCGCAGGGAAAACCTTGACTTGGTATGGCATTCGACCACTGGTTGACAGCTTGGCGGTGCAAGACTCGCGAGATACAACGAGCTGGCATCACTGAATCTACGACAGCTTCCATTGTCATTTTTCTTTGAATTCGGATTTACCAAGAACGCCGCAAGGGCGGACTCCACCGTCTATTGAGTGCATCCGGTTTCATCGGCCGACGCTTCTTGCGATCACTCGAACTATCATTAAGTCTTAAAGCGTTCTGTATTCTCAGATTCGGACGTCGAGCAGGAATGGAATGCCCCCATTTCCTGATCCACGGTTATGCGAGTACGGGTTGGTTAAAAGATTCCACAGTGGGCTGCTTCCGCGAAGGGAGCGCAGCGAACGAAGCGGAAGTAGCCCACTGTGAAGCAAAATCCGCTGGGGCCATGCCACCGATGCCGCTGTGCGGACGTCGATGGTTGTACGTTTGACGCCATGACTCAATGATCGACTGTGCCTCGGACAAGCAGCTGAACAGCTCGCACGATAAACACTCATCGCGAAGCCTGCTGTGGAAGCTTTCGACGTAGCCGTTCTGCCAGGGACTGCCCGGTTCGATGTAGGAAGTCCCCACCTCAATGAAGTCCAGAAAGGAGCGGACCGCCTTGCTGATGAACTCCGGGCCATTGTCGCTGCGGATGAACGACGGGATGCCGCGGCTGACGAATAGGTCGCTCAACAGCGCCACCAAATCGTCGCCGGTGAACTTTCGACCTGGAATGCTCCCTAAAAGCTGTACCAGGCGTTACGAAAGCTCATCAGCCATGATTGGCGAAAGGACTTTCAATGAAGAAGCGAAAACGACACTCACCCGAATAGATCGTCAAGAAGCTGCGCGATGCCGATGCGATGCTGGCGGCCGGCAGGACTGTCGGCGAGGTTCTGCAATCGCTGGAGGTAAGCGAGGCGACGTTGTCACGCTGGCGCAGCCAGAACGGTGGGATCAACAGCGAGGAAGCCAGGCGACTCAAGAAGCTTGAAGAAGAGAACCGTTGACTCAAGAAGATCAGCGGCGATCAGGCGTTGGATATCCAAATGCTCAAGGAAATCACCCAGGGAAATTGACCAGCCCTCAATCGCGTCGCGATGCTGTGCAGACGCTCTAGCGGAAGTTCTCCGTCTCGGAGCGTCGTGCGTGCAACGTGCTCGATCAGCCGCGATCGAGCCAGCGATAGGTAGGGCAACCCAAGGATGAAGGCGCGCGGTTGACGAAAAGAATTCTTGAGTTGGTCGGATTTGTGTCGGCGGGAGGTGAGACATTCGATAAGTTCGAATCGGCGGACAACGCGATCGTTGACAAGGCAAACGATCGGGAGTTTCCCGCGGCGGAAGAGATCGTGCTCGGTCCGATGGTCGGCGGTGCCGTCGCGGTGGACGTTGGGTTCTGGCAGGCCCCTCGTCGCATCGCGGTCTAAGACGCATCGCGGCTTATGATTCGGGCAGTGCCGCACCGGCGATTTCCAGCAATTGGATCGCGGGTTCACCGTTGTAGAAGATCAACGCGGTGCGACCGTACATGGTGTCGCCCACTTGGGTCCGCATCATCGTTGAAAGGCACGGGCCCGCTTGGACTTTCCACAGTTGGCACAATTGGACGTCACGGTGCACGTTGTGTTCGATCAGCACCTTGCCCAGCGGCGTGGACTGTTCTTCGATACGACGCCAGCATTCTGGTTGCAACGCATCGATCCGCAGACGAACGATTCCGTACAGCGCGATGCGATGGCTTTGACGCGTGGCCAACAGGATCTCGCGGCAATACCAATTGTCGCGTTTGTGGCAACGCTGCACATGAACATCGACGGGTTCGCCGTGATAGGCCTCCACCGTCTCGGTCATGTGTTCGCAGTGATTCAGGATCCCGTTGTAGGGTTCGGGAATCGTGTCGGCATTGCTGAAGTCGCCCAGCTGTGAACCCACAGCATCCAAGTCGTAGAACTCCGCCAGTAACTCGGTCAGCTCGATGGTCGGGCAAGCGGACCGACCCGCGGAATTGGAATCGTCGTCCGGTGTGGCGGTACCGTTGGTCATGCAAACACCCAATCAGGTCGTGGAAACGTTTCCGGATGCGGTGACGGGCAGCGAGCCCAACGATACGACGTCGGGTGACGGCAAATCGGGCCGCTGCAAAACCGTATCGACCAAGAAATACAACAAACGGCGTAACGAGTCAGGGCTGATTTCATCGGCGACCTGTTCGGCACGTGCTTGGTGCTTGTCGACCAGCGTCATCGCAGTACTGAAAACGTCACCGCGATGGTAAAGCCGCCGGATTTCGGCAAGACGTTCGGAATTTTCTTTCTCCGTCGCGTCTTCCCGCGGAGTGGCCAGTTCCATCAGCCGCCGCGAATCGCGGTCATCCAGTGATTGCAGTGCCAATGCGTACAGCAACGTCGGGCGGCCGCCCAACACGTCGCCGCCACCGACGACCTTGTTGTCCGGGTCGCTGAAATCGCCGATGTCATTCAGAATCTGAAAAGCGACGCCCAGGTTTCGGCAAAACCTGCGGATTGGTTCGACATACTCGGTGGCATCGCCGGCCAAGCGGATTCCGCTGAACAGGGCGGCTTCGAACGCGGGTGAAGTCTTCAGGGCATAAACCTTCAACGCATCGATCGGTTCCAGGCTGCGGTCCATCGTGTCCCGCCACAGCAATTCGGCACCCTGGCCTTCGGACAACCGCGTGTGTGCGGCGGCCAAGTTGTCCAGCACGTCCAATCGTGCCGCGTCATCGATCGATGCATCGGAGTCATCGTTGCCGCGTCGGCTGAGCAGTCGATAGCCCAAGCCGATCAGATAGTCGCCGACGTTGATTGCCGTCGACAGTCCGAACCGTCGGTGCACGGCCAACTGGCCGTATCGATACGCATCATCGTCTTCGATGTCGTCGTGGACCAAGCTGGCTTTGTGAAAGGTTTCGATACATAGTGCGGCGCGTCGAACGGCTTCGGGGATCGAATTCAGCGTTCGCTGCGCATCGCTTGGCAAATCATCGGCATCGACGTCATCGTGGTCGGCGGCCTCGGTCAATTTGCCGCCGGTCATCGCGTCGTAGGAAGCCAACGTGATGAAGGGACGCGAGTGTTTACCGCCGCGATGCAAAAAGTCGTACGCGATGTGTTCGGTCGCGGCGATCGGGTCGATCGTTTGAACTTGTTCACGGCTGACCGCCTGTTCGCCCAGGCTCAAGTCGCCGCGCAAGCGGGGGGCCAACTGGTTCAACGATTCGGGACCACACAATTCGCTGGCCGCACGCATCAAGTGCACATAGCTGCGTGTCTTTGCCTTGGCCGGTTGATAGGGCGTGCGAATCATCGCATCGACCCACGGTTCGTCGACTTTGGTGTTCCGGCAATCGCTGGACAACAGCGGAACCGCCATGCACGGGATCCCGGCCAACAAGACTTTATCGATCGCCTTTTCCAAAACGTTCAAGCAGGCCACACCGATGACCGCGTCGACATAGCCGCCGACGATGATTTTCATCACCACCGGTGAACCTTCGGCGACCAACACACGATAGCCCATGTCTTCGGCAAGTCCGCGGAAATCCGCGATGCTGCAGGCCCCACATTCTTTACAATTCATGCCGAACTGGTCGTAATCCGCCGGACAGCCTTCGGCGTGTTTCAAGCAGTGCGGCAGCAGAAACAGTCGGCGTTCCGGTGGGACCGATGCCAACTGGTCCCGCCAAAATTCGCTGCTAAGCATGACCATCATCCAGCCGACGTAGGATTCCGGCAGGTCGGCTTCTAGCAACGTTTGTCGGGCGACGCGTTCCATTTCGTCTTTGGACAGCGGCACGTCGCGTGGCAACCGGGCAGCAACCTCCGCACAGCGCGCACGCAAGCTTTCCCGCAATTCCAACGTCGGCGGGACTTCTTTCAAATGACTGGTTTTTCGCCGGCCTTTGGGCTCGTTCGACGGAGCAACCGGACTGGTCGTCGCGGCTCCAGATACTTCGCTGGGGCGGAGTCCTGTGGACAAACCGATTTCCTTTTGTTGGTGAACTCTGGAAGCGAAAACCAAATGATCATCGGGGCGAATCGTCTGCCAACCCGATGGCGGGCGATCCGGTGGTGCGCCGACCGCGTCCGACGTGGACAAACCGCGGATGTTGATCGGTGCGGTGATCGTGGGTGACAGGCGGGCGGTCGAAGATTCGGGAACCTTGGCCGGTGTTTGATGGCGGGTCATTCATGTACGGCGACCTGAAACAGGCTTCGCCGGGTGCGACCATTCTATCGAGGCCTAGCCCGGCTTGCGGCCCATTTCCGATGAATCCGGGGCAATTGATCGCAGGAAAGTCGCCAACGCCGCGATGCTGAAAACGATCGGATACAGTCGCTCGTGGTACCAAAGCTTTGCAAAATAGAAGCCGATCGGCCAGGGCTCCGGCGTCGTGTCGGCCCGCCATCGGTCCACCAGGAAACCGGCGCCGCGGGTGATCGCGGCCAGGCAAGCTTTGCGGTCAATTCCAGCGGATTGCCGTGGTTCGCCGTCTTGACCGATTTCGGCGGTCTGCATCAGCACCCGTCCGAGGGCTTCGACGGCCTGGGCGGTTTCCTCGACCGAACTTTCGACGGCCCCCGGCACGGTCGAATCGGTGACGTCACGCCGGACCGATCTCCCGTCGCCGCGATGGTTCCAATCGGTTGCGTTATAACGGCCGACGGATTTGCCGCCCCCCCAGCCTCCATCGGCGTTCTGGTGGTCGATCAGCCAACGGGTGCCTTTGGCAAGCATCGACGTCAATTCTTTCAGCCCCATCCGCGGCGTCGTGGGCCGGTTCGGTTCGGCCGCTTGTTCCGATTGGCGTTTCCACTGGTCCGCGATGCAGACCAATACGCGAGCGGTCCCGTAAACCGGATTTTCTTCGTCGTCGCGGTCTTGGTTACCGAACCACAGGGGCGTCCAAGATCCGTCGTCGCGGTGTTGGCGTCGCAAGAAGCGAAACCCAAAAGCCACGGCCGCGTCGATGGCGCGGATCAAGTTTTCGTCCCTGATCGATCCGGTGGCCACCGCCGCCTGCAACGCGCGAATCGCATGGGCGGTCAAGTCGGTGCTGCTGCGGTCGAACGGCAGTTTGCCCCAGCCTCGGCAAAACGTCGGCCAGCCACCGTTGCGGTTCTGCAGACGGATCAGCCAAAGGACACCGTCCATCACCGCGCGGTCGATGTCTTGCTGCTTCGCCAGAGCGACCGATTCACGGGCACGGCACAACGCCAGAATCGCCGCCGGGGTGTCATCGCTGTCGGGCACTGCACCCGACAGATCCGTCCATCCCCAGCCGCCGGGCTCGGCACCTGTGAACGGATGACGCTTGCGGTGTTGGCATGCCAGATGCCAATCGACCCAAGCCTCGTCGCACCAACGTTGGTCGTCCGAATCATCGGTCGACAAAGCCAACACTGATAGCGACGTGACCCATGTGGCCAGATTCGTATCGATCGGCCAACTGCCTTCGTCGGTCATCGAACGCAACAGAAACAACAGCCCCTGTCGCGCGACCGTCACATTGCTGCGTCCGGTCGCCGCCAGACTCATCACCACGAATGCGGTCAAGGGTGTTGCTTCTAAATAGCCACCGCTTTCGGGCTGCATGTCTCGCAAAACTTCCATCGTACGGTCCACGCTGGCCGAACGAATCCAACGCACCGGAGGCAACGGCTTGGGCCCCAGCAGAAAACGCGCCTGTCCCATCGCCACCAACGCCGGGACCGCATAGCTGACCACCGGCACTTGTAAGAAACGATACATCGACTGTGGGAACACCGCCGCTTCGAACGGTAACGCCGGAATGTGCCCCCAATCCAGCAAGCCAGCGATGGCCAGATTCGTCATGATCGGGACGACGAACGTCTTGTCCTTTCCGTAACGTCGCCGAAGTGCATCCAATCCACCGGTGCGATCGATGTAGCCCTGCAGTCCTTTCAAAACACCACTGGATAGACCGTTTCCCGGCCCGAGAGCTTGGGCTGCCAATTCCGATGCCGCTAGAACCAGATAGCTGGTCGCGATGTTGGACAGGCTGCGGTCGGTGTCGCCGAATCCTCCGTCGCTGTTCTGCTGCGTTGCCAAATAGGCGATGCCCCGCTCGATCGACTCGGTCACGTTGGCCGCCGTCATCTCCGGTGCAACGTGCTGTAAGCCGAACAGCGGTCCTGTGGCGTCCAGTGATTGGTTCTGGCGATCCATCAACAATGCGGACATCGCGCTGACCGCGGTCGCCGTTCCCAAAGCCGACGGCGACAAGGTTCCGGTCCAATGCGACTGCATGCCCCGATCTTGCATCAATTGATCGCGCAGCGTATCCAGCGTCGCTCGGGCTTGGCGTCGCAGCGTCGTAACGGCGTCGGCGGCAATCGGATCCGGACTGGACATGAAAATTCTTGTTTTCGTTGCTTTTTTTGAGCGCCCCGCATGGGCGAATTCAGTGCCATGGCTGGGGAAGACTCGGGTGCGGCAAATGCCCCGGGAACATCCGAAAACTGGTAAATTTTTGCCGCGTTTCGGGTTCGCCCAACAGGACATCCATCGTATCCGACGCGACTTTTCCATCCAGCCGCCGCGCCGACATCAGCCGATGGCGGTTCACGATCATGTTCCGCCCGGATGATCCGGCGGCACGACCGATCCGGCGGCCCATTGAATGAAGGGAATTCAGATGCAGCGACCAGTCACGACCGGACCCGCCAGCGAATCATCACCGTTGTGGGGGCGGATCCGCGAGTTTTCGTTCGATCACGGCGACGAACAACTGACCTTTGCGGCGCGTCTGGCCAGAGAGAACGGATGGAGCCAAGTCTTTGCCAACCGTGCCATCCAAGAATACAAACGGTTCATCTACTTGGCCGTTTGTTCGGGGCACAGCGTGACCCCGTCCGATGAAGTCGATCAGGTTTGGCATCTGCACCTGACCTACACCCGTTCGTACTGGCACGATTGGTGCCGTGACACATTGGGCAAAGAGATTCACCACGGTCCGACCAAGGGTGGACGCAGCGAAGGCGAAAAATTTGACCAGTGGTACCGCCGCACCAAGGACAGCTATCGCGAACACTTTGGCGAAGACCCACCGTCGGATTTATGGCCGGCGCCCGACGTTCGATTCGGACCGGACACTCAGTGCCGCCGGATCAACACGAATCGAAATTGGGTGTTGCCAAAGCCGACGTTCATGACAGGCCTTCGCACCGGAGCCGGTGTTGCACTGCCCGCCGTCGCAGGTGGTGGCCTGTGGTTGATGCTGGCCGACGAAAATCCCTTCGTCGAAAAGAACGATTCGTTCAGCCTGGCAACCGACGGCTGGATCCTGTTTGTCGGGTTCGTCCTGGTCGTTTTCGCGCTGAAGACAATTGGTCTTGTTGTGTTCGGCGGCAAGAAGCGACGTCGTGGCGGCCGCGGTGGAAAGTCCGGCGGATCATCGGGGTGTGCGTCTGACGGCGGCGGCGGATTCTTTTTCGGCGGCGACTCGTCGTGCGGATCCGATTCGGGATGCAGCTCCGGGTGCGGTGCCGGATGTGGCGGCGGTTGCGGTTCGTGACCGGTCGACCGGAGAAAGCCTGCGTTCAAAGCGGCTGCCGAACTTCGTCCTGAGGCTCGGCGGCCAATTGCGCGACAACCCGTGAACTGTCTCTATCCTTGAGCCGATGATCACAGTTAGCGCAAAGATGTGGCCCGGATCAGGCTGCGGTTCCTCCCGCAGCAGCCGACTGTAGCTCACGCACCAGTCGGTCCGGATTCAAGGGCTTGCTGAACCATTCGCGGATGCCCGTCTCTCCGCCATCTTCCAGGCCCATTTCCGATGGGCTGGAACCGCTGACCGCGAACACCGGAAGTGTTTTGCCTTGTGCTTTGATCCGCTGAAGGAACGTCGGTCCGTCGCAGTGCGGCAGGTTCATGTCCAACAAAACGAAATCCGGTTTCAAGCCGTCTTCAATGGCATGAAGTGCCTGATCACCGTCGTTCGCGGTCGTCACGGCAAAACCGTAATGCCGCAGAAGCCCCGCCAACAACTCGCGCTCATTCGCGTCGTCTTCGATTAAGAGGATCGCTTCTTCACGCTCGGCCGGTTCTTCTGGTCGGAGAACACTTTCCAGGTTGGTGAAGCTATTCATCAGACGACCGAGAGTTTCTTCGATCTCATCGTATCGCTCGAGCTGAATCTGGCGGCGAAGCAAGCTTAAACCGATCGTTGCGCCATTCAGAAGATTCTTGATCGCGTGTCGATGCTCGGCATCCAAGGTCTGCGAACGAGCTTCGATTGCCGCCACATAATCTTGGTCATCTGCCAATTCCGATCGCACGATCGGCACATTGGCCGGAGCATCCAAACCGACGCTGACCACCTTCCCGCGTACCCGCAAAACCTTGACGGTGATGCCTAGCGAAGGGAAGAGTACGTTCTCGTTCTCACGACGGGACAAAACGAGCATGGCGGTCTCCATTCCATACTTGGATTGATCATGCCTAAAGCCCTTTGATAGCCATCCAAAGGCTACCAGATGACGTCCTGCCAAAACCGAACCAGATCGGGGGTATCGACACCATTCCATGGCGACTTACCGACGCACAAAGGTGTATCAGTTTGAGCACTGTCGGTCAACAACTTTTCAACAAATCTTTGTTGCGACTTTCCGCAATCGCGCCCGTTTAGCAATTTGAGCGGTGTTCGAGGATGCACTGACGTGTTCGCAGGAATGCTCGGACGCTCTGACGTTGCGCATCTGCCATGGCCCTTCAAAGTGCGCGCGAGCGCATGGATTAAGTGCGGTGCCATCGTCACTTTTGGATCAGTCGCGTAGCCGGACGAAAGGTCGCAAGACATCGAACAGCCGATCGGGTTCGATCGGTTTGACCAAGTGATCATCGAATCCCGATTCAAGCGCCTTCTTCCGGTCCTCCGATTGCCCGTATCCGGTCAGTGCAATCATGCGCGTTCCGCCCAACTGCTGGTCGGATCTTGTCACCCGCGCGATTTCATAGCCATCAAGTTCGGGCAGTCCGATGTCGACCAACGCGACGTCAGGCTGATACTGTCGAATTTGTTCCAATCCCGCGCAACCGTTGTCGGCGGTCACGACCTCCAACCCCTCCAGTTCCAGCAACGAAGCCAGCATCTCAGCGGCATCCGGATTGTCTTCGATCAAGACGACACGATTGCCCACCGGACGTGGCCCCGGCTGTGGGGCAGGTTGCAGAGGTTTCTGTAGTTGATTCTTGGCAAGCGGCAGTCGGACGACAAACTCACTGCCTTGACCGGTTCCATCGCTGTGGACGCTGACCTTTCCATCGTGAAGATCGACCAAAGACTTCACCAACGTCAAACCAACACCCATGCCGCCTTGGGCGCGATCAAGCGTGGCTTCGGATTGCACGAACAATTCAAAGATGCTTTCCAGCAGTTCCGGCGGGATTCCGACACCGTTGTCCGACACCCGGATGATCGCGTTGTCGTCTTCCTTGCCAACCGACAACCGAATTTCGCCGCCGTCGTGCGTGTATTTGGAGGCATTGGTCAACAGATTGACTTGAATCTGTTGAATCCGTGCTTGGCTGCCCCAAATCAGGATGGGCTCGTCCGCAACGTTGCAAACCAACGTTTGTTGATGCTGCTTGATATAGCCATCGATGGTTTCCAGGGTTGGTGGGATCGTATCACGCAGATCAACCAAGTCGTTCTGCAGTTCAATCTTACCCTGCGTGACGCGTGCCACGTCCAGTAAGTCGTTCATCAACGTCGCCATTTGCTTGGTTTGTCTTTGAACGACTTGATAGGCATTGGATTGGTCCATCGTCGTCGTATCGGACTGATCCATCAGGTAAGTGGCGTTCAGGATGGCCGCCAACGGATTTCGAAGCTCATGCGACAGCATGGCCAAAAACTCATCGCGTCGCCGAACCGATTCTTTCAGCGCCGAATTGGCATCCTTCAGCGAACAAATGTCGGTCAACGTCAAGACAACGCCGTCGATATCAGCACCACTGCGGTAGGGCAAAATCCGCAGCATGAACCAAGTCCCGTTCAGGTCTTGGGTTTCGAAGCTAAGCGGTTGCTGAGTTTTTAGAACTTGCTCGGCATGTTCCACTAAGTTTTCATGCTGAAGTTTGTAGGTAAAGCTATCGATTCGACGACCAATGTCTTGCTTTAGAAAACTAAAGGTCTCGCCGATTTTCGGAGTGAATTTCCGAATGCATAGATTCCGGTCCAGGAAGATCGTGTGAAGATCCGTGCTGAGCAGCAGGTTGTCCATATCGCGAGTGATCTCGGTCAACTCGCTGATCTTGGTTTGGTGTTCAGCGTTGACGGTGTAAAGCTCTTCGTTGACGCTGTGAAGCTCCTCGTTGGTGCTCTGCAATTCTTCGTTCGACGCCACCAATTCTTCGTTGGTCGCCTGCAATTCCTCGTTGCTGGTTTCCAGTTCTTCGATGGTTGCTTGCAGATTCTCGCGAGCGTATCGCAGTTCCGTTTCCAAGCGTGCCACCTGTTCGGACGACGCGCTGGCCATGTCCAAGTTACTGTCGGGTTCGACAATCACCGCAGGCTGGTTTTCGGAAACCTCGACGGAAATCAGGTAGGCAGGTGGGCGTTTCTGTGCTGTTTCGATGGGACGAATGACGACGGTGGCTAAACGATCTTCACCATCAGGCAAGGTGACGGGGACTCCGCGGAACGTGATCGGGTTGTTCTCGCGGGTAGCGCGGTGGAATGCTGCCGACACCGCGGTACGTAATTCTGGCGGCAGCGAATCCAGCACGTCCCGTGAAGGCCGCCCCGGGCGATACCGCATGAAGTCGCCGCCGTTTCCAAAAACGTGCAGCAACCGACGAGACTCATCCACCAGAATTCCGTGAGGAATGTAGTGGTTCAGCAAGTTGTCATAGATGCCGATCAGGCTTTCATCGGTGCCGCGCATTCGGGGTGTGGCCGATACGCCGGCATTCGGATTGCGAAAGCCTTCGGTCGACCCCAGCGGTAGTGCACCTTCGGTCGGCAAGCGTACGTCACGCCGTTTTCGGTACAGCTTCCAATAGGATTCCAATGTGTCAAATTCATCGGCCAGTTCGCCGATCGATTCGCTGGGCCCCAAGAATAGGACTCCGCCCGTTTTCAAGGCGAAGTGAAACATCGAGATGGCTTTTTTCTGCGCCGGATTCTGAAAATAGATCAGCAGATTGCGGCAAGTGACCAAATCGATTTTGGTAAACGGGGCGTCTTTAATCAGATTGTGCGGCGCAAAGACGACCCACTGGCGAATTTCGGGAATGATCTGGTATCCGTCACGAGTCTTGACGAAATATTCATCCCGATGTTCGGCAAACATGTCGGCCAAAGCCGATTCGTGGTAGATCCCCTGGCTGGCATGGTGTAGTGAATCCTGGTGAACATCGGTTGCAAAAATTTTGACGTTCAGGTTGCGGTCGATCGCTTTGAGTTGCTGATGGATCAAGATCGCAAGTGAGTAGGCTTCTTCGCCCGTGCCACATCCGGACACCCAAACACGAAATTCTTCACCCGGATTGAGGTTTTCTAGAAGCGGTGTGATTTGATCCGATAGCCTTTCGAACGCTTCACCGTCACGGAAAAACTGGGTGACACCGATCAGCAGGTCTTTGTAAAGGGCGTTCAGCTCCCCGGGATCTTCCATCAACCATTTGACGTAGTCCGACAAACTGTTGACGCTCTTTAATGCCAGGCGGCGTTCGATCCGTCGGGTGACCGTGGAAACTTTGTAGTATGAAAAGTCGATGCCATAAGCGTCACGCAATAGTTTGAACAGACCGCCAATGTCGTCATCTTGCACGGCTGTTTCCTTCAGCATGCTTCTGGCGACTTCGGCCGGATCAGGATTCTCGATGTAGTGTTGCAACGCCTGTGGAATTTCATCGGGTGGCAACACGAGGTCGACCAGTCCCGTGTCCAGCGCGCTGCGTGGCATACCATCAAACTTGGCCGAATCTTCCGATTGGCAGATCACCATACCCCCGCAGTTGTGAATTTCTTCGATACCGCGTGATCCATCGCTGCCCGTGCCGCTTAAGATCACCGCGACCGCCCGGTGCCCCATTTCGTGAGCCAACGAACGCATGAAGTGATCGATCGGAAGCGTCAGTGACTGGGATGGATCCTTGTCGGTTAGCAGCAGTTTGCCATCGGAAATGATCATTTCCTTTTTGGGCGGAATCAGATAAATCGAATTGGGGCGTACCTCCATTCGATCTTCCACTCGATTGATCGACATGCTGGTCCATCGTGCCAGCAATTCGTCCATCAAACTCTTGAAGTCGGGCGATAGGTGTTGGACGACGACGAACGCCATCCCGGTGTCCGGCTTCATCAAGCCGAAAAACCGCTCCAGAGCTTCAAGGCCTCCGGCGGATGCTCCGATTCCCACGACGTAGGTAGGGCTGTCGGCTGATCTTGCGTTCATCTGTTTTCTCGTCAATGAGAGCCCCGGTCTGCTTCAGATTCCTGCAGATCCGTGTGAGGTCACATTGATCCCATGTAGGAAGTTCTCCTTCAAGTGAATTGTCACATGAATCCCACGTGTGCGTCGATGCGCACCATGGAGCGACCGGTGTGCTGCTTCGCTACAGCGAACTCTGCTTCGCAAGACACAACGTTTTATGGCCGCCTGAACTCAAACGCCTCGATTTCATCGACGATGCACTTGTGGTGAATTCAGTGCTCGCGTCCGGTGACCAGGCGAGCGGGCATGTGGCTGACCGAGTTCAGCCAATCCAAATGCCAAGCCTCATTCGCCCAGCGCAGACGACTGATGCCGACATTGACGATCGGTCCCAGACGTTGCATGTCCACGACGTCACCGATCATTTGGGCCAGCAACGCGCGAATGAAATCGGCGTGGATGACGGCGACAACCGTCATGTCGGAATCACCAAATTCATCAATGAAGCGCCCAACAACACTGGCAGCACGTCGAACCGTTTCGTCTTCCGCTTCGCGGTCCGGTCGATCCCACCAACCTTGGTCGCCGATGGTGTCGTCGATGACGCATTGTTCGCGGTCGGAATGAGCCAGTTTGATGATTTGCCTTCGCGATAATCCCGGCGCGCCGCTGTAGGTCGCGTCGTTGTACCCGTTGAAGCAGCCGCCACGTTCAAACACGTTGTGCCAAACGCAAACCGGTCGTGGCGATTGATCCAGATAGATCCGCGTGGTTTCCAACGTGCGTCGGAAAGGGCTGGTGATCAGCACGTCATGACGAAAGGTCGTCATCCACTGGGCCAGGTGCTGTGCCTGCAGGCGGCCGCGCGCCGTCAGCGGCGGATCACAAACCCGCTGGTGTGTCGGCCGGGCGTTGTTTTGGCTTTCGGCGTGACGGATCAGGTACAGCTTCATTGCATCGATGGGTCGAAAGACGTCGACGGATTCTGTCGACGCCTTGCCGGGTCGAACAAACGTGTACGCACGTAATCGATCATCATCCACTGTAAAAACACCAGGGCCACCGGCAGGGCGAACAACAAGAACTGCATCAATGCTTGTTGCTGCATCCACGCGGGCGCAAACCGCATCATCATGACCAAAATTGCCATCACCAGCGAACCGTTGACGAACAACAGCAAACAGGTGACCAATGACGACGCGATCGTGAACAGACATCCGGTCGCCAGCGCACCGCTGTGACCAATCGAAACCTCCGCAGGTTCCGGTTCGGTCGCCAAGGAGCGTGCCCGCTGGCCGATTGCGGCCGAAGTGGCCGGTCCAGGTGCGTTATTGGGTTGTGGTCGACGTTCGGTGGTCATTGGCCGACCAGGGGCAACACCTGGCTCATCAAAAGTGTCATCGTCAGCCCACCGAGTGAAAGGACGGCCAGCAACGGCGTCCAGCTGCGTAGCGATTCGGCTTCGGTCAGACCACCCATCTTGGCGAAGATCCAGAATCCGCTGTCGTTCATCCAGCTGCCCATCAGAGATCCCGAACCGACCGCGGTGGCGACGTAGACCATGTGGTATTCCGGTTTGGTGTCACCGATGATCGCCGACATCATGGCCGATCCGATGATCATGGCCACGGTGCTGCTGCCTTGGGCGACCTTCAGCACCGCTGCAATGGCCCAGCCCAACAGCAACAGTGTGACACCGCTGGCGTCGGAACCGGCGAACAATTGCCGAATCGATTCGCTGACTTTGGTGTCAGTCAGCATCGCACCGAACGCGCCACCGGCGGCGGTGATCAGGATAATGACACCGCCGGACATCAAGGCTTCTTCGACGTCGGTCCCCAGGGCACGCCAGGAAAGACTGCGGACGGCCTTCAACGTCAGCATCGCAACGATGGCGGCCAACAGAAGGGCGAAGTTCGCATTGCTCCACAGCGACAGCCGGTTGGCCATCTTTCGCGACGGCGAATCCCAGTCCAGCGTGCGGAACTGATCGGGAAAGGCATCTTGCAGCAGCACGCGGTTCATCCGCCGACGATCGACCGGCTTCATCCGAGTCTGGTTGGCTGACAATCCGTTCTTGACAACGTCCGACAGCGGCACGCCCAAGAACGCTTGTTCGTCGTACAGATCGGGGTCCAGCAAGACATCGTTCAAGGCATCGACATAGGCTTGCTTGGCGTCGTCGTGCGACGGCACGGTGGAAAGCAACGCACGGTCGTCATCGTCCAGACGTTGGCTTCCGACGACTCGCGCGGCCGGCGTGCCGGGCCGGGCGTCTTGGATCAACGAGACAAATTCGGAGTAGTCACGAACGTCTTCGACAGCCAACCGCGCGCGGTCTTCTTTGTCCGCCATGGTCGTCGCCAAAGTTCCGGCACCGATCAATAGGACGGGAATTGCCACCGGCAAGAACGACAGCCAAAGCGAAGGCAGCTGATCCGGCATCAACGCTTGATGTTTGTTTTCCCCGGCGGCAAGCGGCCGCATCGCGATCGGCATGCGAGTGTCAACGAACGCGGAAAAGGCCAGGCCGATGACGGCGGACGGTATTGCCACGATGACGCCGACGATCATCATCATTCCGATGTCCACGCCCAGTGTCGCGGCGACCAATAGAGGACCCGGCGTCGGCGGCACCAGTGTGTGAGTGATGCATCCACCGGTGGCGATGGCCATCAGGTAGCGTAGATAATTCTTGTTCGTGCGGCGGTAAAGGCTGCGAGCCAACGGCACCAACAAATAAAAGACGGTGTCAAAGAAGACGGGTACGGCCAGGATAAAGCCGCTAATCATCAAACCGATCGAAGCCTTCCTTTCACCGGTGATGCGAATCGCGGCGCGGACGATGCGATCAGCGGCCCCGCTGTCCAGCATGCACTTGCCAATGATCGCCGCCATGGCGATGACGATACCGACACCGCCGGCGCTGTCACCGAACGCCGAGACGACCTTTGCCATCCGCGCGCCCATGTCTTGATCGTATTGAAAGCCGACCAGCAGGCTGACGATGATCGCCGAGATGATCAGCGCCAGAAAGGCGTTCAATTTCAAACCGATGATCATGCCCAGGACGGCCACGATCCCGACGCCCACCAAAATCATCGGCGTCGCGTTCCAGTCGCTCGCCGCGGCGGTATCGGTGACGCCGGGCGTCGATGCGGCTTCCTGTGCGATCAACGCCGGCAGGCAGCCAAAGGCCATGGCGACCAGAAAGACGGCAAACAGAATTTTTGGGGATCGCATCATGCGAAAGTCTCGAAACAGGGGTGGGGAGAAGCTTGTCGGGGTGGGCAATTCCGGCGGACCGCCTGGGAAACGCCACAGTTTAACCGCCGGGGCCACCTTCGTGGTCGGGTCAGCCCCCGGACCCTGGCGAAGCGATCAAGACTTCGCGTTTGCCTCCGACGGGACCGCGGACGCGATCGACCGACCAGCCGGCGGCGGCCATGCAATCGCGGACTTGCCGGTTGACACAATACGTCACCAAACGTCCCTCCGGTGCAATGTGACGTCGCATCTTGGCGAATACGGATTCGGTCCACAGTTGCGGGTCCGTCGCCGGTGCGAATGGATCGAAATAGATCGCGTCAAACGGTTTCAGGTCATTCGCGGTTCCTGCGGGCGGCCAGTCCAGCAGGCTGATCAAATCCACGGTCAACCGCACGGTATCACTGACCGTCCAATCGACGCGGCCCGGCGCAGTTGCCGAGCGCGTGTTGGATCTCCACTGTAAAAAACGCTCGGCCAATGTTGCGTCGTCGATCCAAGATTCTGGATTCAATTGACGCAGCGTTTCCGCATCGGGAATCCGCAGATCAACCGCGTGATAATCCAATGGTGTTTGAAACCTCTGTGCCAAGTCGATCGTTGCCAGTGCGGCCATGGCGGTGCCCAAGCCGACTTCGAACACGCGTGTGGCCAAGCCCTGTTGCAAGCGGTCCGCAACACCGCTGTTGTTCAAATAGACATGACGGCTTTCGGAAATCGCACCACAGCCGCTGTGATAGGCATCGCCGAGATCGGTGCGGACCAAGGTGCGGCTGCCGTCATCGGTGATTTGAATCTGTAGATCCGCCTCGTTGGTGTTCAGGTGCGTGCGTTTGGGAATGGGCATAAGGTCACAACGGTTCGATCTGGCAAACGGCCGGGCGAAGGTTCAAAATTGCCAGTATTCATGAGCCAAGAATCCCAGCACGGCACCGATCAAAAGGCTGACCGGAACGGCCAAGGCAAGCGTGATGGCAATGGCCAGAGTGTGACTGGGACGCGGAGCCGTTTGCAGTGAACTCAACGAATTTCCGACCATCGGATCATCCGCGTCGATCGCCGCATCGCCGCCGGGAACCGGTGGTGGTGTGTCGGTGGATCCTTGGCTTTCGGCCGACGCGGAACCGGCCACCGAGTCTTCTTCGACATTGGGCCCGGATCTTCCGTCCAACCCGACGTGGTCTTCATCGACGCCGTTTTCCATCGGTGGTGGCGGGGCGGTCCAGGCTTGTCGTCGGATCGGCGGGTCGATCGCTGCATCACTGATTCGGGCGAACGGTTCCAAACGATCCGCGACGTCGGCGGCGGAGGCGACCCGGCGTTCGGGATCCTTTTCCATCATGTCGGCGATGGCGTCGACAAATTCTTCGGGCAACTCCGGTGCAAACTTTCGTGGATGCCATGGCGTCTGTTCACAGTGGCGTCGACACTTGCTGCGCGAATCGCCGCCAGGGAACGGGACTTTGCCGGTAACGACGTA
Organism: Crateriforma spongiae; assembly: GCF_012290005.1. Lineage (NCBI taxonomy): Bacteria > Pseudomonadati > Planctomycetota > Planctomycetia > Pirellulales > Pirellulaceae > Crateriforma > Crateriforma spongiae. The sequence goes on from NZ_JAAXMS010000005.1 coordinate 646,747, forward strand.
ATAGGTCGTGCAGCCCAGCGAATAGATATCGCTGGCCGGGCCGATCATCAGCGGGCTGCGGATTTGTTCCGGCGAAAGGTAATCCGCCGTTCCCACGATCTTTCCGGCTCGCGGATCTTCGTGAATCCCCATGCTCCAAGCCGCCAAGCCCACGTCGGATACTTTGGCAACGCCATCGGGTGTGACCAGGATATTGCCCGGTTTGACGTCACGGTGAATCAGTCCCAGTTCGTGCGCGTACTGCAACCCGCGAGCGGCCTGTGAAATGATCGATGCGGCTTGATGAACGGGCAACGGACCATGACGGCGAACGTATTTTCGCAGATCCGTTCCCGGGACATATTCGGTCACCAGGTAGTGCACGTTCCCGTCACGGCCGGCATCAAATGCGCGGACCAATTGCGGGTGGTCCAAACCGGCCTGCAACCGGATTTCACGCATGAAGCTGGCGCGTGATTCTTCGGTCGATTTTTCCAGCGGCAACACTTTTACCGCGCACTCGCGCCCCATCACACGGTGGACCGCTTTGAAGACTTGGCCCATGCCACCTTGGCCGATCCAGTCGGTGATCAAGTACGGCCCGAGCGTCAGCTTGCTGCGACCGCTGCGAAGCTGTTGGGCTTGGTACGACGTGATCACGCCGCTTTGGATCAGTGCCGCGGCCACCGCTTCGGCGTCGACCGGGCCATCGGATCCACCAGCCTTCAACCGACGCTTGGCAATGTCCACCGCGCGTGCGAACACTTGTTCGCTGATCAGTTCGCTGTGCAGTGCCGCGGTGTGAAAGAGCGTCAGCTTTTCATCAATTGATTCGCCCGCCTCGGTCGACGCCGGCTTGGGCAGCGGTCGTTCCTTGGACTGTTCGATCACCGATTTCAACTGGTCGGCGATTCGACGTGCATCAGTGGTCGGCGACGTTGCGGCTGGCGGTTCCTTTTTCATCAAGCCTGCTCCGGTGCATCCGCCTGCGTTTGATCAGAGCGTTGAAACACGACCAACAAATCAAGCACCGCATGCCCCGCGATCGAAAACTTGATCGCATCGCCATCGACGTCCAGCTTTTGTCGCAGCGCGTCCAGCGGTGCATCGATGGTTGCCTGGTCGCCGTCGAAGCGACAAGCCACAGCAACCGTGCGACAGAATCGCAGCTTGGCTTTGACCGATTGGCCGGATGTCTGCATCACACGGATGATCCCCGCCAGATGGCCGTCGTCGCGACGAAAAATGGTGACGTCCGACAATTCGATGGTCGACGGGCGACGGTGAATCAGCCATCCCTGCGGCTCCGATGCAACGGCCTGGTCGGACGGTGAAATTGGCAATGCGACAGGCGGTGCGATCACGGATTTTGCCATCGACACGGGCGCGGGGATGTCAAACCCATAGTCTATTTGAAATTCGGTCGACGTTTCACCTTGGCAACACAGCAGCGTGTCGACAAATCGCTCACCGACGCGCCGGTGATAGGCCAACCCGTGCGAGGCGACGAGTGTTTGCCGTTCGGCCTCATCCAGCACGACGCCCAGCGGCGCGACCATTCGGCGGCTGGGGGCACGGTGCAATTTGTCGCGGACGATGACCCGATCGATGGCCGATTCGGTAGCGGTGGCGATCCGCAGGGCAAAGTAGTTCTTCCAAGGTTCGCCATTGCAGGCGATCGCCGGTCGGAGCGATCCGGTGACACGCAGGTTTCGGCTGCCTCGAAGCAACGAGTATCGGAAATCAAACTCGGCCAGCATCGTCTGATCGTCGTCGACCAAACGTCCGGTCGCTTGAATCGTCCCCAGGTCGTTGCCGTTGCGAACCGTGACGACTTTGTCCGCAATCATCTGGCACTTGGTTCCCGGTTTTCCTTCGGCCACACGGATCAATCGCATGGAAAAGCGGTTGCCGCGAATCGGACCGCTGAAAACCGAAGAGATTCCGCCGGAGGACATCGAGATCTGAGCTTCCAAGAACTGGTTGCCCAGGAAATCGCCGCGAGCGATGCGTCCGTCGCCGAACCACTTGCGTCCCAGCCATCCGTGACGGCTGAACGGGCCGCCCTCCGATGCAACCTTTGGATTGCCGCGAAGAACCGAAAAACCGTGACCCGGTGCGTCGGTGGTGGCGGACCAAAAACTGCCTGTGATTGGTGTGAGATCCCAGTCTGTGTCATGTTCGCTGCCACTTTCGCGGCTGACGCCATAAACGTGCTTGATCTTCCGCGAAACCGGCTGGCTGAACCGGACCTCTCGACGGCCACCCGATGACGATGGGTTCAAGACGATTGCCGCATCGGCCGGTGAATCACTGGATGAACTTGACGTGACAACGTTGTATCCCATCGCGGCGGCCAGCCGTTCGGCCGATTCCGCCAGCCCATCGACGGCGCTCGCGGCCGGTTGCTCTTGGGGGCCGCCGTGTTGACTGGCCGACACGTCGGACGATTCCAGCCGAGCCTTGCCGCTGGCCAGATCGGCCATGGCGTGCAAACGCAGCGTTGCTTGACGGATCACCGCATCACGGGTGTCGGTGGCCACCGTGGAAATCGGATCGGCGGCGGCGTCTTCGTTGACTGCTTGGCTGAGGCTTTGCGATGCGCTGTTGCTGACGTGCGTGGGTGTTCCGTGATGGTAAGGGTGTTCGCCGTCGACGAAGTAGTCCTGTAAACGCCAGAACTTTCCCAACGCCAACGACCATGACGCCGCACGTCGCAGGTCTTGAAAACTGTCGCAGGTCTTGCCCGGCCAGTGGACCAACAGCGCGGTGGCGATTTCACCACTGTCGATTGATTCGCCCAGCTTTGCCGCCAAGTCCAAGAACGACGCGTCGCTGGTGGCATCGATCGGCTTGGCCGTCAGAGCTTCCAATTCCGTGCCGCCGGATTGCAGCACCACTTTGGCCTCTTCGCCATGTCCGGTCCCGCGACGAAAATCGATCGGGATCACGCCCACGTATCCCAGACGCCCCAGGGTGGGAGTGAAGTCCGACGGGGTGCCGCCGCAAAACCGGCCATAGACCTTGGGCGGTTCACCGATCGTCTGGACCGCCAGCGAATGTCCGTCGATCAGCGCGCGACGACCGTCGTCGAAGGACATCAAATCAAACTCGACGTCGCCGGGGCTTCCGCCGGCCCAGCCGATCTTGCCGTCTCGGATGGCAGACACCAATGTGGCGAAACGTCCGGATGAATCGTCGTGAATCGCCTGGCAAACGTCACGGTCCAGCAAGACGTTCCGTGGCGCCGCGTGAATGGTTTCCGGTGACGTTCCGGTTTCGGATTCAATTTCCGACTGCAAGCGGTTGTCGGGCATGACCTCGTGTTCGGCGGGGATGTCCGCACCGCTTGGCGGTGAAGTTGGCGCCGCGTTGACGGCGTTCGATTCGTGGGAATCCTCGACCCACGATTCCATGGCGTCTTGGCACAGGGTCGCCGGGGTCAGCAGGACCAAATCGATCAGCGACGGATCGGACGCAAAGTAGTGGTCACGTTCTTCGGCAATTGAATCGAAAGCATCGTGCATCGCGGCAACACAGGTTTCCCCGTCGCGGGCCACGAACGCTTCGGCCGCCGCGGTGGCGTGACGACGCAGCTGCATTTCGTCCAGGTTGCTGGAATACCGCAGCCGCCGGGTCATCACCTGGATTTGCAGATTGGCATAGGCCAGCGCAAAGAAATCGTCCGGCACCACCGTGCGATGGCCCGCGCGGACCGATTCGGGAAAGTCGGGCCACTGGATCGGCGACGGCGTCGTCGAATCGGTCTGTCGATTCAAACCCAGCAAGGTCAGCATCGCGTTGCGGTCCGCACCGGTCACGCCATAAGCCTGGCCGACGGCGGGCGCGGATTCGCCCGATGCCGCGACGTCTGACTGCCAATCAATGGGGGGGCAGGAAAGACCAGCCAGATCGATCAGCCCTAGCCGCTGGTCTTCGGGCATCATCTCCCGCGAATCGTCGGGGACGGCGATCAGCCGGCGGCCATCGCTGCCGGGGATCGAATCGGCACGGTACCACAGCGGGGCACCGTTGCAGGCAACCACGACGGCGGGGTGCCATAGCACGGACCAAGCCGCCAGCAGGTTGCGAGCATTCGCGTCGCTACCCCCCTTGGGAAAGTCTTCCAGGGTGGAAACGGGGACCAGAACGCAGGACTCATCAAAAAAGGGCATGCCGGTTGCAGAAATCAGGGAGAAATTTGACGATTGGCGGCGGAAATCATTACACTGGCAGGCGGTTCGAGGTGACAAGCCGGCCCTTCGGACTCTTCCATTCTTTTCAAACCTTTTCACCACTGGGACCGTGGGTCGTGGCTTTGTTGTCCAGAACGCACCCGATCTGTCCCACCGACGTACATAAGATCGTTACAACCGTCGCATCAGCACGACGTGTGCGAAGCGGTACGCGACGATCGCCCCGTTCTTTGCGATGCCGACGGGCGAATCGCCCGGGGACTGAGTAGTCTAAGGCGACAAAGACCATTCCCGTATTCCAAAGCGAAAGATTGACATGGCCGGAAGCGGCAGCGTTTGGGGAATCGAAATCGGGCAATCAGCGCTCAAGGCGCTGCGTTGCTCCAAGACCAGTGACGGAATCGTTGCGGAAGCATTCGACTATATCGAGTACCCCAAAATCCTGAGCCAGCCTGACGCGGACGCCGACGCGTTGGTCGCCGATGCGCTGGAACAGTTGCTCGAACGCAACGACATCCAGGGGTCAGAAATCTGCATCAGCGTGCCTGGGCAAAGCGGTTTGGCGAAGTTTTTCAAACCGCCACCGGTCGAGGTCAAAAAGATCGCCGACATTGTCCGCTACGAGGCGCGGCAACAAATCCCGTTCGATCTGGCCGACGTCGTCTGGGATCACCAGATGATGCCCGGCAGTATGATCGAAGAAGGCTTCGCCCTGGACAGTGAAGTCGGGCTGTTCGCGATGAAGCGTGAACAGGCCTATCGCCAACTGAAGCCGTTCGACAATGCCAATCTGGAAGTCGACGTCGTCCAATTGGCTCCGATTTCGCTGTACAACACGATCGCCTATGACCGGATGCACGAGCGTGTCGATGGCGGCGTCTTCGATCCGGATGATCCGCCCAAGTCGACCGTGGTGTTGTCGATCGGGACGGATTCCAGCGACCTGATCGTGACCAACGGTTTCCGCATCTGGCAACGTAGCATGCCGATCGGCGGTAACCATTTCACCCGCCAGCTGACCAAAGACCTGAAGCTGACCTTTGCCAAGGCGGAACATCTGAAGCGGAACGCCAAGGACGCGGCCGACCCGAAGATGGTCTTTCAGACGATGCGTCCGGTCTTCAACGACTTGGTCACCGAAGTCCAGCGATCCATCGGGTTCTTCCGCAGCATCGATCGCAAGGCGGAGATCGACGAACTGTTGATCACCGGTAACACGGTCAAAATGCCCGGCTTGGCGGCCTACCTTGGCAAGAACCTGGGGATGGAAGTCCACGTCCTGGATCGCTTCGAACGGCTGACCGGCGACGACGTGATGTCGATCCCGCAATTCCGTGACAACGCGTCGACGTTCTCGGTTTGTTACGGGCTGTGTTTGCAAGGCTTGGGGCTGGGCCAGATTCACGCCAGCCTGGTGCCGCATGAAATCTTGCGGGAACGCATGATTCGGGCCAAGAAGCCTTGGACGCTGGCGGGATTGGCGGTGCTGATGCTGGGCCTGGGTGCCCACTATTGGTTCACCGAACAGACTTGGGCGTCCACCCACGAAAACTTGTGGGGACAAGCCAGCAGCGAAGTCGCGTTGATGGACAGCTACAGCAGTGATCACTTCGGCAAAGACGAAGAGCTCAACAACAAGCTGAACTTTTTGAACGCGGTCGGCAAGGAATTGTCGGGCAACGTGGAACGTCGGCTGACTTGGCTGGAAATCATGCGTGTCATCAACGCCGGCATCCCGCGGGAAACCGAGGAAGACGCCAAGAAGACGCGCAAAGAATTGCCGCTGGACCAGCGCAAGGATATCCACGTCACGAAGGTCGAAACGAAGTTTTACGAAGACCTGGAAGAATGGTACGACGAGGACCGCGCCCGACGTTTCGAGGAAGAAATGCGGAACTGGACGCGTCTGATGGACCGTACCGATGTGCCGTATCTGGAAGAATTTGAAACCGGGCCGACCGAATCGGGCTGGGTGATCCAGATCAACGGATACCACTACTTCAACAGCGACAAATCCAAACGCTATGCCGGCAACGCCCACGTCCGAAAGTATCTGACGACGTACTTCTTGGAAGGCGAATACGAATTGCCCGCCGGTGATGGCCAGACGATGAAATTCACGCCCGCGGAAATGGGCCTGAGCTATCCGTTGCTGCTGGACGAAGCCCGGATGAAGGAGGAAACGATTCCCAACCCGGACTTTGACCGCAGCAAAGCCATGGCGGACCCTGAATACATGGAAGAAGAACCGCCGGAACTGACGGTTCAGCGATTGGACTTTACGTTCCAAGTGGTTTGGAAACCGAACCTGATCACCGATCGGGTGGAAGCCAAATTGCAAGCCGAGGCGGAGGCCGCAGAAGCGGCGGCCGCGGAGGCGGGTTTGACCGAACCGGAAGTCCCGGTGGGTGATCAGACCGCGATGACGCCGTAAGCGTTTGAGACGATGTTTGCGTGACGCACCCGACCCGGTGCTCGACGCGCCCCATGCGACGAACTTCACTTTTCTTATCCTTCCAAAGCCAACCACCATGGATGCCTTGAAAGCCAAGCTGCAGCCGCTGATCAAGAACGGGTTCTGGGTCAGTGCCGCGGTCATCTTTATCGGCGCAATCGCCGTTTGGGTGATGTCGTGGATGCGTCTGTCCAGCGAACACGCCGACCGCGTCGCCAAACTGGACAGCGAAGTCAGCAGCGTTAGCAATGTTCGCAATCAATTGTCGGTGCACCCCAACGACGATTCGCATGAACAGATGCAAACACTGATTGATGCCCGGACGGCCGAAGTGCTGCAGGCGTGGCAAAGCGTCTACGAACGTCAACAAAACATTTTGACGTGGCCCCAGAACTTGGAAGACGACTTCTTGATGGAGTTTGAAAACAAGATTCCGGTCGAACGTTACATCGAATATCCGATCCCGGTCGAACAGCAGGTCACCACGGACCTTCGCCAACGGTACCGAAACTACATCAAAGAGATTCTGCCCAGCGTGGCAGCTTTGGCCGGTGCGAAATGGACCGCCGACTTTGATGCCGTGTCCTCGGGCGATGGTTATGGCGAAGGCGGTGGCGGTGGCGGCAGCTACGGCAGCAGCGTCATCGACAGCATCACCGGAACGGTCGAAGAACCGATCGTCGAATGGCCCTCGTCCAGCCAGGAACAGACACTGAGCGACCTGTTCCCCTGGCGGGGCACACGACCGACCACGCTGCAAGTTCACTATTCACAAGAAAACTTGTGGATCCTGAAACAGCTTTGCCAGTTGGTCGGCGACATGAACGGTGACGCCAAGCAAGCCTTCCAGGCCAAGATCCGCAGCATCGCAAAGATCGCGATCGGTGAATCGGTCGATTTCGAAGCCGGGGACATTTCCGATCCGGGTGACGATTCGACCGCCATGGGCATGGCCGGTGACTATGGCTATGACGACATGGAAGAAGGCTACGGCGGGGGCGACTACGGCGACAGCTATGGTTCGTCGTCCTACGGTTCGTCGACCTCGACAACCGAGGTCGCGCCCGACCCGGCGGAAAACCGCTATGTCGATCTTCAAAACCAACCGCTGCCCGCGTCGCGTCTGCGATCCGCATTGGTCAGTGAAGACCCCGCCGACGCCGGCTTGGCCGTTGCCAAACGGGTGCCGGTTCAAATGTCGGTCGTCATGGACCAGCGTTACATCCCGAATCTGTTGGCCATGTGCGGCAGCATTCCTTTGATGGTCGAAGTCAAGCAAGTTCGCGTCTTGCCCGAAGACGCCGGCGCCGCGGCGGCATCGGCCGGTGGCGGCTACGGCAGCGACAGCGGCGAAGAAATGGACGAGGGTTACGGCGAAAGTAGCGATGAAGGCTATGGATACGGCGAAGACGGCGGCTATGGATCGTCCGGACCGTCACTGGCGAACATTCCAGAAGTCGAAGTCGATGAAACGCCTTTCGACGTCACCGTCGAGATCTATGGCATCATCCACATCTACAACCCGCCGAACAAAGACGCCTTGGGCTTGAACAAAGTCACCGACGAAGAAGTCGTGATCGACGGATCCGATCAAGAAACCGAGACGCCGGTCACACCGCCGGCCGACACGCCGGAACAACCCGGGACACCGGATCAGCCGGCGGCCCAAACGCCCGCCGGTACCGACCCGGATGAAGACGCGGCCGGTGGCGACACACCCGATTCCAGTACGCCGGACGGCGATGCCCCCGCCGCGCCAGCGGCCGACGACAATACCGCACCGCCGGCAGCACCGCCGACGGCGATCCTTTCCAACTGACTTCTGTACGGGTAACCAATCATGGATACAGACGCAATCAAACAGTTTTTCGTCAAGCACGGCGAAAAGGTCGTGTTGGGTGTGGTTGCCGCTTTTTCCGCGGTGCTGATTTATCTGGGAATTGCCCAGGAACCCTACGACGCAAAGACGCCTGAGCAACTGCAGACCGAAGCGCAACAGGTTCGCACCCAGATCGATGACGATCACACCGCCGCGATTCTGGATGAACGCCAACCGACGTTCGACATCGTCAGCCGGACGGAAAAGGCACAATCGCCGGTCAACGACCTGCCCTACAAGTTGGTCAACACTTGGATCCGAACGGAAGAAGACAGTTCGATTCGTCGCCAAGATCCGAAACTGCTGGCGCCTGAAAACTTGATCGCCCAGGGCATGACGTCCATCCTGGCTCGCCGCAGCTTCGAAGAAGAATACGCGATGCTAGAATTGGAACCGGCCGACGAATTGGAAAAGGTCGAAGAGAAACCGAAACGTCGTCCGCGCGGACGCCGCAACCAAATGATGATGGGCGGTGGCGATGGATACGGCGGCGGTGATGGCTATGGCGGCGGTGACGGCTATGGCGAGGACATGGGCATGATGGATGAATCCATGATGGCCAGTTCATCGTCGGCCAATCGTAAATTCCCGACCGCGGCAGACTTTGGAATGAAGCCGCAGAATACGACCAGTATCCGAAACGAGTTGACCCAGTATCCCGTCCCGCAAACGACGCGTTACATCTGTGGCACCGCTGCCATGCCACACGAAGCGGTCTATCGAGCGTTCGAAGCGGCACTGAAGGACGCGACCGGTTACGAGCCTCGTCGCGACGTGCCCCAATACATCGATTTTGAAGTCCAGCGGGCCGACGTGACCGAGAAGCCCGTCGATCAATTGACCGACGAAGACTGGGTTTTGGTGACCAACCGTGAACAGTCGACGATGACGTACGGAACGGTCTGGTCGGGATTCGCACCGGAAATCGTTCCTGAGGAATACCGTGACATCGCGTTCACCACGTGGATGCCACCGGTCTTGCTGGATGACTATTCCAAGTTCGGAATGCACCCTCAAATTCCCCTGGTCGTCGACGACAGCGAGAATGAAAAATCGATCGAGGAACAGATCGCCGAAGAGCAAGAAGCCCAGTTGAAGCTGAAGATCGGCGGGGCGGGAGCAGCCGCCGGGTATGACGAAATGTCGATGGAAGACGGCTATTCCAGCAGCTCCTACGGCAGCTTTGGTGTCGTCGAAGAAGATCCTGCGGAATTCAAGCTGGTTCGCTTCTTCGATTTCGAAAACGGCCGCAATGAAAAGTCACCCAAGCCGGGTCGCAAATACGTTTACCGTGTTCGCGTCGGGCTGCAGGATCCGAACTTCCCGATCCGTGCTTCGTTGCAACCCGAATTGAAAACGCTTTCGCCCGACGTCTTCGCGCGTGTTTCGGTGTTGCTGGACAAGGCCGAACAGTCCGGCGAACGTGTTTCCAAGATCTGGACCGATTGGAGCGAACCCAGCAATCCGGCGATGCTCGCGGATCTGAACAGCATCTATGCGGGACCGGTTCCGGAAAAACGGATGCAGAAATTCCAGCTCGGTGGCCGTACGGTCAGCGTCGCGCGTGACGCGGCAAAGACCAAGATGGTGATTCGCGGTATCGATCCACGCTACAACGGCTTCATCCCCGTTTGGCAAGACGTTAGCGAAGGCACCGTGGTTGCACTGAAGCAGGAAACCGGCGAAATCGTCGACCCGATCACCGGGGACGTGATGAAGTTGCCGGAAGCAACGATCAGCACGCAGACGACCGTGATCGGAATCGATGGTGGCGAGAAACTGTCGATCGTCGACGACGACGAAATGGTTCGTCCCAGCCAGGTGCTGTACTTCGACGGCGACGGGCAATTGCGCGTCGGTGGTGAAGTCAGCGACCAAGAAGAATATCGCGCTTGGTCCTTTGCCGAAGACCGTGATCTGTAGGCGGCAGAACCCTTCACACAGCATGCTTCGGCGTCGCCGCGCTCCACCTGAGCCGACGGCGCTAGCCGCGGGTGTGTGCCCCCGTGAGCCGACGGCGCTAACCGCGGGTGTGCCCCCCTTGAGCCGACGGCGCTAACCGCGGGTGTGCCCCCCTTGAGCCGACGGCGCTGTCCGCGGGTGTGTCCTGGAACGATTCCTGCGTGCCCCTGAGTGCTGGCGCATCCAGCTACATGGCCGTCAGGAAACTGCGGCCCATCGTTCGGCCTACGACGTCAACCAAAATACGTCTCTAAAGCGGCGACCACCGTCCACGATCCCGTCACCAACATGGCGATCCCGGATGTCCACAACAGGGCATCCCAAATCCGCGATGGTTGCAGTGCCGGGATCGAACGGCGGTATCGGAACCACAATGCCGCGCCGGCCAGCATCGGCAACATGATGCCTTGGGCAATCCCGCTGAGCAGAACCAATTGCGCCGGCGATGGAAACGCGACATAGATCAGCAAAGCGACCAACGGGAAAATGCCGCTGAGCCAGCGGATCCAAACCGCTCGATTCTCTTCGCTCGGGTCGATGAACCCCATCACACGCAACGCGTCGGAAAACACGCGTGCGTGGCTGGCGCAGGCGACAAAGTACGTCGAATACAACACCGCGATCGCACCGAACAGAAACAACGCGGCGGCCCAATCGGAAAAGACCGGGACGAACATCACGGCCAGCGTACGGACCATGTCGGATTTTTCGGGATTCAGTCCCACGCGATGCAGAACCGCCGCGCCCAATAGATAAAACGCGATGGTCGCAAAGGTGTAGACGATCATCGCGCCCCAGGCGTCCGCTTTCATCACGCCCAGCCAACCCCGAGCACGATCCAGCCAAGCGTCGCTGTCGTCACGCGGACCGGTGAACTTGGCGTAACCCTTTTCCAAACACCAATACGGGTACATCACCAATTCGGCGGCCCCGACTCCGATGATCCCAAACGTCGCCAAAGCCGTGTGGATGGGTGATGACGATCCATCAGACGTGTCAGGAAAGCCGAATTTCAATCCACTGACAAACTCCGTCCAACGCACGCGATAGTCGGGTTGGTCCTGCAGCAAGAACAGATTCACGACGATCAACAGAGTGAACGATCCCACCAGAACGGTGCAAAACGTCTGGATCAGACCATAGCGACCAAAAAACAGCACAACGCTGGTCACGATCGCGATCATCACTCCCCAAGCGGTCACGTCGATCGGCTGTGATTGGGCGCCGAACTGTTTTTCATAGGCCTCTCTCGCCTGTCGGGCCTCGGTGCGCAGCGGTGTCAGTTCGCTTTCAGACGTGACTTGGATTTCATCGCTGCGTTCGGCAAATTCCACGAATTTCAATTCATGTTCGGCACCAGCGGCCTCGTTGTACAAACGTCCTTGCTCGGTCAGCGGAAAACTGATCGACAGTGCTTGGCCGACCCCGCCGACAATGCCGCCTTGTTGGCTGATGCTGGCCACCCACATGACGACCCAGTACCAGACCAACCAATTGCCGCGTCCGGAAATTCGTGGCCCCGGGACTTCGCTGAGCGCCCGCAGCGTCGTTTTGCCCTGGACCATCGTGTATCGGCCCAGTTCGATTTGCGTGAAGACTTTGATCACGCACCCCAGCAGAATCAGCCACAGGAAACTGAATCCCGCTTCGGCCCCCGTTTTCGTCGTCGCGATCAGTTCGCCGCTGCCGACGATGGAACCGGCGACGATCAATCCTGGGCCCGCTGAACGCATCACTCCGGCGAACGATCGCGGCGGTTGCCGGACGTCGGCGTCGATGGATTCCGTTGCATGGGTCGGCGACGCCACGGGGGCATCGGACGGGTCCTGGGGCATCTGGTTTCCTGTCGAATCAGGCGGGAACGGAACGCCGAATGATCCGTTGGTCGGATCGCGGAGCGTCGATGAAAAGGTTGGTGTGGCCATCCCGGTGATGAACAGCCGGTGGGAATCGAGACAGTCTAGGCGATCGCCCCATCACGGTGGGCTTTGTCGTGCCGCTGCGGTTATCGATCCTTGACGTCGCACCGATGCATCGGTGTCATGCTGCGACGCCGGTTCGTATACTGGCGTTGGTCCATCCGTTCCCGTCCACGCGAAGTTACCGATGCCCGCTGCCGCGGCTCTAGACACCACGATTGCGGTCGTCACGCCGGAGAACATCGCGTTCGAATATCAGTTGGCGGGGCCGTTCCGACGGTTGCCGGCCTATCTGATCGATGTGATCGCACGCTGGATCATCATGGCGGCGGTGATCCTGGGCATGTGGATCGTTGGTGGGATGATCCGGATGTCCGCGTTGCAGGCGTACATGCTGGCGGCAACGTTTCTGTTGTACTTCGTGTTTACGAATTTCTACGGAACGTTGATGGAGAGCTACTTCAATGGCAAGACCATCGGGAAATGGGCGTGCGGCATCCGCGTGGTCGGAACCGACGGCGGGCCGATCGACTTTCGCCAAGCGTTGCTTCGCAATCTGATTCGCATTGCGGATTTGGCACCGTATGTTGTGTTGAACGACGTCAACGAGGAAATCCCGCCCATCTTTTTCTTGCCCGTCGGGGTTGTCGGTCTGGTCACGATGTTGTGCACCCGACGAATGCAGCGGTTGGGCGACCTGGCATGCGGGACGATGGTGATCGTGGACGAACGAAACTGGGAACTGCCGGTCAGCAAGATCGAAGACCCGCGTGTCGCGGCGCTGGCGTCTTACTTGCCGGCGGATTATCGGTTCAGCCGCAGCATGTCGCGGACGCTGGCCGTGTACGTGGAACGCCGTCAATATTTGACCCCCGCACGGCGACGCGAAATCGCTCGGAAACTGACGACGCCACTGATGGACCAGTTTGATTTTCGACCTGACATCGATCCTGATCTGTTGATGCTGGCGTTGTACCATCGGAACTTTCTTTGGAACGAAGGCGATGATTCGGCGGATCTGTCGGCGTTGAACGGATTCAGTCCTCTGGCAAAGGATCAATCGGCCGAAGAACCACCCATTGCGGCCGCGGTGTCAGAATCGGTGACACCCGTATCGGCTCTTTCGCCAGCTGCGACCACACAGGATGCTGCATCGGAGCCCGCCGGATGAACGTTGCAAAGATTCTGGAACAGCGTCGGATCCAGTGGCAAGAACTGGAACAACTGTGCGACGCGATGGAAATGCGCGGTCGCACCGGACGCACCAGCAAAGCCCAGCACCAGGGGGCGGCCGGCGTATCGCGTTTTGCCACGCTGTACCGTGCGGCTTGCGCCGACCTGGCGCTGGCCGACAGTTATCACCTACCGCCGGGGACGGTGGCATACCTGCACCGTTTGGTGGCGCGTGCCCATAGCCAGCTGTACCGGTCCAATCGGTTTGATCCGTCGGTTTGGTTTGACATTCTGTTTTATCAAGCGCCCCAGCAGATCTTTGCCGACCCTTGTGTGCGTGTCGCAACGCTGTTGTTCTTCGGGTTGTTCACCTTGTCGATGGTGTTGGGCGCCAACGACGACTGGTTTCCCGGGTTTGCCGATGCCGTGGTCGGCAACCAGCAACTGGAAGCCATGGAACAGATGTATGACCAACCGCTGTTTTCGGTCGACAACCAAACATCGTCGCTGGATCACTACATCAGCATGTCGGGGTTTTACATCATGCATAACACCGGCATCGGATTGCGGTGTTTTGCTTGGGGAATCTTGATCATTCCCTGTTTGTTCACGCTGGCACAAAACGCGGTGATTCTGGGTGCGTCGTTCGGCTACATGGCACGCGATGGTGTCGGTGGCAGCGACAACTTTTTTCACTTCGTCACCGCCCACGGTCCCTTTGAATTGACGGCAATCGCATTGGCGGCCGCGGCCGGTTTGCGGATCGGCGTCGGCTGGTTTTCCACCGGCGGATTGACGCGTTTGGATTCGATCAAGCGATCGGCCACCCGCTCGGTACCGATCATCACCGCATCGGTCACCCTGTTTGTGTTGGCGGCTTTCACCGAAGGATTCATATCCCCCAGCCCCCTGCCCTATCTGTTCAAGGCCGGCTGGGCGATCGCGTCGTCGGCGCTGATCAGTTTTTACTTCGTGGTACTGGGATTCCCACGCGCCGTCGCGGACCAGACTCTGGTAAGTGAACAGGATTAGCGGCCGATGGAACTGGATCAAACTCATGTCGTGATACGCAAGCGATTGCAAACGGAAATCGCCGACTTGGCATTGGTGATGTTGCGTCGGTATCCGTCGGCCCTGTTGGTCGGATTTTCGCTGGGTGCCCTGCCCTGGATCATTGCCAACGGTTTGCTGCTGTACTGGATCCCGTGGCGGGAAGCCCAATACACGTTTGCCGATCAAGATGCCGCGAGCGAAATGTGGCGCTATATTGCTTGGATGACGCTGTTGGTCGTCGCGGAGGTTCCGGCGGCGGGGGTTTGGACAACCTATTATCTGGGCCAAGCGGTCTTTGAAGAACAGCCGACGTGGCAAAACGTTCGGCGTGAAATCAATCGAAACTTTCTTCGCTGGTTCTGGTCATTGGGTGTCGTCCGTCTGCCCTTGCCGATCATGATCGTTTGCCTGTTTCGGATCGGACAAGCCGCCGACCCATCGGTCGATCTGCTGTTGTATTTGGGGATTTGGTTGGTGCTGTTGGCGTTCCGTTCGGCACGCCCTTTTTTGCCGGAGATCCTGTTGTTGGAACAATGCCCACGACGTTCGAAGGATCCGAATGTGGTGACCCTTTCACGACGGATGACCGCGTTGCATCGCCCCATGGCGGGGGAATTGACCGCTCGCATGTTAACGGTGGGGGTGGGGGCCGGCGTGGCGGCGGTTGCGTTCTATTTTTCGCTGACCACGGCCCGTGGACTTTTCTTTGGACGCTGGCAACACGACGAATTCGCCTTGATGGTGTTGTTCCCGCTTTCGCTATGGTTGGTCGGCGGATGGAGCGTCTTTTTCCGGTTGCTGAACTATTTGGACACGCGAATTCGATTGGAAGGCTGGGAAGTCGAATTGTCGGTTCGCGCCGAACGGTTGCGACAGTTCGGTGACGACGCACCGGTCATTGCAACGGGGGCGACGCGATGAAACCTTGGCTTGTGATCCTGTCCCTGCTTTGGGGAATCGGAACGGCACAGGGAACCGCGACAGCCTGGGTGCCCGCGGTTGCCGTGGCCGATGATCCACTGCTGCGGGATACCGCTTGGTTCGACGCGGAAACACAAACGTTGCGTCCGGTCGACGTTGAAAGCGATGAACAAGACACGGTCAATCGGAACAGTCGTTGGTTGCCCGACGCACAGAAAATCAAGCAAGCGTCATCGACCACACCGACCACCACCACCGGAAACGGAACAGCGTCACAGGTGGTCGGCTGGGTGCTGATCACGGTGTTTTTCATTCTTGTGATCGTTGCGGTGTTGTACGCTTTGAAAAACAGTGAAGCCCGGTGGGCGGTCGGCAACCAATCGAAGCAACCCATGTTGCACGATGATTTTGTCCAGCAGCGAATCAAGGAATTGCCAGCCGAATTGCAGCATGCGGGATCCGATCCGTTGACCGCGGCGGACCGTTTCCGCTTGGCAGGTCAGTACGATCGCGCGATCGTCATGCTGTACGGTCATCAATTGTTGTTTCTGGACCGGCACGGATTGTTGCGTCTTAGCCGTGGCAAAACGAACAAACGTTATGTGCGCGAAACCGCGGCGCATTCCATCGACGTGTCCGATTCATTGCGACGGACGGTGGAAGCGTTCGAACGGTCCTACTTCGGCCGCCATTCGATTCGGCGAGACGAGTTCGAGACGCTCTGGGCGGACAATCAAACGTTGGAACAGTCGGTGAACCAGATCGGGGCTTCGGCGGCATGAGCACGATGGAAGCAAATCGTTTCGCATCGAGTCGATTGCGGATGCGCTGGTCATGGGCGATGGCCACACTGTTTTTGCTGTCGACCGGTTGTGACTATTTCGACACGACGTATGGACCGGTCAAAGGATATTCCGGCGGCAATAGCATCAACGGTTTCGGCGGCTTTCGCAGTGCCATCGAATCCAAAGGCGCTTCGGCGCGAAAAGTCTATCGTTTAAGCCAACGCACCGGCGAAAACGATGTGCTGGTGTGGATTCCACAAACGATGTCCCAGGTCCCCTCCGATGCAACGACCTGGTTCAATCGGTGGCTGCGCAAAGGGAATCACACGCTGGTGTATGTCATCCCCGACAGCGGCAGCGAAGTGGAATATTGGCAACAGACGCGTCAGTTGTGCGCTCCGGCGGACCGTTTGACCTATCGACGCGAATTGGCCAAGGCGACCAATCGACGATTGGAATGGCGTCTGAATCGTCGGGATTTGCCATCCAACGGTTGGTTCCAGGCGTTCGCACTGGAAAGTCATCTGCCCTGTCGTGAATTGACCGGGCCATGGTCCGCGGATTTGGCAAAGCAATCCGCGAGCAATTCCGATTCAACACGAATCGATGCCTCGGAAGCGGCCAGCTTGGGTGTCGAGTTTCGCTTGGATGCTTTTGACGCCAAAGTTCACGACAAGATCCGCAAGAACGTTGACACGGACATCGGAGCAACCGGACCGTCCAGCCAGTATTGGACGACAGCATACGACCCCGGCGAAATCGATTCGGACACATCGTTTGAACCGCTGCTTCAGAATCAAGACGGCGTCCCTTTGGTCGGCCTGGTACAAAAACGAGCCTGGGCGGATTCGAAGATCATCGTGGTCGCCGGCGGTTCACTGCTGACCAACTTTGCAATGACCTCGGAGTGGAATCGCCAGTTAGCGTACAAAATCGTCGACGAGGCGTTGGCGTCGATCGATCCCGATGGCGCGGACGCACCCGGACGCGTCGGGATGCTGGTCAGCGAGACCTCGGACGTCATTGTCAGCGAATCATCCGACGGGCCACCGGTGATCGCGGGGATGCAATTGTTGTCGACGTGGCCGCTAAGTCTGATCACGATCCACGCGACCCTGTTGGGCGTCATCGCTTGTCTGGCTTTGTTGCCGATCTTTGGACGCCCGAGACGATTGCCACAAAAACCGATGACCGATTTCGGCGACCATTTGGATGCGGTCAGTGCCCTGATGACCAAGACGCCGCAAGACGGTTATGCTTTGGACCGATTGGCCGAATATCAGCGTACCGTTCATGGCGAAACCAGCTTGGGCGAAACGAGCATGAAAGAAGGCAAACTTGCACAAGCGGGGCCGGTCGAACAAGCAAACCAGAACAATAAGAAACAGCATGTCTGAATCGGATCCACGGTTTATCCAAATCAAAGATCTGTACGAGCGGATCACTCGCGAAGTCAGCAAACTGTACGTGGGCCAAGATGAATTGGTCCTGGGGACGTTGACGGCTTTGTTTTCCGGCGGCCACGTCTTGATCGAATCGGTTCCCGGCTTGGGCAAAACGTTGTTCGTGCGAACTCTGGGCCGTATTTTGGGATGCGAGTTTGGACGTGTGCAGTTCACCGCCGACCTGATGCCGTCGGACATCACCGGCGCGCCAGTGTTCGACATGCAGAACAACGAATTCCGCTTTCGCCCCGGACCGATTTTCACCCAGCTGTTGCTGGCCGACGAAATCAACCGGTCGCCCGCCAAGACGCACGCGGCGCTGTTGGAAATCATGCAGGAATACCGCGTCACGGTGGACGGAACCAGCCACGTGGTGCCCCGGCCGTTCTTGGTTTTGGCCACGCAAAACCCGCTGGAGAGCGAAGGGACGTATAACCTGCCCGAGGCCCAGCTGGATCGTTTCATGTTCAAGCTGCGGGTGAATTATCCGTCCGCCGCCGAAGAAGCCGATATCTTGCGGATGCACAGTCGGCAAATTGACCTGAACCAACGCTTGGAACAGGAAATCGAGGTGGTCACCAACCCGGACGAGGTCCAACAGACGATCCAGCTGTGCGGACAAGTGCGTGTGGAAGACAAACTGGTCGACTACATCAACGAATTGGTCCGCGCCACACGTTCTTGGCCCGCTTTCCATATTGGTGCATCCCCGCGTGCGGGACTTTCGCTGATGCAGGCGGCTCGTACCTTGGCCGCGTTGGCGGGCCGTGACTTTGCCGTGCCCGATGATGTCGCCGAGGTTATTCTGCCCACGCTTCGTCACCGTGTTCAGTTGACCGCGGAAGCCGAGATCGAGGGGCGAACGACCGACGAAGAATTGCAGGCGATGACCCGTGGGATCGAAGTCCCCCGAGACTGACCCGCGGCCAGGGGATAACGATGCACCGACAGGAAACGATCGGTCCGTTGATTCAGCGAAATCCCGTGTCGGCCGATTCAGCGTATCACGCATTCTGGGAATGCGAGGCGGCCGATTGCAGAAACTCCGCCGATGTGTTGACCATCATGTTGTCGGTTTCGGCCTGCCCGATACGATGCACCATGTGTGATCTATGGCGGAACACACTGGTTACGAAAACACCGCCGGGTGCCGTCCCACATCAAATACAGCATGCAATCGATCGGTTGCGTGTCGATGCACCGGAGTCGTCACGCAGCGGTTCGGTGGATCGTCCACGTTGGATCAAACTGTACAACAGTGGCTGTTTCTTCGATCCGTCCAGCATCCCGCCGGATGACTATGAATCGATCGGTCGCTTGGTCAGCGGGTTCGATCGCGTCATCGTGGAAAACCATCCGCGATTCGACCAAGGACGCCTGCAGAAATTTGCACGACACATCGACGGGCAACTGGAGATCGCTGTCGGACTGGAAACGGTCCAGCCGCGATGGTTGAGCCGCATGAAAAAGCGGATGACGCGGGACACCTTCGATGATTATGCGATGCGTTTACGATCAAACGACGTTGACCTGCGCGTCTTCTTGATATGGGGCGTGCCCGGAATATCGCATCAGGAGGCGTCAAAGTGGACGGTCATGTCGGCGCTTCATGCATCGCGAATGGGCGCAAGGCACATCAGCATTGTTCCGGCGCGACGTGGGAATGGATGGGGCGAATTCAAACAGCCGATTCCCGACGCAAATCCGATGGTCTTGGCCGGTCTGCAACAACAACTGATCCGAAGAATCGGTCACCATACCGTGGTAACCGTTGATTTGTGGGACATGGATAGCGATCAGCCTGGGGACGAGCGCGAAGCCTTGGAACAAATCGGTGAATTGAATCAACGCCAAGATCGCTCGATGAATCAGAAGACATGAATGCTGCCTATGACGTTGCCATCGTTGGTTCGGGATTCTCCGGCAGTTTGCTGGCAACGATTCTGGCAGAACGCGGTCGCCGGGTCGCGTTGATTGATCGCCAACGGCATCCACGCTTCGCCGTTGGTGAGTCTTCGACGCCGCTGGCCGACGCGATTCTGCGGCACTTGGGTGAACAATATGGTCGACCGGATTGGGTGAATCTATCGGCTTATGGATCGTGGAAAGACACGATGCCCACGGTGTCATGCGGTTTGAAACGCGGGTTCGCTTACTACCGCCATCATCGAAGGCAACCCTACCGGGACAGTCATGATCATGATTCATCCCTGTTAGTTTCCGCCAGCCGAAGTGACCAAGCCGGCGACACGCACTGGTACCGACCCGACGTGGATCACTACTTCCATCAGCAAGCGATCAAGGCCGGCGTGGCGGACCTGACCGGTTGGCAGCTTTCGGGGCTAGACACCGCGTCGCCGCATCGGATTGGGCTACATCATGTCCAGCATGATCATCAACAGTCGATCACTGCGGACTGGTTGATCGATGCCAGCGGTCCGGCGGCGGCTGTTGCACGATTGCTAGGTCGTCGGCCGATTGGCCAGCCGATCAGGACACGCACCAGTTCGACGTGGATGCACGTCAAGGGACTGCCTGGTTGGTCCGATTGGCTGTGCCGTCATGACATTGGGTGTGACGACGATCCGTTTGATGCCGATGCCGCTGCGGTCCACCATGTTTTGGACCAGGGTTGGATTTGGTGTCTGCGGTTCGACAACGGGATCACGTCGGTCGGATGGACTTCGCCGACGCAGACATTGTGTGGCACCCTGGAATCGACCATCGACGACTATCCAAGCTTGCGCCAGTTGTTCTCCGGTGCAAACCGGTGTACCGACATCTATCAAGCAGAATCGTTTCAACGGCGGTTTGATCCTGTTCTGGGGACGCGATGTTTGATGACACCCACGGCGGCGTTCACGCTGGATCCATTGCACAGTACGGGCATCGCAGTCGGTTTGGCCGGGGTGGCACGATTGGCTGATTTGATGCTGAACCATGGCGACGAAGAATCGGCTCTCGACCAATACCGGCGGTTGATTCAAACCGAGTTTCTGTGGCTGGACGACTTTGTCGGTACGTCCTATTCAGCGATGCCCGATTTTTCGCGTTTCTCCGCCGCCTGTCAGTGGTTCATGTTGGCCGCCATTGCCTGTGAAGAACAGATTCAGCGAAGCGGATTTGATTGCCGCCGGTGCCTGTACAGTGCTGACAACACGGCGATGCGGGACGTGATGCGTGGTGGCAATCGCGACTTGCGTGGGCCACGGATGACCGCGGAAGTCACCAAATCACTGCGTAAGTCAGCCATGCCCTTCAACACCGCTGGCCTTTTTAATCCCGACGTGGCCAATCGGTTTGCCTACACCGCAACGAAATCCTAGGCACGGTGATCGTTCAGCGGATACGATGTCTTTCGTTGAAACAATTTCGCTGGGGCAACAAACGACAACGATCAAGTGGATTGCATTGCGATGGGTTGTAGATTTTGTGTCGCCGCATGTGGGCTTGCCATCATCAGTTTCCTGAATTCCACCGCGATTGCGGAGGATCCCGTTTTTTCTGGGCCGCAGGCGGGTGAAGCTTTGCCAGGGTTTGAGGTCAAGGTGGTCGCTGGACCGCACCAGGGTGAAACCGTGGACCCGATCAAGCTGGCCGATGGTGGACCCGTGATGCTGAGTTTTCTGCATAAGAAGACTCGGCCCGCCTTTGGCATGTTGCGAACGCTGTCGAAGTATGCTGTGACTCGCAAAGATCGGGGGCTGACCACCATGATCGTCTTTTTGGCCGATGATCGGTCCGATGCGGAGCGTTGGTTGGGCCAGGTGCGTCGGTATTTTGCCGACGACGTGATGCTGGCAGTTTCTGTCGACGGGGCGGATGGCCCGGGCAATTACGGTCTCAATCGGTTGGTCCAGACCACGGTCTTGGTCGGCGATGATGGCAAGACGGTGGCGAATTTTGCCATCACGGATCCACAGCTTCAGGCCGACGGGCCGGGAATCTTGAAAGCGATCGTCGGCGTCACCGGTGGAGGTGATGTTCCCGACGTGAAATCGTTGCAAGAAGCAGGCATGCAGATGCGTCGTCGCGCGCCACGGAATACGAATCCGTAGGCAAAGTTGCTCTGTAAGAACCACGCTGTTTTAGCGCTGGTCCGATTTATTTCCCGCTTTTGACGCTTTCCCCATTTAGATCTGCTGTTGGTCTTTCTGTATTTCAATTTTTCACAACTGATTTCAAAACTGAATTGATCGTGCAACGTTTCCTCTTTCCACACAACTTGTTTTTGATTTTTGGTCTTTGCCTGGTTGCCACGCAAGCGGTTCGCGCCGGCGACGCACCCAACGTCGTATTTGTGATGGCGGACGATTTGGGGATCGGTGATCTTTCACCGACGAATCCGGATTGCAAGATCGACACTCCCAATCTGCAAACCATGGCCGATCAGGGAATCACGTTCCTTGATGCGCACTCGTCCAGCGCCGTTTGCACGCCGACGCGATATGGCGTGATCACCGGTCGCTACAACTGGCGATCGCGCTTGGCAAAGGGCGTGTTGAGTGGAACCAGCGAGCACCTGATTCCGGCGGATCGTCCGACCGTGGCGCATCTGCTTCGCAAAGCGGGTTATCACACCCAGATGATCGGCAAGTGGCACCTGGGCTGGGACTGGCAAAAATCCTCTGAAGGCAAAAAGGGCGCGATCGACTTTAGCCGGCCGGTCAAGAACGGTCCGGACATCAATGGTTTTGATGGGTATTACGGCCACTGTGGCTCGCTGGACATGCCACCCTATGTCTGGGTCGATACGGGCAAGTGCACCGCCATCCCCGTTCGCGAAGAAGGCGTGACTCGATCGCAGGATGCTTATGGCTGGTATCGAAAGGGACCGATCAGCCCTGATTTTGACGTCCCCCAGGTGTTGCCGCACTTGTTCGACAAAGCGGTCACCCATATCAACGAGCGTGCGGCGGATGCGAAAGCGGGCAATCCGTTTTTTCTGTATCTGCCGTTACCGGCTCCCCACACACCGATCGTTCCCTTGCCGCCGTTCGAAGGTGCCAGCGGTATCAATCCTTATGGCGATTTTGTGATGCAAGTCGATCATCATATGGGTGACCTGCTTGCGGCGATCAAGAAGGCTGGCATTGATGACAACACGCTCGTGTTTTTCACCAGCGACAACGGTTGTTCACCGCAAGCGAACTTTGATGTTTTGAAAGAACACGGCCATGACCCGAGCGCTGGTTACCGGGGGCACAAGGCCGATATCTACGAAGGCGGGCACCGGGTGCCGATGATCGCTCGTTGGCCCAACGGGATTCGACCGGGCCAAACCACCGACGCGACCTGCTGTTTGACCGATCTGTATTCGACGCTTCGTGAATTGACTCAGCAGCCCGCCGAAGATCTTGGCGGCGAAGATTCTTATAGCCTGGTTCCGGTTTTCAACGGCGCCGCATCCACCGGCCGAGAAACGCTGATCAGTCATTCCATCGGCGGATCGTTTTCCATCCGCAAAGGCGATTGGAAACTCTGCTTGTCGGCAGGCAGTGGTGGTTGGAGTGATCCGCGTGAACCCGCGGCCAAGAAGCAGAACTTGCCGCCAATGCAGCTATTCAACCTGAAACAGGATCGCGGCGAACAGCACAACTTGATTGACCAGAATCCCGACAAGGTCAAAGAACTTTTGGAGCAGTTGGCGACCGAAGTCCACCAAGGACGCAGCACACCGGGCAATCCCGTCGACAACGATCGACAGATCACATTTCTACCCGCCGGGGTTACGATGCCCTGATCGTCATTCACGCATCGTGCCGACGGTTACTGTCGATTGCATCCACTGCGGGCTGTGGGGATCGCTTGCCGCAAAGCACCTACTCGTCGTAATCGACGTACTCTCCGTCGGCAGCGTGTTCGTAGGTTCCTTCAAGGGTTTCGTCATCGCCATCGGACTCGGACTCTTCGACTTCGATCCCTTGCATCTGCTGCCATTGTTCAGGGGAAATGATGACTTCGCGTGACTTCTGGCCGTTGTACGCGCTGACGATCCCGTCCTCTTCCATGTAGTCGATCAACCGTGCGGCGCGACCGTATCCGATTCCCAGGCAGCGCTGGATCAGCGAGATGGAGCCGCGTTGTTCACGGACCACCACTTCGATCGCGCTTTCGTACAACTCGTCTTTCTTCCGCAGGTTGTTGACGTCCAGATCGCCGCCTTCTTCCCCGTCCTCGGTGACTTTCAGGTTCATCAGTTCGCCAACGAAATTCTGTTCGCCGCGACTACAGTGGGCACAAACATCGTCAATTTCTTTGTCCGATAGATAGGTGCCCTGACCACGGATCAGTGTGCTGGTGCCGGGCCACAGGAACAGCATGTCACCATTGCCCAGCAGCTTGTCCGCACCGTTTTCGTCCAACACGACCCGGCTGTCGGTCTTACTGGCAACCTGGAAGCTTAGGCGAGCCGGCAGGTTGCTCTTGATCAAACCGGTGATGACATCGACGGTCGGTTTCTGCGTCGCGAGGATCAAGTGGATACCGACTGCACGGCTCTTTTGTGCCAGGCGAATGATGTGTTGTTCGACGTCTTTGCCGGCCGTCATCATCAAGTCCGCCATCTCGTCGGCGACGATCACGATGAACGGCAATTGGTCAGGAACGTTATCGCCACCATCTTCTTCTTCCACCTCCAACCGTCGCAGCACTTCTTCGCGGCCCAGGTCGTTGAAGCTGTTGATGTGACGCACACCCACCTTGGCAAGCAAGGAGTATCGTTCTTCCATCTTTTCAACGGCCCAAGCCAGAATCGCTTCGGCCTTTTTCATGTCGGTGATGACCGGGTGCATCAAGTGTGGCAGTTGTCCGTAACCGCTCAATTCGACCATCTTTGGGTCGATCATCAGCATGCGGACTTCATCCGGGCGACAACACATCAGCACGCTGCTGATGATCGCGTTCAAACAAACGGATTTACCCGTACCGGTACGACCCGCGATCAACAGGTGAGGCATTTTGGCCAAGTCGACGACCATCGGGTTCCCGCTGACGTCTTGTCCCAAGAACACCGGGATGTTCATCTTCGCGGCCTGGTCCCCCGATTCTTCGATCACATCGCGCAGACGCACGACTTGGCGAGTTTCGTTGGGGACTTCGATGCCGACAGTATTTTTGCCGGGAATGGGCGCGACGATTCGAACGCTGGGGACACGCAACGCGATCGCGATGTCATCCGCCAAACCGGTGATCTTGCTCAGCCGTAAACCTGCTTCCAATTCGATCTCGTATTGGGCAATGACGGGGCCCGTTTCAATTTCCACGACGCGGACGTTCAGGTTGAAATTGCGAAACGCTTCTTCCAACAACTGGGCCTTTCGGCGGACCTCGATCAGTTGTTCGTCGTAGCAAACGTCTTCGCTGGGGTTCAGCAATTCCAGTGGCGGCAGGACATAGTCTTCGGAGCCCGCCGGGGCGTCTTCTTCCATCGCGTCGTAAAGTTCCGCGCGATCATCACGCTTTTCTTTCGCGCGATTTGGCACCTTGACCTTCGGGGCCGGCGTCGGAGCTTTGACGGCTTCGTGAGGTTCATCCTGACGAAGCGTGACTTGTTCGCCGTCCACATCTAATTCACGAGTGACCGAGTCGGCGTCATCGTCCGATTCGTCCCAATCACCCTCGTCGTATTGGTCGGTGTAGTCGTCGTCGGCAACATCCACTGTTTGAACGTCGCTCTGCGATGCGTCTTCGGCTTCGTCGGTGTTGGTTGCGGGAGAGTTCTTCGGTTTCTTGCGGACCTTAATGCGGGGCGATCGAGGCGCATCGGGATCATCGATCACTTGAACGCCCGATTCATCGGCCGATTCGCCGACGTTTTCATCCGCCAATTGGACGGCGGTTTCCGGATCGGCGAAGGGTTCATGAACGCGACGCGGCCGTACAGGCAACACGCGTGCGGCACCGGCCAGCGTTTTGTTCTTCATCCTCGCCGCGCCGCCGACGACTTTTTGACCGGCGTACAACAAGGCGTAGTCGGTGGTCATCAAAACGCCGGTGGTCAGCACGGTCAGTGTCAAAATCCAAGCACCCGCCGGGGCAAAATGAGCCAACAGGTATTCCGAAGTCATCGCACCCAAATAGCCACCGGCGCCAACCACCGGCATGCCATAAATCTGAGCCCCGCTGAGTGCCGCGGCCGCCGTGACGGCCACCAAGACGATGCATCCGCCAAGCGAACGCAGCACCGGCGCGTTCATCCGCCCGCGGATCATCAGTGCCGTGGCGATACCACCGCCGTAGGCCACCACCAACGCGGCGCCGATGCCGACCGCGTCCATGACCATGGCCGAAAGCAATGCGCCCCAGTATCCGCACGCGTTGGTGATTGTCGCGTTTCCGGGATAGGCCAGGTTGTCGGGCTGATAGATCGCGTTGATCGGCCAGACCGGAGATTCCACAGGGTCCGCCGGGTCACGTGTGATTAACGACACGGTCAAAATCAGTGTCGCAGCGATCAGCCCGATCGCCGACAGATCCCGCTTCATGTCGGGCTGGCGCTTGGGCGTTTCTTCAGTCGGTTTGATGATCTCGACGGTGGCTTCGGACATCCGACTTTCAATCCTGGGCGTTTGACAATCGCGCGTTCGGATTCGGTGACGATTCTCCGACGCGTGGCACACGGTGATGTGTCGTCGCTTGGCTTGTGCGACGACACTTTGGACCTTGTCGTCATAGATCGGAACTGTGGACGCCGGACCGCTACTGGCGTTACGACTGTTGGCACACCCAGAATCGATGCACCTCGGATGATCCGTACAACCGGTACAGTTTGTCACCGGAACGATCGAGGGCAGGATTGGTGGCGTGCCGATTGAAAGTGGCTAGAGCGTGAAAAGCCGCTTGTGAAACACCCGCGTGGGGCGCCAATGATCGCTGCGCCGCTGTGCAATCGCGCAAACATCGCCTGAGGGATCGATCGCTGCCGCATCGCGAACCTCTTTGTCGCCCGCCGCGGTCGTCCGAGTTCGCGAAACATGAAGTGACAGACCATTGGTGATTCGCCAGGTCTGTTCGTCATCCAGGTGCAGCGTTGTCAGATGGGCCAAACCTTCGTTGGCAGGCCGAAGCAGTGACATGCACCGGCCCTCACGAATCTGTTGGACGGACATCGCGTCGGTCAATTCAAACTGACCCACACGAGTCCGCACCAAATGGTGCATCACTGATTCGGTTCCGCACCGCCGTGCCAGGTCCATGCCCAACGTCCGAATGTAAGTGCCGCTGCCACAGCAAATGTCCAGCCAAATGTTGGGGTATTCGTATCGCTGGATGGTCAATTCGTGAATGTCGACGGCGCGGGCGGGCATCGGCACTTCGACGCCTTTGCGAGCCATCTTGTAGGCACGGCGTCCGTTGATTTTGATCGCCGAATGGCTGGGCGGAACTTGCCGGATGCGGCCGGTCAATTGGCGGGCAGCGGATTGAAGCTCGTCCAGCGTCGGGATAGGAGCGTCGTCGATGGTCTGGACTGGTTGTTCCAGATCGCCCGATTCGCTCCGCTGACCCAAGACGAAGCGGGCTTGATACTGTTTGGACGCCAGTTGCAAATAACTGGTCAGCTTCGCCGCCGGGCCGACGCCCATGACCAGCACCCCTTCGGCCAACGGATCGAGCGTTCCGGCGTGTCCGACCTTGGGAGGTTTCCGGCGGGGCGTCGGGGCGTCAGACTGTTCGGGCGAACCGTCCGTGTCGGAAACGACAACGGCCAAACGTTCGCGATACGATTTGCGTATTGCTCCCGTTCCCAGGTTGACCAAGTCACGCGAGGTCATTCCCGGGGGTTTGTGGCAGTTCAGGAAACCGAAGAACTTCATCGCTTCCATAATCGATGCAAAAAAAATCCGACGAAAAGCAATTGTTGGCGGGAAACCGTTTTGATGTCCATGCGATGGAGCTTGTCGGCAGCGACGGCAAGACCTACATCCGCGAAGTCGTCCGGCACCCCGGTGCGGTCCTGCTGTTGCCGATTCTGGACAACGGCGACGTGGTCATGATTGAAAACTATCGACCGACGATCGACCAGACGTTGTTGGAATTGCCTGCCGGCACACGTGAACCGGGGGAGCCGCCGGAAATCACCGCCGAGCGTGAATTGGTGGAAGAAACCGGATACGCCGCGGGCAAACTTCAGCACTTGCACACGTACTTTTCCGCACCCGGGATTTGCGACGAACAGATGTTCTTGTTCTTGGCGACCGATCTGACCGCGGGCGACGCACAGCGTGAAGCCGTCGAACAAATCGAGAACCGGATCGTGCCGATCGACCAAGCGATGCAGATGATCCGCGACGGAAAAATCCTGGACGCCAAGACCATCGTCGGCCTCAGCCTGTACCAAATGATGTCTCCCACCACCTAAAAGGGGACGGGGTTCTTTTTCGGAGTTCGGCCAGTCCTTTGCGACGGCAAAGAACCATTGCACTGGTCCACGGCCGCGCGCTGAAAGCTAAAAACGCTAAACAATGCACCGGAGATGACTTTCGTTTCGACGGTGCCATCAAAGCTTGCCACCTTCGACATAATCAAGGCGGCATAGACCAGTAGGTCGCGCCGTGCGTGACGGAATCTATATTGCCTATCGCGATCAGGTTGTCCTTGCTACTCGGAGCATGCCCAACAGGACTAGGTTCGTGCCATCGGACCCTGTCCCTGTTGGTCTTTGCCGGCGACCGGATTGGATCATGCGACCTTCCTTCAATTGGCCGTACGGAAGCTAGCAGCCCACGGCCGTCGGTTTCAAGCAATCGATTTGGTCCGTCTTGTCCACCGCAGTCCTGGTGTGGCGGAGGTCCTCTATGGGGATGCTGGAGGTTTTCGTCGCAGCGTCATCTCGGTCGACCGGTGCTGGTTGGACTAAATTATGAGTCGACCTTCCGTCCTTCATCTCTGGGCCTTGCCACGATCATGTCCGCCAACACGTCGCCAAAGTTTGCTACGACACGATGGTCGATGGTTGTGGCCGCATCGCGAAACGTTTCTCAGCGATCTCGCCGCGACGCCGGTGACGTGCCGTCGAGTTCCATTAGGTCGGCCGGCGACAAGCCTGTTTCGGAAGACCAGTCCTTCGGCCGATCCGCGTATGACGTCCAGTGTCCAACCGACGAAGCGAACGCAGCCCTGGAATCATTGTGCGAAACGTATTGGCCGCCCCTGTATGCCTTTGCGATTCGCCGCGGCTACAGCGTCGCGGATGCGCAAGACCTGACACAGGACTTCTTTGCACATCTAATGCAGAGCGATTTTCTGACCAAGGCCGATGCCGATCGCGGTCGATTCCGCACGTTCCTGTTGACGGTGTTCGAACGATTCGCTGCGTCGCAATGGCGCAAAGCGTCCGCTCAAAAACGCGGCGGCGATCACGCGACGTTGCAGTTGGATTTCGGAGCGGCCGACGAAGGGGCGCGTTTAGCCGGCGAGCCTACCGCGAAGGGCATGTCCCCCGACCGGTTCTTCCAACAGCAATGGGCACTGACGTTGTTGTCGAAAGTGATCGATCAGTTGCGTCAGGAATATTCTCATCGGAAATCTCTCGAATTGTTCGAGGCCCTGGAGTCGCAGTGGAATCCGGGCGCGGCGCCTGGCGAATCGTACGAGATCGTGGCCCAGCGTCTTGGCATGACCAGCGGGGCTGTCAAAGTGGCCGCTCATCGTATAAGGGCCCGGTATCGCACAGTCTTGCGAGAACTGGTCGCCGAAACCGTTGCCGACGAAGCCGAAGTGGAAGACGAAATCCGCGATCTGATGAATTCTTTTTCCGATTCGGTGTAACCCTTGCTGCGGAAACTGCGAACCGATGGGCAAGGAGAACCCGAATATGACAACTGAAGAAATCCGTTGCCCGTCGTGTGGTAAATCACTGCCCGCTTCCTCGCCGCTGGGTCAGCAGTGCCCGAGCTGCATGTTGGCGGCCGGGCTTGGTGGCCAAACGCAATCCTTTGGCAACGACGACGCTTTCTCGAATTCCATCGCCGAGACTTCCGCCAGCGGCACCTGGACACCGCAATCGGCAGAATCCATCGATCAGCTGTTTGACGCGGTTGATGTGGTGGAGCTGATCGGTCACGGCGGCATGGGAGCGGTGTACCGGGCACGCCAGTCGATGCTGGGACGCGACGTCGCGCTGAAAGTGCTATCACCGGCACTCAGTGGCGACGCTCGTTTCGCCGACCGGTTCATGCGTGAAGCTCGCGCGCTGGCCCAGCTTTCGCACCCGGGCATCGTCACCGTGTATGACTTCGGCCGACGCGGTGACGTGCTGTATCTAATCATGGAATTCGTCGACGGTGTGAACCTTCGCGAAGCCATGCGTGCCGAAGCGATGTCGCCCGATGCGGCGATCGAAGTCGTGCTTCAGATCAGCGCTGCCCTGCAGTACGCTCATGCCGCTGGCGTCGTGCACCGCGACATCAAACCTGAAAACATCCTGCTTGAACGTAGCGGTCGAGTGCGGTTGGTCGATTTCGGATTGGCTAAGCTGACTTCGCAAGGCGAACGAGACGCAACATTGACCGGGACGAACCAAGTCATCGGTACGATGCACTACATGGCGCCAGAGCAATGGGAACGACCCGGCGAGGTCGATCACCGCGCGGACATCTATTCCCTAGGCGTCGTGTTCTACGAATTGCTGACCGGGCAGCTGCCGTTGGGACGATTCAAGTTGCCGTCTGAATCGGGTTTGAACGCAATCGGGTTGGACGACGTCGTTTTGAAAACGCTCGAACGCGCGCCGCAGGATCGCTACCAAAGCGTCGGCGAAATGAGCGAAGATGTCAGCCGTATGTCCGAATCCTCGTCGACGGGCAACGAACGGGCGTCTGGCATTATCCCACCGCCAAGTCCGCCGGATGCGTCTTCGTCCGATGTGTTGCATGGAACTGCACCGGAGGGGTTGTCTAACTTTCATCGTGGGCGTTTGCTGACGGGCGTTGTATTGGTTTGTATTGGCATGGGGTTGCTGTTGCACGGGCTGATCAATGGATTCGTTACAATGTGGATCGGGCCGGGAATTGCGATCAACGGCTTTGTGTTCATGGGAATCGCGTTCGCCGGGGCGGACGAGGACGTGAGCGACCAGGACGTGAGCTTCGTTCGGTCCCCAAATGTGGGCCTGTTGGTGTTCGGTACGTCTATGTTGTGGGGCGGCGCGATCATTTGTCCGGGCGGTTTCGACAGTCCGTTCGGATGGACCGGCATGGGGCTAATGATCGGCGGCGCGTATGTCATGGGCACAGCGTGGGAACAGCCCAAAAACACGATTCTGCGTCCTTGGAATCGGCCCAAACCGGCGCCGTTATTCTTGTCGTTGGGCATGGTCCTGATCGGGGCGATTGTGCTGATCGGAGGAATCATGTCCGGACGCCACGAACTCATTTGGTCCGGGTTAGGGCTGACGATTGGCGGCGGTGCCATTTCGATCGCTGCGTGGACCGACAAGGTCAAAAAACCGTGATGTCGCCAATCTCTTGGAGGACGTCGTGACGAACGAGAGGGCCGACCAAGATTTACCGGTCCGTTCCCGGGCACTTCCGTAGCCTTGGGTCGCATGGTGTGCCACCGCGGCGGCCGTTCTCGCATCGAGCGAAACAAAAGGGGCAGGCGTCCTTAATGAGTGCTCCTGCCGCGAAACCAATGAAGGCAGGCGACGCTGATAAGTGTTCTCGCTGATGCGTTCGAGAAAAAGGAAGCTTGATAAGGTTGCTGCGAAGCGGCATTGTTAGTGGACTGCCAGGATGCCCGCTTCACTCTCGGGAAGACACCAGCCACACGTCACGTGGAGATTTTTGTGGCCAGACCAAACGCGGCAGAGTTTCGGCGGGGCCGCCGGGGTTTGTGGTTCGGCAGTTGTGGGTGGAGCTTCTTCACTTCGCTCCGCTCCGCGATCCGCCCTGCATTGGGATTTGGCATTGCGAGCAATATCGGTGGTGCTTCGTCCGGTAGCTGGATGCGACAGCATGCAGGCTCCGCCCTCTCCCGTTGGTCCCGCACATCAGGTCCTGTCTCCACCAGCACGATCGTCAATCATTGAGCAATCGACTTTGGTGTCTTCCATGTCCATTACGTCCTTCCGGACGTGCCAACCGCAGGCGTTACCGAAACAAAGACGCCTGACCCCTTTGTCTTATCCAGATGACCGTGCGATGCATCGTCGAACCACTCGTAGCGGATCGCATCAGTCGCCCAGGGCGATTTCGGAGATTCTGATGCCTTTTGGCGATTTTTCTGGCGGGTAGCGAGCCGAAATCGTGCTCTTCCCAAGTAGAGCCAACTTCAAACGGCTTCATCGCTACATGAACTGTTTTGCCGAATGCGTGGACTGATGTCGAGACTCGCATGCCCGGGCAAACCCGGGGTGGTTGGTCAAATCGTCGTTGGCAATCCCGTATCGGACGCACACAAACGAAAGAGGAAGTAGAATGTTGAACGGAAGCAGCTTGGATCTGGATGAATCCAAGCTCTTAAGGATCGCTGAAGTCTTCTCGCATTGTCTCCACGACGACGCGGACCGGTGGCAGTACTCACTTCCGATGAATCAGTTGCATGAGCAGGGCTTTTCATCTGACCAGTTGAGCAAACTAGTTTCTTCAAACTGGATCGAACACGCGTTGGAGATCGTATCTGACAACGCTTCGCAGCGACGTTTTTCCTTCGATGGTTCGATGTCGTTCTCCGAGTCAAGTTGCTTCGCTTTGAGCGTCGAGGGTCGACGGATACTCAGCGGGCTCGTTACGCTCACTGGCGAGATCGCAAGGCCTGGTTCTTCAATGCACCCGTTTGCAAAGCCAGTCTGGGACGATGAGGGAAATCGCTTGACTTTCGCGGGCGTCCTGGTGAAACGTTACAGGCAACCAGCCGAAACGCAAAAGTGTGTGCTGCGTGCTTTTCAATCGCAACAATGGTCGAAGCAAATTGAGAATCCACTGCCCGACGAAGGATTTGTCGATCGCGTCGACCAACTCTATGAAACCGTTCGGTCGTTGAATCGTTGTCGCATCGTCAAGCTTATTCGATTCGAGACGATCGAGAGTCCTCACTTCATCGGATGGATCCTCGAACCTCAAGAACAGCCAAACAAGGTACAAAACGAAAAGCCGAAGAAGCACCCGGAAAGCACCCCGAGGTGATTCGGCAGGTGTGTGCATAATTCTGGACGTTCCAAGCCAGTTCCGAGGGAAGGAAGTTACCGTGCAAACAAAAAACACCGCAGCAACCGATGCAAAGCTGTCAATCCTCGTAGCCATTATTGTGCTCGCTGCAACACCCCTAAAAGCTCAGGCTCAGGAAGACGCTCCCAGCGCGACTCGACGCCCCACCGCCCTGAACGCCACTCAGGTCCACCAAGTTGACTCGCAGGCCCGTTTTCACCAAATCGACTTAGGCAAACTTGATCCTGCGGAGCCAGTTTCCCTCGGCATCACGCTTTCGAACACGGAAACGATCGCTCGTCCGTTGAAAGAAGTGTTGGTTTCGTGCGGATGTGTTGCGGTCACGAAGGATGCGTTGTCGCTAGATCCCGGAAACACGCGTCTTGAGTTTAAGGTCACGCCATCAACGAAAGCTGGGACTCACCGCGAGAGCATTCAGTTCGTCTACCGTGACACCGACGAAACTTCGAGCGAGGAAACGACCGTCCTGCTTACCTACCTATCCAAGCCACGCGTCGTTGTCGAGTTTGAGCGAGATGCATGGGAAGTCGATGCGACCGACAGGGGAACTTTGACCAGGGTGATCGTGCTGCGTAGCGATGTACGTGACGACTTGTCGTCCATCGTGGCGGCGACCTCACGAACGGATATCGCCCTAACTGTAAAGGATGTCAGACGCGAAGGTGAATCCTTTGTTCGAGAAGTGGTTGTTACGCTGACGAGTGGTGGCAAACGCTCAATACAATTACCCCGACATTTCTCGATCCATTTAAAGGACAAGCAACGTGATAAAGCCATAGCGAGCGTTCCGATGGTCGCCGTTGCAGCTGTTGAGGTTGATATCACGGCAATAAGGCAAGGAGGTGTCCTTAAAATCTATAGTCGCTTTTCGAAACCTCAGTCTGCCGCCCCGAAAACAGAGATCGATTTCGTTGACAGGTCGGCAGGGCGGAAAAAGGCGATAAAGGCAGTGCGGCTGAACTCCCGTTTGTATCGTTCCGAGCTTCCGGGTGGTTTGAACGACGCTTTGGCCAACGCCCTGTTCCGGGTCTCGACGGGAGCAAACAGAGAATCCACATATGAGTTTCCTCTCGCGCGGTATGCCGAGGATTGATTCTTGTCCCTCGCACGTAAGTGCCCAAGCTCTAATTAATGCACGTTCGTCCTCTCACTCAAGCAATCCTGGCAATGAACCTAAAAAAGCAAATGCCCTCCTGCCGAGAAACACCAAGTAAAGTTGTGAAAACAAGCGTTGCACGAAGGTGGTGCCGTTTCTTTTGGCGAGCTTCTTCGGTTGCCGTGGCTTTGTCGATGCTGACTACCTCGGGAACCGTTGTGGCTCAAGATCGGCCGATCAAAGTTTCGGCAAACCGGGACTTCGAAAACATTCTGTTTCATGCGATGGAGCAGCGGGGGAAGTTGATCTCCGTGAGCTTCAAGTACCAAATGAACTACACAGAGGCTGGCGAAGACTCGATCACTTGGCGACAAACAGGCGAATTAAGTGTTGACGAAAGGACAGACGCTTTCGCACACCTGTTTCAACGAATTGAAAAACCAAGCCCGGTGGAAGCGAAAGCACTGAGGGGAAACAAAGAAACGGCATCGGAGGGATCGCGTCGCTGGCAGCCCGGCGGTGTTGTGAAAACCGACCAGGGCCTCTGGATTTGCAGCCCTGAGATGCCGCGTGTTCGTCTCGTTCGAAATGGGGAACCCAGCGGCTTTTCATACTCGGTACCATTCGCCGTTCGCGGCTTGGGGTTTTCGTTCTATGGGAACTTCCTGCGAAAAGATGACCTGGATCTCGCCATCCTGCCGTACCTGACTTATCCGTCCATTAAAACGCTTTCATCAGAAGCGGGGATCGATGTGTTGAAGAAGACCAAACTGAACGGGGGAGTTGATTCCCTGAAAAACAATGCGGTCGAGTTTTTCAATGCAGGAGGATACGTGCTGGCAATCGATACGAATCGAGACTACTGGCCGATCGCCGGGCTCTACGAGCGAACGCGTTATGTGAAAAAGAAAGACGGAAGTTTCCGAGAAAATGGGACGCAGGTGGTTACTAAATACGAATGTGACCTAGAGCTATTCAATGGCCGATGGGTGCCCAAAGATTTTCGTTATTCAGGAACGTCTGGATCGCACGTCGTTTCCTTGCAGTGGTCCCAGTGCAACCCTGCCGAGCCTTTCGAACCATTCAATCATCTTACCCTGGCCAATCACGTTGCCGACGTAATGGGCCGTATCAATTCGAAGTAGCTGTTTTTTGTTCCTCTACTGAAGGAAAGATTTGTTATGTTGAAGTTGAATTTGAAGATGCTATGCTGCGTGTGGGCGGCTGCCTGCGGTCCTTGGGCCATTGGGCAAAACTGCTTTATCGATGCCGGTGCGACGTGCGAGGATCAGATCGGACTTGAATTTCTGTTCGCGTGCAATGCGACGCCTTGTTTGTATGAACATGTGATGGAGGGCGCGAACAGGAAGGTTCAGAACGGATTTTATGTTTTGAACTATGATTGCCCTGGGGATCATATTGAGGGTGTCGTCCAAGACGACGAAACCTACGACTGCATGGTTGATAACGATGACGGAACATATAACGGCATTGCGCCCGTTGAGACGGTGCAGTGTGTCAAGTTTCGTGTTTGCAAAGCGGGTTGCGAGGAAACCAACCAGACAGACCCAAATAACCCCATGATTCGCCTTGCTTACTGTCAGTCGTCGACGGTCCCCACCTTCTCGCATCCTGACGGGGAATTCGAGTCGACACCGTGCTTTGGTGAGTGTCAGCAAGGTGGTGATGATGACGTCGGGGACGATTACCAATGATCCGTCATACCATGGCAACGCCATTTTTGTCGATTTTGGGTTGTCACATTGGGCGAACTTCGTAGCGATGCCCACGCGCCCACCTCGTGACCACTCTCTGCGTGGTCACGCAGTGTTCGACGCTCCGCGTCATCTCCCAGGATCGTGCCGCGGGAGCGGCGGGGATTGCGAACACGACAAAGGGGTCAACACGACAAAGGGGTCAGGCGTGAATGCCGCGTCGTTAAAGGGCATTGCACGACAGGTAGTTAATTTTGGGTTTCGCTAGCACGACCGGTAGTGCTAGCGAACGTGATCTGCATTTACTGTGCCGAGGGATTCGCTGCCAGCGGCACAAAACACGACGGAGCCTTGTTGTAATGTGATGAACGTCTAAACCCATCACACAAAACAAAAGGCCCCGCCGTGTCACACAAGGCTATCAGTTCATTGTCCCGTTTGGCAAGCAAGTTGGAGTCTGATCCCGAGCAGTCTCTCGTCTTTGAACGGTTCCTGCCTGCGGTCGAAGTGCGTGAAGTGTGCGCGGAATTCGGGCACTGTTTTCGCGATCGGATTTACACACCCGTCATCACGTTGTGGATGTTTCTCGGGCAGACGCTTTCACCGGACCATTCTTGTCGTGACGCGGTCCATCGGCTGAACGCTTGGCGGGTCAGTCGTCGAAAGGAAAGGGCGGTTACCAACACCACAGCATACTGTCAAGCAAGACAGCGATTACCAGAGGATGTTGTCCAAGAACTTGCCAAACGAAGCGGCCAAAGGTGTCAGCAACACGCGGCCGGTCGATGGCGGTGGAAGGGGCACGACGTTAAGGTTGCCGACGGCTTTACGTTGACGATGCCCGATACGCTGGAGAACCAAAAAGAGTACCCTCAGCAACGGAGCCAGAAGAAGGGATGCGGCTTCCCTGTCATGCGTTGCGTGATGCTGTTCTGCCTTTCCACTGGAGCTGCGTTGGACATTGCAATGGGGCCGTACCGGGGGAAACAATCCGGTGAGAACAGTCTGTTTCAGGCAATCAATAAGCTGCTTTTTCCGGGAGATATCCTGTTGGCTGATCGCTATTACGCGACTTTTGAAAACATCTACCAGGCGATCAAGGGTGGCTACGACGTCGTGATGCGATCTCACCACAATCGGCAGATCGACTTTCGTCGCGGCTTCAAACAAGGCAGCTACGATCAAATTGTTGCCTATCAAAAACCTGCTCGCCGTCCGGTCTGGATGTCAAAGCAAGAATACCGCGAGTGCGACCCATTCATTCTGGTTCGGCACGTGAGTTACGAAGTAAAACGCAAAGGTTTCCAAGTTCGTCGAATCGTCTTGGCAACAACGATGCTTCGACAAGACAAAGGGGTCAGGCGTCTTTGTTTCGGTAACGCCTGCGGTTGGCACGTCCGGGGAAAGCTAAAGGGGACGGGGGTGAATGGCACGAACTTAGGACCTAAGCTGCCGTGGCGTAACGGTTTCGGTTCGGATCACGGGGGTTTTTGCATGAGCTTGTATTGTTTGGCGCGACGTTTCAATTCTCTGGGCTCCTGACGCCCTGGTCGGTTTCCCACAGGCAAAGTTAAGGGGACGGAGGTCTTAGTTCGTCGAGGCACCCTCATAGGTTACAGGAGGCGGTTTTTGGATGCGACGAATTCGCCGTATGGAGGCCACGATTCCAAGTGCCAAGAACAGAGCGGAGCCGGGTTCGGGGACCGAGGTCACTTGCAGAGTGACCTGAGGGAGACTGTTTGGACCACCGATGGGGTTGCCTTCAAAGATCGCGTCATCCAATGAGAATGAAAAGTCTAGGTTTTCGAGCGCAAAGTCCTCTAAGAAAGGATCAAAATCTTCAAGCTGCAGGGCGGCGGTTCCGGGGCGATTTAGAGTGACAATGAAAGAACCCAGTTTGACTGCATCGCCTTTGGCACCGCCGGCAAACGCTAAACGGTCGCCTGCGAGGATGAAACTGTTTGCAGACTCTCGCATTGTCCTTGTGAATGTTTCGCCGAATGAGTCTGCGTTGCTCGTAATGGCTGACACAGAAATGACGTCGCTGTTGTGTCTCAGTCGAGTAGCGAACGAGAATAATCCATCAGTCCCGAGGCGTGTTTCCGCACCGGTTTGTCGCAGGATGAGTTCGACAGGGATTGGTTGACCGATCTGTACTCGAACGGTTTCGGTTGGCGTGGACTGCCCGGCGAGTGAAAGCCCTAGCACGAAATCGGCATTGGCAGAGCCGAGGGAGAGCAGGCTGACGGCCAAAGACAGGCCAACCTGAATGAAGCGTAACGGAGTCATACGAAATCCAAAGCAGGAGGTGGTGTTAAGGAGTGTCGAGGATCGTTCGATAGCGTCGTGCGAACTGCACAAAGTCGCGATTGTCAACGGCGCCGTTCTGATCGACGTCAAAGTTGGCGTCGTAACCGGCCATCGTTTGAGTGCGACGATAGGTTCTGGCGAACGCGGCAAAATCGCGGTTGTCGACATCACGATCACCATCGATGTCGCCGAACATGGAGAAGAGCAGGTCGGCCGCCTGGGCGCCGAAGACAAATTCGCCGCCGTCAACGCCGTCTCCATCTCCGTCCAGCCAGGTGGAAGTTCCCGCGCGACGGACTTTGCTCGGGTCCACTCGCAATTCATAGTTGCCGTCGATCAGCGATCCACTGGCTCGGACCAAGTCACCGCTGAACGAGAGGGTGACCACGGTGTCGCCGTTGGCGTCGACGGTACTGACGAACGTCGTCTGTACTGATCTGGAATCGTCACCATGTCGGATCACGGAAAAGGCGTCGTCGTCAATGTCGACGGCCCCGTCGAATTGCACGGTCAGATCACTAACGATCGATCGTTGTGGTGATTCACCCACCGACACTTTCATGACGTCAACAAGGTCGACCAGTTGAAGCAGGACGTGGTCGCTCCGTTCGATCGCGTTCCAACCCATGCCTGCGGGGGCATCGGGAAGCATGTCGATTTGGAGATCAGCGGGAGCAACGTTGACTCGGGCGGATTCCACGCCGTCGAATTCGATCAGCTCGCGACGCTGTGGCAGCGGATTGCCAGTTTCCAGATCCCACCATGTCAGTCCGTTTCGAGTCGCGGCCACCATTTGATTGCCGCCCAGCAATTCAATGTCCTGCGGAAAGTCGAAAGCGGCGCCTTGGAAAAGGTCCTGCTCGATCGATTGAAGGAACGTCAGGTCACCGGATGCCGGGTCACGCTGATAGACCGAAATGGTTCCGTAGTCAGTGCTGCTGAAGACAGCGTGTCGTCCGTCGCGCGTGATCCGCATCTGTGAGGGATGAAGCTGCGACGGATAGTCCTGGGATGAAAGGTCGATGGACTGGGTGAATTCCAACCAGTCGTTTTCGGTGTCGCGACGATAAACGTCGACACGATTCTCGTACGTTGCGACGACGTAGACGAAAGCTCGTTCAGGGCTGACGGCGATCGATTTTGGACCCGAAATGGGTGCGGGGCGGTTAAAGTCCGTGACCGTTACCGAACGAGTGATAGGGAAACCTTGATCGAAGGTCCCGGCCACGCTATTGGTGGCTTCGATCCGCCGGCCGCGTTCGGTTTCGATTTCCAAGGTCCACGACCGGAATGTCGAAGTGTCATTGATGAAGAACACACTTTCGTCATCGATCAAAGTCAGCGTCCAAGTTCCGCCGAACTCGGTGGCATCGAATTTGGACAAAGATTCGATTGGTCGATAGACACCTGCCCCGTTGTAGTTAGCAATGCTTGTGACGGCTTCATCGTCCAACGTCAACGGCGCTGAATCGATCGACCCACCGACGTCGGCGTATAGCTGCACCATTGTTCCGTCGGGTGCGGACAAGAAGACGTCCAGTTCGTCCATGTTGTTCTGCCGGACATCGATCGATACGTTCACGTCGGCGATACGGTCATAGCCCAAGCCATCGGTCAGGCTTTCCAGGGCACCATCCTGGGACCTTGTCCAGTACAACGCACTGACCCAATCCCCTTGAGCGATTTGATCGTAGTTGCCCAAATTCACCGGGATTCCGATCGCACGAACCTGACCATCGGGAAGCGGTTCGAATTTGTTGATGCTTGTCGGGCCGGCCACCCAGAAGTTTCGCCCGTTCACGTTCAGGATGCGGTTCGGCCCGCGGCCTATGTCGGCTGATACGGTTTGTGCCCAAGTCAGATTTCCTGATGTGTCGCGATCGAAAATCGTCACGGTGCCATTGGTGAAATCACCGACCATGACGACATCGCCCGCGTTACTGATCTGGACATCACTGGGCGCTGCGATTCCCGTCACGCCGTCTTGACCGTTGACCATTTGCTGGCGTTCAGTTTGATCGGCGTTGAAAACGGTCAAGCGACCTTCCGCCGTATTGATCGCGTAGATGTTTTGACCGTCGGTGCTGGCCGCGATCGCATCGAACCCTGCAATGACAGAGTCTGGCGAATCCACGGCGCCACGCAGGTAGGCGACACCGCCGCTGGGCAGTTCCAGATCGTCGATGCGGGTGTATTGTCCGGCGACACTGGCGGTCACACGAATGGGCGTTTCGGGAATCAACATTGCCCAAACCTGTCCGCCATCCAAGGCGGTCAATGCATGTCCGCCACCGGTTCCAGTTCCCGGAGTGCCGCCAAACTGTTGATTGACGGCGACGCCCCCCGTTGAAAGTTGACGCGAAAAGGTTGGAGCTTCATCGTCAACGATCACTCCTATCTCCGGTGCATCAATCGGCAACGACGTCAGGTTAG
Organism: Crateriforma spongiae; assembly: GCF_012290005.1. Lineage (NCBI taxonomy): Bacteria > Pseudomonadati > Planctomycetota > Planctomycetia > Pirellulales > Pirellulaceae > Crateriforma > Crateriforma spongiae. Next base: position 687,235 of record NZ_JAAXMS010000005.1, read on the forward strand.
CGAATACCAGCATGTCGTAACCCGCATAGACTTCACTGGTCGACGCATCATTGTCAGTGTCTAGCGAGTCCAAGCGCATCACGGCAACCACCGCGTCGGGGTTGCCGGACGTATCGACGTCGGGCAAGTCAGCCGACGTCACTTGGTCCAAGACGCCATACGCGTCGGCACCACCGATCAAGTCGGTCAGGCGTGGTACGTGGGGCGAACCGTCAACAAAGGGGTTCTGGTTCAGCAGCGAAGCCGGCAACCGACTTTCCGGCATCGTCAACACGTCGCCGCTGGATTCGACCAGCGGACTTGCACCGCCGGCGATTGCTTCCAGTCCGGCATGAGCACCGATGATCAGGCGACCGTTGTCTCCGGCTTGGCTTTGCTGATCAACGCCGCTTCCGCCGCGGGCGTCGACCTGCAGGCCACTGGTGCCGGAGATCACGTTTGCGACAAACTTGACACTGCCCGCGGCACCACCGGCGCCGGCGGCACCCAAGCCTCCTTCGCCGCCGTCCGCACCCACGGCACCCGGCATTCCGTCGCTTCCTTGGCCGCCCCGACCCGCGGTGCGACCGCTGCCTTTTTGACCGGATGATCCCGACAGACCGGGTGACGGATACGATTTGACGTTACCGCCATCGGTTCGACCTTCGTCCAGACGCGATGGGTCGGCCGGGGCGGCATCACCGCCGGAGACGTCCACCATGGCTGTGGTGTCGTTGCTATCGTCGGATCGATCACCCGCGAATCGGATGCGACCGACGCTGGTGATTTCAAATCCACCGCCACCACCGCCGCCGTTGCCTCCGTCGCCGCCTCGACCTCCGTCACCACCATCGCCTCCGGTGCCTCCGATACCGCCATAGCCACCGTTGCCACCGGACAGCGAAACGAGTGGTCCAAATGGTGACTGGAATCTCACATAGGCACCGCCGCCACCTCCGCCGCTGCCCCCGGCACCACCACCGCCGCCGCCGCCACCGCTTCCGCCAGCCCCACCGGCTCCACCACCGCCACCTTGGCCTCCGGAAATTTCGAACGGATTGCTCGGCGAAAAGCTGCCCGGATCGGCAACCGAACCGGCGCCGCCGTTGCTGCCGGGTAAGCCGGGCCGCCCGGGGCCGACGCGATAGCCGGCGCCGCCGTTTCCGCCCGAAGCGTTGTTCGAAGGATCACCGGAATGTCCGCCCGTTGCGTTGTATCCGCCGACGCCACCTTGTCCCAGCGTTCCGGGCAAACCGATGTCGCCACCGTTTTCCGTGGCCACGTTGTTGATCCCCACCCCACCATCACCGCCGGAGGTTCCGGGCCGGCCAACAGTTCCGAAACCGCCTGACTGGCCACGTCCGCCACTATCGCCGCGTGTCGGCGCTGACGTCGAACAATCGAAGAACGAACACGAAAGCACTCGGCCGCCGGTGCCGCCTGAACCCCGGGTTCCCCGAAGGCCACCCAGACCGCCATCGCCGCCATCACCACCCTGTCCGCCGAGGCCCCCGGCACCGCCGCCTGGTCCGGGCGTTTGACCATCAGCGGCAAAATCGAACACGACATCGTCACCAATGATGGCGTCTGCGGCGACGAAGAATCGAACGCCCCGCGAACGATCACCGACCACGGTGACCCGAGACTCATCGGGCAAGTGAAGGTCACCGGCAAATCGGAACTCCGCAATGCTTCCGTCCGAGATCCAGTCCGCCGTGAACGTCGTCCCGTTGAACTGGCCACCGCTGGCGACGCCATTGATGGTCAGCGTCTGCGTGTCGATTTCAACGAGACCGGCGGAGGCTTCCGGTGGAAGTTCCGGGCCCAGCGGTTGGCCCGCACTTGCCGGATACGCCAACAGCGAAAGATTGTCCAGCATGACGGGCGCCGGCGAATCGATCACCATTGTCAAGCGACGAAGCGTCCGAAAGCGATCGTCCAAATCGATTCGAAGCACCCCCGATCCGGCAACGATCGAGAAAGCTTGTTCGACGATTTCGCCGTTCAGCGTGTCTCCGATCAAGCGAAACGCACCGGCGGTTGACGCGCGTAATACGTCAATGCTGAACAGGGCGAACCCGGTATCGACCAGTGGTGCCAGCGTGACTTCACCGCTTAGCGAAACCGCACGGCTGGACTGTTCAGCCGGTTGCAACATTTCGTTTTCGCTGATCAGTTCAAAACCATCTTCCACGTGACGTGGTGATTCCATGGTGAATTGATCAAAGCCCATGTGCCGGGCAAAGCCGCGAGACCTTGTTTGCACCGGCCCGGTCACAACGCCGGTGCCACTTGCGACAAAGAACTTTGATCCGTCGATAGATGTTGCGGACGCTGTGTCAACGGTCAGGCTGTCGTGCATCGAACCCGTTCGCAGTTCGACATGATCGACATCCAGGGTTTCGACAATCTCCGCCGAGACCAAGTCGCCGGATGCCAGCGGTTTGGTGACGCTTAAGGTTCCCCCGGCATCGACAATCCATTGGGTCGGCGACTGCGCCATGGAATCATCGACCACCAGACGTGCCAGTGTCAGACGTGGCGGATGGACCGGCGGGATGTCGCCGAATTCGCCCACCAACAGCGTCGCAAGGTCGTCACCTTTGAAGCTAGAAAAACTGGCGTCCCATCCGGCCCAAGATTCGATCACAAGCGTGTCGTCGCCATCGCCGGTACCGGCAATCAACCGCATCGCCGGCGCATCGTGCTGAACATCGCTGCCAAGAGTCAGGTCGGTGTCACCGTCGCCCAAAGCGAACACGGTAAAGAAGATGTCATCCAGCGTGACGGTATGCTCGCTGGTGGCGGTATCCCCGGTCGCGTCTTGTCGCCAGCTGATGGAGGCATCACGCCCGGGCCCGGCGGTTCGCCATATCCGTCCGTCGGTGATGTCCGCATCGACATCCTGCAGATACAGACGCACTTCGGCTTCGTCGTCCCCACCGTGAACCGTCAAGGATCGTTTGACTTCATAGACATTGATTTCCTCGGCACCTGCACCAAGTTCCAATGTCAGGTTTTCGGGCGAGGCATACACCTGCAGATTCTCACGAACGTCCGATGCAATGAATTGAACGTCGTCGATACCGGCAAATCGAAGCGGGAAATCCAAGCCGAATCTGACCAGCGTGTTGTACTGGGTCGTGTCCAGAACGCGGATGGATTCGACGAATCGATTGGGAACGGAGAAGCTACGGGATTCGGTCAACACAAGTCGGATGTTGCTGATCTGGCCGGTCAGGCTGAATTCGGTTTCCAGTTCGAATGCGAGCGAATCGCTGCCCAGACGTGGGTCGCCGATGGTTCGGGCATTCCCGTCGGGATCCAACTCGACCGAAAAGTTCTGTTCTGCGGCGAAAGCCTGCAGAGCCGCGTACGATGCGAACGCATGCACCGGAGTCCCCGGGGTGAGTGTGACAACGGTCAAGCCATCACGGTTGTCCGGACGCATCATGTCGTCGATCAACCCGGGTTCTCGTAAACGGTCACGATTACGGATCTGGTTCTTGACCACGTTGGCAAAGATGGTGGTCGACACCGCGTCGGGAATGACGGGCAACAGATAATCGACATCGGTCCGCAGTGACAGGTCGCGTAGTTCGATCGAATCGAACGCCCCGTAAGCCAATGACCCTTGTTGTTGACGAAGTGTTTCGGTCACGCCGCTGTTGTTGATCACCAGTGACGTAGTGCCCAGTCCCGCACCACTTTGACCGTCGATCGTAAGCGTGCCTTGGATCGGCGAAAGCAGATAACTGGCCGGCATCGTTTCTTGGATGACTCGGCGTGGAACGACGACTTCCCGAGGCACCAGAAGGGGCGGTTGCGGTGTCCGCGTGGTGATGGTCCGGTACTTCGCCGGTACATGGATTCGGCGATAGATGGGGAACAGCTTGAAGATGGGAATCGCGTAGCCGACGATCTTGCTGTAGCTATAAGCCGGACGTACCAGAACGCGAGAGGTTGTGACGATATCGGGTTGGGCGATCGTCTCGACCTCGGTACGTGTCGATTCGGGAATGACCACATCCAGGGTCTGTGAGTCACCACCGACATGGACCACGTCATCGCCGCTGCCCGGATTGATTTGCAGATCCAATTCCGGCAGTGTTGAATTGACGTAGATCTCATCATCACCGGCGCCGGTCAACAGGATCAGCCGTTCGACATTCACCACCTCTTCCAGGATCAAGCCCGCGCCGTAGATCCGCTGGACGGGCACCATTTGGGCAATCCCATCGACGACCTGTTCCACCATTTCGACATAGACGATGAACTTGTCGCCCGCCGGTGTTCCGACGATGACCAGCGTGTCGATCCCCGCACCACCGTTGATCTTCACCGGGGCGTTTTCAACGTATGACAGGATGTCTCGTTCGCCTTCGGCCGAGTTGACGACGATCTGTCCCAGTGCCACCGGTTGGCTTTCATCCGCATCAACACGCTGAAGATGAGCGTAAAGAAAGAAGGTGTCGTCGCCGTCTTCGCCATACAGATTGATCGGTGCGACGTTGTGATTGACTTCGAAATAGTCGCTGCCGCTTCCTCCGTAGAAGGATGCGGGATAGGAAACGCCATTGGTGATGTCTTCGACGACTTCGAATCCACCCACCATGGCCGTTTCGCGAACGCTGCCGATAAAGAAACGGTCGGAGCCGGAGTCACCACGTACCGTCATCTCGACGCTGGTATCATCGACAATGAACAGGTCGCTGCCTTGCAAGCCGGACACCACCGGCAATTCGACACTTCCGTATTCCACACGCTGGGAATACAGATTGACCAGATCGGGATTGCGAACATTGATGTCGGTGGTGAAATCCGAAAGTGCCCCGAACAGATTTCCGGTGGACGAATCGTCAACGGCCAAAACCCTCTGGACATAGCCGCTGCCGAACTGAAACGTGTCGGCACCACGTGTTCCGCGAACGTAAAGCTGATCCAGTCCATCGCCCCCGGAATCGGCGATCGACACAACGGAGTCTGCGTCAGCGGCCGCGCGAGCATCCAGCGTGATCGTGAAGACATCCGCGGCGGCTCCGCCATCCAGAATGGCTTGGCCGGTGAATCCGATGACGTCAAATCGGTTGACGCTGATCGAAGGTTGATCGCCGCCACCGTCCGCATCGAAGCCGCGTAATTCGATCAGCTCGAACACACCCGGCAGGGCGTCAACCGAACGCGTGATTTCCTGACGTGGAAGCAACACGTTCCCGTCGGGCAAAAGATCGGTCCGCACGCGGATCATCGTCAGCGTGTCGTCGGTCAAGATGAAATCGCCGTCATGGCCTTCGACCAAAGTGTCCATGCCGGAAACGTCCAGGAAGGCATCGGACCCGAAACCGCCGGACACCAGGTCGTCGCCGGGACCCGAATTCAAACGATCGTCAAACGGCGATCCGATCAGCGTGTCGTTGCCTTCGCCTGTGCGCAGATCCAACGTCAACCGATCCGCCTCCACGCCGGAGGCCTCCACGCGATCGTGACCTTCCAGAGTTTCGATGATCAGTCGATCGCCGCCGGTTCGTGACGAATTGGCCACTGAAAATGCGACGCTGTTTTCGATCGTCCCGTAAACGGTGACGTCGTTGCTTAGCACCGTGATCGTATCGTCGCCGCCCGTTCCAAAAATTGTTAGCACGTCGGCAGACGAATCGATTCCGTATTCCGGTGTGATGAAGACTTCTTCGATCGGATTTCCGTCGGCATCCAGTTCCGGATTGCCCGAAGCGTCGACCACCGGAATACGTTCCTGTCGTGAACGCTGAATCAAACGAGATTCAAATTGGATGGGATCGTTTTCTGCATCGGGATCGGTTGACGTTTCATCGTCCCTGACCTGCCACAGGGGATTGCCGTCGTTATCGGTGCGTCCGGCTCCGTCGAATCGTTGCGCCAGAAATGTGCTGCCGTCGGAATTGGTCAACGACTGGGTCAGCGGAAAACCGTCTGCGTCGTATAGATAGGTGCCGCCGGGTTCCAGCAACTGTCTGCGAAACCTCGGCACGCTTTCGTCGCGTACTTCACCGTCGCCCATGTCTTGATGGCTGGGGACGGCCAATCGAACGTCACGGAACTCCGAACGAACTCGAGTCTCCACCTGGGTGAACTCGGGCAGTCCGTCGACCAAGACGGGATTGCCATCGATGTGCGACTGTGCCAGTACCGTCTCGCCGCTCGGTAAAACGGTTTCGAACAAGACCGGAATCCCGGCTTCGTCAAACACGTATTCACCGGCGTCAAACGTCTGACGATAGAACACCAGGTCGGCGGAAACGTCGACATCGTAGTCGTCTTCCGGCTCAAAGATCCGTGCGTTACCGATGTCATCCACCAAGACGGTTTCGTCGACCTTGATCGACTCCGTCAATACAACGGTTTGTAAGATCTCGCCCGTGCCAAAGTCGACATCCACGGCTTCTAGCGTCGTCATCGACACATCGGAAACCGTTACCGCATCCGCACCGGCGTAAAGCTGGATCTGGATTCGGCCGAACTGCTGCAGCAACAGCGATTCCACCGTTCCCGCCGATTCGAATCGCACCGTCACGTCATCGGGATTGGCCGACGATGGATCGACGAAGACCACGTCTCGGACCGAAGCGTCCAGGCCACTGACGCGGATGGTGTCGATGTCTTTATAGATCAGGCCCTCGACCAGTTTTTCCGATTCGCCGCCTACGATCGTCGCATCGACACCGTCGCCCACGGTCCATTCAAAGGTGTCTTCGCCGTCATCGCCAAAAAGCGTATCGATCCCGGGGCCACCTTCGATCGTATCGTTGCCGGCTTGAGCGTTGATGACATCCATGCCAGGTCCACCGCGCAAAAAGTCACGCAGAAGTTCGGGCTGGCCGCCGTAGATGGGAACCAAGACGCCGGTGGAATCATTCGCCAAGTCACCAAAGATCAGGTCGTCGCCTGCACCGCCGTCAACGCGGTCTTCACCCAGGCCACCGACAATGCTGTCGCCTCCCTCGCCGCCACTGATCGCATCGTCGCCGTCACCACCGTCCAGTCGGTCGTCACCGTCGCCGCCTTCGATCAGGTCATCACCGTCACCACCGCGAATGATGTCCGGACCGCCCATGCCGCCCAGAACGTCGTTGCCATCACCGCCGTCGATGGTGTCGATCGCATCGGATCCCATGATCGTGTCGTTGCCGACATCGCCATAGATCTCGCGTGACGTGGCAACGGTGGAGTTCACTTCGATCGTGTCGTTTCCCGCACCTCCATGGATCTCGATCCTGGGCCTCACGCCTTCGGCAACGATGTAGCGATCGTCGTTGGCGGTTCCCGGGATATAGATTGTCGAAACGGCAGCCGGGTCAAAGTGTCGTCGGCTGCCGCGTGATGTCACGATGATACGATCGACCGGGTTGTTCACACCGTCATTGGGTGTCACGTCGATCGGTTCTTGTTCGATCAGATAGGTTTCGCCTTGTCCGGCGGCCACGGATTCGCCGGGCCCCGGTTGGTAACGAACGGTGACGACGTCGCCGGATTGCGTCGCCACAATCGCCGACGGGTCGGGGCAGCTGAAGTTGAAATCAGCCAAAACGGAGTTGAAGAAGTTCTTGCGAGCTTCGAACACGGTGATTTCGCCGAAGATCCCAAGGTCCAGCCCGACCCAAAAGAACGCGTCCAAAAACGCCGATAGCTGGCCGCTGGTGTCAAACAAACAGCTTGCGCCCTGGTCCAGACGTTGGGCAATTTCTTGCAGACGCAATTTTCCGTCGACGACATTTCCAGGCTGAAGCGGATCGGGAACATCGTTCAAATCAAAGCCGACCGACGCCCGGATTCCGCCTTCCACACCGGCTTCGACCAATCCCGCAATGCCGACCGATGCACCCGCGGTGATCGCACTGGTCAATGAAACTTCGGGAACATCGCTTCGAACCGCTCCGTTGCCGTCAAAGGAGACTTGGTCGTCGACAAAGAAGCCTTGGAAGATTCGGTCGGCCTCGTTGATCGCAAAATCGGTTTCGGACCATTCGCGAATTCCCGTCGTGTCGAAACCAAAAATGAAGTCGGTGTCGGCTGTCACTCGACCGCCCAACCGTGCGTTCAAGCCGGGAAAGATCGGAAAGGACTTGCGATACTGAAAGTTCAGATTCAGCCCCGGCATCTCATACTTGAACAGATCCACGTCCTTGCCCAACAGCATGCCGAAGGCGGCCAGTGGATCGGTCAACAACGGGAACTGAAAGCTGCCTTTGGATGTACCGATGCGATCGGTCACCCGCTTGGACTTTGGATCCGATGCACGATCGGCTTGAGCCACGGTATCGTTCGTGGTGCTATCCGCGATCTCGCCACTGCCGCCCGAACGCACTTCGTCGCCGATGGTGAAACTGCCGAAGTCGATGATCGGTGACCCTTGGGACGGATCAAACGCATCGATGTCGTCGATGAACTCCACCAGACGAGTCACCGCTTCCACGCCACGTGCGACCGGTGCGAATTTCGTCGGCCCAAGAATGACTTTTGCGATGTCCAGCAAAGATGTTTGCGACGCACCCAATTGCCGCAGCAGCGGGATATCGTCGGTCAGCACTTCCACGATCGGCCTGACCGGATCGGTGACCTTCGACACTTCATCGACAATAGGGCCGACAAAGCCGGTGATGAAATGGCCCAGGTCCATTTGAACGTCGGCAAATTCCACGATCGGTGATCCGCCGAAGTCAGCCGAAGATCCGCCGGTGCCAAATTCCACCTGCGCGAACAGTTGATCGTAGTGGATCGTCGTGTTGACCTCCGGCAGTTGCAGGCCCCCGGAATCGGGAAACGAAACACGTCCCGCGATGTCCACATTCGCGTCCGCGGAAAGCCTGGCTTGAACACCCAGCGAATCGCCGCGCAGCGGTGCCCAACGTCCGTTGGCATCGCCGTCCTGCAGATCAATCTCGAACGACCCGCGTAGTCCGCTGGCGCCGTCGTCGTCGATGACTTCATCCAGATCGATTTTCAGAAACCCCAACTGCCCTTCCACCGAGGTTCCCGGTTGCAAGGTCGCAGACAGGTCCAACGAGAACTCTGCGCCGCTTTCGGTCACGCCCTCGGTGTCGACGAAGAACCATTCAGAACTGGACAGCCCAAACCCGAGACCAAAGACATAGTCCATCGCGATCGTGACGGCGCTGCCATCGTCCGACTTCAGTCCCAGACCAGGGACACTTGCATCGAAGTCAAGTGGGACGGTGAATGGCTCGAACACGTTGCCCGAAAGCACAATGTTGAACTGTGCGGCACCGTCGTCGATGCGAATCCCGATGTCTTCGGGCGTTTGGATGTCTTTCAACAGCAAACGTCCCTCGGCGTCAAACTGTGGTCGGCCGGCTGCATCCAAGTCGGGAACTTTCAATGCATCGTTGCCCAACCGACTGACCAAGGCGTGCAATTCACGCTGGACCAGATCAATCACGCTTTCATCGTTTCCAATCGCCGATTCAAGCGCCGCGCCCAAACGCGGGTCGTGATCCGATCCGCCGTAGTAGTAGAACCCTTCCGGATTTGCCACATCCTGCTTCACACCCAGCAGGTCGTCTTCCAAGGTGACCAGGAAATCGGCCACGGATTTCAAACGATCACCGATCAGCGGCAATCCGAGTTCGTCGAACTTTGCCTGAATGTCCGTCTGCAGTCCGTCGAACATTCCCTCCAGACCGTCCAGCAATGTCCGCGGATCGTTCAGCAGTGCCGCGATCCCCATGAACTGTTCAACACCGGGACCGGAAAACTCGTAATCGAACTCCGCGCCGCTCAACGAAGCGTCCTCCACGGACAACGCGAGCGCCAGAACGTTGTCCGCGATTCCGTTGCCATCGGCGTCCGCTTCGGTGCCACCGACCGGAACCGTATCGGTCAAATACAGCGGCAACCGAACATCGATTCCACCATCGACGGTGATCTGCAGGTCATCGGTGCTGATGTCTTCGAGCGAATAGAAACCAGGGTCGTTTGGCTTCAAACCATACGCACCACGAACATCGATGTCAGCGGTCGCGTCTTTGATCTTGAAGCCGAAAGTGCCAAGGTCACCATCGCTCTGTCCGATCAGGTCATCCAAATCCAATTGCACGTCCAAGGTGACAGGCTGCCCAAACGACGCAGCCGCCGATGCATGAACCTCCGATGTGTCGGCAAAGATGATCTGAGGATCAGTGACATCGTTCAGATCGATTCCGAATCCTAGATCGACTCCCGCTGCACCCGAAACCGCCAGCTTCACCTGTCCATCTGCATCACCCAATCGAACATCCAGCGCCGAAAGATCGACCGAAACGCCGCGCAACAATGGCGTGTTATCGACGAACGATTGGATGTCGTCCCGGAACAAAGCGTTCAAGTCGACTTCGAATGCAAACTCCGAATTCAGCAACGTGCGTTCGAATTCAAAGTCCACCAGGAATTGGCTGTCGCGGTAGGTGATCGTGAAGGGATCCAACGGCTGACCAAACAAGTCGTTGACCGCTGCGTTCAAGTCGTCCGACAGTTCACCCAGGCTGCTGCCATCGCGAACACCCTCGATCGCATTCTTCAGCCCGACAATGAAGTTCTCGGTTCCATTGCCGAACAGATCGATGGCACTCTTGTTCAACCCAGGAATCTTTTTCGCGATCAGACTGGCATCGTCTCCTTCGGCATCCACCAAGGCGTCCAAGCCAGCGATGATGCCGTCCAGAATCTGATCCAGACTGACACCACGCAAATCGAACAATTGGTCCAAATCGCCGATGTCCAATTCGATGCTGTCGATCAGACTGTCCAGGCTGCCGATGCCGGCATCCAGCGTTCCTTCGGCCCGTAACGCCATCGTGCCGGTGTCAAATCCGGACAGCGAACCAGTCATCGTCAGCGGCAGATCGATGTCGTAGTAGGCACCGGCATTCAGAGTCGGCAACAGTTGCAGCGGGTCGACCCGCCGACCAGTCAAATCCGCTTGACTCAATCTCGCTGTGGTCCCCAACGACATCTGTGCTCCGATATCAATGGATCCCTGTTCAATGCCCAGGCCGAACGGGCCCAGCGATACGGACACATCAAAGGGGGCATCGCCACTGGCCGCTTGGAAAGATGCAACCAATGTCGGTGCGTCAACGTAGAAGCTTCCTTGCGGATCAATCCCGAAAATGAAGTTCAGGTCGATCCCACCGTCCAACTGAATCACCGGCGGCGCGTTCGAGTCGACCGTCAAACCGAGATCGGCGGCGGACAAACCGGCAAGCTCCATCTGTGACAGATCCAATGCGATCGATTCGCTGAAGTCCAAAGAAGTCAGATCAACACTGCCAACAAACGCGACGGAGTTGCTTGCGGGTGCGAAAGAGACGTTGTCTTGTGCGGCCAAGTCCAACGTCGTGATTAACGTGTCGCCATCGATGTCGCCGCCTGGGCCGAACACCGACGCGACATTGTCGATAACGCCGCTTTGCAGCTCGCTTGCCAACGTCGTCACACTGCCGGATTCGATGTTCATCAGGCCGGCCAGTGACACATCGCCAACAAACGGGATCGTGACACCGGTACCAAGCAACTCATCCAACCGGGTTCCCAGATCTGCGACCCAGTCCGCGAAGGCATCCAGGCCTTCGCCCAACTTGGACTGGTCCGACGAATCCACGCTGATGACGCTGATGGACGCAGCCGCCGGAAGCGTCAAACGCCGGCCTTTGGCGATGGTGTCCTGCATCACGTCGATCGGGTTGCCCGAACCGTCGACGGTGTCATGGCCCAACCCCAGCGTGTGACCGATCTCGTGCATGACGACCGACAGCAAATCTATCTGGCCCGCTGGTACGGTTTCGCCGGTCGCGGGATCCGGGTCGACGTACCACGTGTTCCCGGCCGCGGTCGGATCCAACAAGATCGATCCATCCGCAAGCGTTCTTGCAATTTCATCGCCCGGCAAGTGACCGAACACCAACGCCGGGGTTGCGATGGTTGGTGTTGCGGTGCTGGAACCAATGATCTGTACATTCGCCGCTTGCCATCGCGAAACCGCTTCGGCAACCACCGCATCGATCGCCGGCGTGCGTTTGTCGATCGCGCCGAACGGCAATGTCGAAGCGACAACGGGCGTGTCGTTCAGGTCGCCGCCGGCCAACGAGGCGCCCGTCGGCACCGATCGTCGGATCTGGCCTGGATCCAGCGTATCGCCGGTCAAATTTGACTGGTTCCAACCCAATCGTTGGGTCAACTCATGGATCACCACGCCCAACAAATCAATGTGGTCGGCGGGTGGATTGGACGCGGGGTCGACGTGCCAGCCATGATCACCGGCCGTCGTGTCGATCAGAATGTCGCCCGAAAGAATTCGAGTGGAAAGCTGCGTACCGGGCAGATCAATGATGCGGAACGTCAACGCGTCTTTGTCCAGACGTGTCACCGACAAATCATCGACCAAACGCTTCGCACCGTTGTCGGACGTCACCACAGACAGCGTTCGCGTGTCCGTGGTTCCGTCAGCTTTGGCGATGGTGAACGAGACTCCGTCGAACGCATCGAAAGCCGCGGAAACGACGGGTCCCGGAATGACGTCCAGTTTCAATCCCATCGGGACCGATGTCGTGACCAAGCTGTCTAGCGACAGTGTTTGGGCCGCCTTGGGCCATTGGTCCTTGGAATAGGCTCCGTTGCGATCAATGATTCGATAATCGTTGTCGGGCGACTCCAGGATTCGAATCTGATCCGTCCGACCTTCAAAGTAGATCTCGCGGTACAAGCCATCCAGACTCAGCCGGGCTTGCCACCGCCAGGACTCCGGCAACTCCGACAGGTCAATGATGTCCGCGCCGCCTCCCGGAGTGACCTGGTCCACTCCCCAGCCCACCGCACCATCGACTTGATAGACGAAGATCTCGTCATCATCGCTGCCGATGATCGTGTCATTGCCTCGGCCAGACACAACGCGATTGATGTGGGTGGCCTGGTAATCGGTCCCCAATCTTGTGACCGTCGACGACGAAAGATCAACCGTCACGTCGGCCAGTTGTTGGGACGCGAACAGATCCAGCGTTGATGTCGATGTGCCGTCCAACAGCGTGCGGTCGTTCTGAACATCCAGACCTGCGATGTCGTCGCCATCCCAGACATATTGAATGTCGCTGTTGCCGAACGCGAACGAGTCTTTGTGTGGGCTGCCGATGACCTTCGACACACCGACCACGGCGATGTCGCCCAGCGTTTGATTGATCGGGTTGTCACCAAAGTCGACCAGGGTCGTCAGCCCACCGAAGCGATTGCCTGAGATTCCCGTGGCGCTGCCGGTTCCGGTTTGGGGCAAGCCGGGCAGAAAGTTTCCGCCCGACAGAATCGCGCCAGACACGATGCCTGTCGGGACGGGAAACGCATCCAAGAAATCCAATCCGGGCAGCCCCGCTAAGTCGCCTGCTCCCGCGTCCACCGTGACGGCGGTGTCATAGTTGGAATAGTCCAGCACGACGCTGCCGAGCGAACCGGCCGTGACCGTTCCTCGCAGTTCGGCTTCGCCATGCATCCGCACGGTCATCGTGCCGCCCTTCGGACCGACCAACGATTCAATGTCAGTCGCGAAGACCATGCTTCGGTCGGTGAACCCGGATACCGCAGTCAGCACACCGCCCGGGTCAAACTCGGACCGATCCACAAAGTCACCGAGCGATTGATCCGTAACCACGATGTAGTTCGTGTCGACGCTCAGCGGCGGTTCGGGAACGTTGACGTCGGCAAGGTCGGGGTGGTCGTCGTTGAATTCGAAAGAAAGCCAATCCGGCTTCTCGTCATAGACGTCGACCGTAATGGATCCGACCATCGCCGAAAAATCGAGCGTGTCGAGTGCTTCCGGCGCTGATTGACCGGCAACGACCAAGTCCGGCGGCTCCACAACGAACGACAGTCCCCAAAGGTTCGCGTAGCGGTAAGAATCAGCCCCGGTCAGTCCCGACAGGATGCTCACGCCAGGACGCAACGCCTTCTGCTGGAAATCGTTGTTGCCGAAGTCCCCCTGGATCAGATTCACTCCACTGCCGAAGGAGACATCGCTGATCTTGCCACTGATGCTTGTCGACTCGAAGCGATACCGCGAAATTCCCGAGATCGTTCTCGCGATGTTGTCGTTGAACAGCGATGTCGGATCTTCGGTGGCAAGATTGACGACCTCGACGTAGCTTCCAGGTGCGTTTCCCAAAGGCCGAGTCAGATCAACGCGGTGCCCTGCACGCAAACCTGTCGGCACCGCGTTCTCCGTGAAGGGCACCCGAGTCCACTTGTTGGCTGCGGTAAACGTGACGAGTCCGGCAAACGTGACGTCCGGTGCGAACCGATAGCTGTTTTCATTGCGCCCGGTCACGATTTCCGTGTTCGCATCCAAGCCCTTGATCGTGATCGTGGGGGCGTTCAATCCGGGCAGATCGTCTTGGATCGTGTTGACCGGCGAAAACGTTCCCAGGTTGATGACTTTCAGCGTGTTGTCCGCTTGAAAATCAAACCGCAACCACTCGCTGACGCCGCCGAAGTCCAGGATCAACTTTTCGCCGCTGCTGCGCCCCGTCGCATCAATCGTGGCACTGGTCCATTGGTTTCCGAAATAGAACCGTTGTTCCGCCGAGCCGGTTTTCAACGTTTGGATGTTGTTTCCGACCAGCGTTCCGGCCGGCAGTACTGTCAATCGATCGCCGCCAGCCGAAAAGACGCCTGACCCCTTATCTCGGGATTGGCCGGCCACGGATTCGGTGTCGCGGGTGAAGGTGGCGGTGCCGACTTCGATGTGACGTCCGGCAAGGCTGTACGTGAGCGGTGCCGTGACGGCGGTGAAGTCCAGCGTTTTGTTGCGTGCCGCCAGGCTGTTGGATTCCACGACGTCGGTGCCCCAACCATCGGCAAAGCGTAGGATGTCCGCACCCGTGCCTGGATCGATGTGGTCGTCGCCCGGACCGCCGTCGATGTCGTCGGCACCACTGCCCGCCGAAATGTCGTCGTCACCCTCGCCGCCTTCGATGCTGTCGTCGCCACGACCACCGCGTATCTGATCATTTCCCGCACCACCGCGCAGCGTATCGTCGCCCGCCCCGCCATCCAGATCGTCGTCGCCACCCGCGCCATCCAGAGTGTCTTGGCCGTCTTCGCCACGCAGATGATTCGGCGTGTTGTCGCCGACGATGTCGTCATCGTCGTCGCCGGCCTGGATGATCGCGATGTTCGTGACGGTGCCCAATACACGAGGAAACAGTGCAGGGTCTACGGTAAAGTCGTCTTCGACATTGCCGCGATAGGTCAGTGTGTTCTGCCCTGCCCCGCCATCCAGATCGCCCGCCAAGACGGCACCGTCATGAAATATGAACTCGTCATCACCTGTCGATCCGATGATTTGGGCGATATGGTCGAACTGAACTTGTCGGCCATTCGCAAACGTCAACGTGACTTGATTGTGGCCCAAGAAGTCGTCGGTCGATCGAGCCGGCCGGACGTCGACCGTCACGCCGGCGGTCATCGCGGATAGATCCAGGACGCCCGTCGGCGTCACCCCGGAAGCGATCGCTGCATCAACGACCAGCTTGGTTCGCGTCAGTGCACTGATCAGTCCGTCGGTGCGCAGCGAATCGGCAAATCCATCGTGCACGCGAAACGTGTTGCCACCGCGACCGGCAACAAAGACTTCCAAGCGGTTGCTGGCAAGAAGCTCCGAATCAGGACTCTCGACAAAGTACAGCGGAACGCCTTGATCGCCGGGCTCCGGTGTAACGCTTGGCGGCAAACCCAAGTGAAAAGTCAGATCATCGGTGACGGTGGCGAAATCCAGGGTGTCGGTACCCTCGCCACTCCGCTCGACGACCTCATCTCCCAGTCCCCAAGCGGCGGCGAAGACGAAAGTGTCATCGCCCAGGCCGCCGGATGCGGTGTCACTTCCGGATCCACCAATCAGCGTGTCGTCGCCCGATCCGCCACGCAAAACGTCGTCATCTTCGTCACCACGCAGGACATCGTCGCCTTGGCCGCCGTCCAGGACATCATCACCCTGCCACCCCAGAAGTTCGTCGTCGCCGCGATCACCCAGTAGGCGGTCGTCTCCCCCTCGCCCAGACAGCAGATCGTCGCCCTTGCCGCCACGGATGTCATTGCTGAACTCGTCGCCAACCAACACGTCGTTTCCACGACCACCGATGATTTCGGTCACCCCGTTAAGGACCGTGAATTCGATTCCCGCGGATTGATAGGCGGGTGTTTCCGAAAGATTGACGTTGACCGCCTTCTTCACTCCGCCGGTGAACGTCGCGTTGGGGTCCAGAACGTTGGTCGTCGATGACAAGACGACCGATTGCGAATCCGAATTGGTCAGGATTTGCCCCTGAACCAGCTTCGCGCCCTTTTCGATGATGAAGACGTTTTCACCATCGCCCGGCACGAATCGCTCCACATGCTGGGCTTCGGCTTTCCAACCATTTGCCGCTGTCACGCTGATGCGATTGCGCGACTGGATGCGAAAGGTCAAGTTGTCGCCGAATGCGCTGAAATCAAGGGTGTCCAATGATCCGTCGACGGCTGCCGATTCAACAATCTTCGCTCCGTTCCAGTCGTTCGCGGTGAATTCATAGGTTTGATTTCCGCTCGTTGGTCCGAAAGCCTTTGCGTCCGGTCCCACAACCGCCAACATCCGTCGCTCCTCCAACAGTTCCCCACACAGGCGGGCTCGTCGACGACGCAATGACTTTTTCGACAGTCGTCGGCGTCGGACGGATGGATCGTTTCGCTGCATGAATCAGGGCACCAGATACCGGTCGGACAAGCGTGATGCGACGGCCTGCGAGACTCCGTCGCCAGTAAGCTTGTGTAGAACCGGTCGTGAAACCCGCCAAACAGATCCGCTTTGGCTTGCCTGGTATACAGACACACCCATGGGGACCTTCAAACAGTCGTGTCCAACGTCCCCGGCACCGGTGCATCGCGCTGAAACTTGAAGTTTGCTGGCGGGCAACGATCTTGGATGACAACATGGAAACGGACTTCGCTTTCCAGCCGTTTCCTCATCTCCGTCATGCCGCCAATGCCACCCAACGCCGAAGCGTTGTCGATCGAATCGCTGCGACGGATTGAGCAGTGGTGCAGTGAATACGAATCACTGCCTCAGAGGCAACGTTTCCAGCAGTTCCTGGGGCTTGCCAGCGACCAAGAACGCCCGGCCTTGGCGCGAGAACTGGTGGGGCTGGACGCGGAACTGCGAGCCAGCCGAGGTGAAAAGCCACGCGTCGAAGACTATCGATCGCTTTGTGCCGACCCGAGAATCGCGATCAAAGAATCAGAACTTCGTGACTTGGTCTGCGGTCAAGTTCAAGTCGCAGAACCCAAACCGCATTCCACACGCTATCGGTTCATCCAGCGTATCGGTCGTGGCGGAAACGGTGACGTTTGGAAAGTCGAAGACACGGTCGGCCAACGGACGCTGGCACTCAAGCTGCTGCGCGGTCCGCTGGAAAACAGTTCCGCTGCGACGCTGCGGATGAATCGCGAGGCTTTGCTGACCGGGCGGCTACAGCATCCCGGTATTCCACCAATCTATGACCACGGTGTTCTGGAAGACGGCCGCCCCTTTTTCACCATGAAGTTGGTCGGCGGAGAAACGTTTGCCGACACTCTGAAGAACAGGTCCGATTCCAGCGATGAATTGTCACGTTGTCTGGGCATCTTCGAACAACTGGCTCAGACCGTCGCGTATGCACACGCCCAAGGCGTGATCCACCGCGATTTGAAACCTCAAAACGTCATGGTCGGCGCGTTCGGCGAAGTCCAAGTGATGGATTGGGGAATGGCAAAGCCGTCAGCCGAATCGACGTTGGAAACATCCACCACGCAATACGACTCGGATCGCCCCCACGCATCGCTGCAATCCACCCAATCCGATGACGACACGACACGCGGCGCCAACGATGAATCCTGGGATGACTTGCAACAAAGTCTGACGGCCGACGGAGATGTCTTGGGCACACCGGCCTACATGTCGCCGGAACAAGCACGGGGCGAAATCAAAACGCTGGACGCACGCAGCGACGTGTTTGCTTTGGGCGCGATTCTGTTCGAAATCTTGACACGACAAAGATTACATCACGGATGCTCGGTCATCGAATCACTACAGCGGACGACGCTGGGGCAATTCGATGCGGCACTTACGACGCTGCTCAACAGTGACGCGCATCCGGAATTGAAAACGCTTTGTGAAAAATGTCTTAGCACGGACCCGGAAATGCGACCCGCCGACGCGGGCATCGTCTCCGACGCCATGACCGATCACCTGACCGGCGTGGAAAAACGTGCCCGCTCCGCTGAATTACAGCAGCGTGAAGCCAGCGTGCGCAGCAGCGAAGATCGCAAACGACGGCAATTGCAAACGCGAACCGCATTGGTCGTCGCGGTGGTTTCAATCATCGGCGCGGGCGTCGCCATCTGGCAGCGTCGTGAAGCCGTTCGCGCCGGCCAGGAGACGTCCGATGCGCTGGCGTTGGCGGACCAGAGGTTCGACGAGGCACAATCGGTCGTGGATGAATTTCTGACCCGGGTTGCTGATGACAACGGTGTGTTGACTCGCACCTCCGGTGCACAAGCCATTCGTCGCGACCTGATGCAGAAGGCCGTCGACTATTACGAAGACTTGGAAGCCGAATCGAAACAGACGCCGGAGTTCCGTTTCAAGATTGCACAAACGCATCGACGTCTGGGCGAAGTGATGTATTTGCTGTCCCCCGGCGGTGAAAAGCTGGAACATCACGCCGATCAAGCCATCCGGATCTGCGAACAACTGCTTAACGACGATCCGGACAACGCCGCCTACCTTGCGTGCAAGACCGACGCCTATGCGTTGAAGGTCCGAGCGTTATCACAAAGCTGGCGCGATCAACAAGCCCTGCCGATCGCACAGTCGTCACGCGAACTGGCGCGGACTTTGATGGACCTTCGCGGCAACGACGATGATCACTTCCGTTACGCCACTCACACGGGGTTATTGGCACTGATCTATCACCGTTTGAAAGACCGTAACCAGTGCCAAACACTGTTTCAACAAGCGATCCAAATCGCCACGCCAATTCAACAAGCGAACCCGGACAACGGTAGGTATGCGACAAAACTCGCACGCATTCAATCCAACTATGGGGCGTATTGCGGTTGGGGACGCGGCCAATGGAAAGAATGCCGAAAACACTTCCAAATGGCGGTGGATCTGCAGGAACAGGCGGTCCAGCTACAGCCATCGCGAGTGGACTGGTGCCACGGTTTGGCCACGTTCCAGATGAATTTGGCGATGTCACTAACCCACACCGGCGACATCCCCCAAGCGGAATCCATGTTCCGCGATTCGATCCGGTCGCACGAGAAGGTGGTTCGCGAAAACCCGCTGGATGTCGATTCGCGATGGTCGTTGGCGTTGATCTACGGAAACTTTGCGACCTTCTCATTGACTCGTCTGAAAAATGCTGACGACTGTGAACAATTCCTGATCCGCTCCGCGGAACAGTACAAGCTCTTGTCAGACGATCATCCCGATGTGGAGGTCTACATGGAATCGTACACCGACGCGCTTGAATCGCTGATCGATGTGCGAGTTCGAATCGCAAACGCTGATTCCAGGCCAGACGTTCCGAATGATCCGACGATGGTTTTGCGGATCGCCCGACCCGAACTTCAGCTAATACTGGAACAATGGTCGTTGTGGCTGGATGCGCATCCGAAGTCGGATAAGTATCGTCGATCCATTGCCTATTGGTCGGCGCTGTTACCCGAAACGCCCCCGGACCTACTTTTGAAGTCGACGGACCATGTCACGGGCGACCAAGCATCACTTCGCCATTTGGATTCCAAGTGGATCGACGCGCGTGCGTTGGCGCTGATTCGCAGTGATCGTCACACCGAAGCGATCGATTTGTTGAAAATGTGTGAAAGCCAATCGCCTTCTGCGGTTCGCTTGACGATCGAATCCTTGGCCCGCGTAGACCAGGACCCTGATGCCGCAGTAGACTACCTGGGTCGCGCTAAGGCGTACAAATTCAAGATCGGTCATACACGCAGTGATTACCGAATGCTGGCGGAACAGGCCGACGCCGTTTTGGCGAATCTCCAGTCATCCGAATAGTCACCAGACATTCGTTGCCAAGCGTGCCAGGGTCTTGGCGGTACGATCATGGGGCGTCTTCCGAAGCATCGATGATTCTGTCAAGCAATCTTGCCCAGCCGTCGTCGACAAAATTTCCTTCACGTCCCTTCGCCGCGCCTTGTCCGACACGCACGACATCACCGCCATTATCCGTAGCGTCGAAGACGGCGATCCGGACGCCGCCGCAGAACTGTGGAGTCATTGTTTTCCGCGTTTACTGAACTTCTGCCGCGGTCGCCTTCCCGAGCACATGCGGCGTGTCTTGGACGAAGAAGACGTGGCGTTGTCGGCATTCAAAAGCTTCTGCTTGGGCGCAGCCGGCGGTGCCTTCGGCGACATCAAGGGGCGTGACGAACTGTGGAAGTTGTTGTTCTGTATCGCCGGACGGAAGGCACAGGGTTACATTCGCCACCAGAACCGTCAGAAACGTGGGGGCGGCAAAGTCGCCGGTGAATCCATCTTCAAATCCGACGACGATTCGTCCGTTTCGCCCGGGATCGAACAAGTGGCCGATCAGACGCCTTGTCACGTCAGCAAGGCGCATTTCGTCAGCGATTGCGAAACACTTTTCGACATGCTGGACGATCAGAAGCTGCAGATGGTGGCAATCCTACGCATCGAAGGCTACAGCGTCGACGAAATCGCGGCGCGCATGGAATGCTCGCGGCGAAGCGTCGAGCGCCGACTGAATTTGATTCGCCGAATTTGGCAAAGCGCCTTTGACGATGCGGAGCCACCAGAATCAAATCAAGGTAGCGACGGCTGAGTGCACACGCTGTCAATTCATTTCACCGCAAAACTCTGCCCCAACCAGCACGCCCAGCAGGATTCGAACCTGCGACCGTCGGATTAGAAGTCCGATGCTCTATCCAGCTGAGCTATGGGCGCCTGTGCGTGAACGCCGAGATTTTGGCGTTCCAACGGAACACTGGTCAAGCTACTCAATCCGGACCGATTTGGCCACCACGATTCGTCCCGCGCTTCGGTTCGGAAAACGCCCGGTATATCGTCGCACTTCTACTGCGCAAGCGAATCGTCTTCACGCGCATTTTGGGCGGAGCAGAAGGCGACAACTCAAGGGGACTCGCCAACTGGCTAGCCGCTGGCGATGTGGTAAATCGATTCGCTACAGCGTTTGACCGTCCGCAAAAGGTCCGGGTAAGGCTCGCCAAACTCGTTCAATACGCCCGAATGCTGGCGAGCCTGTTTGCGAGGTATGTTTTGCGTAGCATCGATGAGCCCACAGTAGTGCCAGCCGATAAAGTTCGGCCGTGCGAATGCGTTCAAAAAGAACTCCGCGGTCCACTCGGCACGTTGCTGCAAGCTGTCGGCGACCGGGCCATAAGGCCGTGGCATCGTTGGAGTGATCATGGTGAACGCCGAGTCGCCGTTGACGAACGGCATGTCAGCGACCTTGGTCCAACGATCCAGACCCGGCCGCTGCACTTCGTAGCGACCGTACATCTGGTACATCACAAAATCGGTGTACTGGCTCGTGACGGGAAACACGACATCCATCGAATCGGTGTTGGCATTCAACTTGTCTCCACAAAACAAATGATTCGGATCGTAGGTGCGTATGGCATTGCGTGCCGTTTCGTAGTACTTCGCAACTACGGTCTTGAGAAATACCAAGTTGTCTCGCGTTTCGTTCGCGTTCGACAGGTCAGTTGTGGGCCGCCAATCGGTGGCGTTTTCCAATGCATCAAACGAATCGAAGGTCGTCCCATAAGTCTGGTTGAATGACCCGATTTCGCCACGATAGATCTCTTGCATGGTTTTGATATAGGCGCATTTGCCGGCCGAGTTACGGCCCAAGTTTCTTAATCGTCGGGGCCAACCGACACGTGCTCCTCGTCGTGCACCACCGATGACATCGGGGCGCTCACGACAATCCTCCTCGGTCAACAGCGGACAATCCGTCATGGAATAGCCAAGCAGATACGGATCGTCCGGTGCCGCCGCGTCTTTGGCCAGTCGATCACATCGGAGAGCAAAGGACTTTGAAAACACGTCCAGGAAGTTGTCGTCAGGGATGTCAGTTCTCCAGTGAGGAATGTCGACAAAGCGGATCGGCTTCATGTACGCGATCTTCGGTGCCGGCTTATTGATGATGTTCAGTGAGGTGTGCACACCGGCTGTGTTAAAACCCCATTGTTGGCACGTGTCCAAGAACCATTTTCGAAGCGCAGGAGCGAACTTCGAATAGTCATTCAGGTCATCGACGCCCAGTTTCTGCTGCCATGCTTCACGACTAAAGTCTTGCTGCCACAGGTCGGAATGAAGATGGTTGATGCCAAAGCTCAAGAATGCGTTGCCTTCTGGCGTAACAAACCACCAGCGATCCTCTTTCTCCACGCGAAAGTAGCCGGTGGCTTCAAACTTCTTGCCGGTCCAACCGCCGAAACGATCCAACTGGCCCGCGTTAGTTGCAAACCCGCAACGTGCTGCCATGGCCCCAGTCGCCAACACACCAGAAGTCTGCAGGAATTTGCGTCGTGTTGTGGCTTTCGTCTTCATTCTCTTTTTTCCATCGACAAAGCAATCGTCGGCTACTCGACCGCAACAAGCATTTTGAGGTGACTGAGGTGGGGGACGCCTTGCTTCGTCACCCAAATCTTATCAAGCGACCGCTGGGATCATTGTCGCTGATTTTGGACTCATGATCTTCTTTCGAAGATGCCATCGACGCGACAGATCATCCGATGATCGTGTCTCTCATTATCGTCGATGGTTTCGTTGGAGTGTCCCGAAACGGTTGGTTTGACTTGAAACCCAGCGACTGCGTCACAAAAACGCTGCTTCGGGGGCACAACGCGGAGGCGACGGATCGAAGTTCGCGGTTTCTGCGCTGTCTTGTTCTCTCGTCCCCTGCGTTTCAGTCACTCGTTTACACTGCTTGAAGCACGGGGCCAGTATCTGATGTTGTTCTCGTGCCCCGAGTGTTCCGACCCGACCAGCATCCAGAAAGATGGTCAGCGTTGCTCGGGAATTACCGCCGATCAACCTTTCGCAGTCACACCGAAAATGCGCGCAGCCTTAAAAAGCACAACGAGTACTCTTGGGAGGACACGCCGTGAGCCAATCCTATCGGGAACGCTGGCGCTGATGCTTTGCATTGCGTCGGTTCCGCTGGCTGTTCAGGGCGAAGACCTCGTGTTGACGGAGACGGAAGACACCATTCGCATCACGCTCCGCCAGAAACCTGTGCTTGAATACGTGAAGACGGCGCGGCCGGTCCCGTCAGGGCTGGATCAGTACTACCAGCGTAGTGGCTACATCCATCCGGTGTTTGCCCCCACGGGCGAGCAAGTGACAGGAGACTACCCGTTGGATCATGCTCACCAGCACGCCCTGTTTTTCGCTTGGACAAAAGCAAAGTTTGATGGGACCAACGTGGATTTTTGGAACCAGGCGAAGCAATTGGCGGGCATCGAGTTCCGCGGCGTGTCCGAGATCAAACGATCTCCCCAGCGCGTTTCATTTTGCGTCAAGCACGCCTTCACTGTTGGCCAGGGGAATGAGCGAGTGGATGCGATTCACGAGACTTGGACTGTTTCCGTCTATCTGACCCCGAGTGATCATTTTTTGTTCGACGTTGAAAGTCGTCAGCGATGCGCCTCAGACAAGCCCCTGAGGATCGAAGAGTATCACTATGGTGGCATGGCGGTTCGCGGAAATGCGACTTGGCTGAAAGAGAGCGCCGATCGATCGATTCAGCCCGGTGACCTACAGTTTTTGACCAGTGAAGGAAAGAACCGTTGGGACGGCAATCATACTCGGCCCCATTGGGTCGCGATGTCTGGCAAAATTGCAGGGCAGGACGTGTCGTTAACGGTGTTCTGTCATCCCGACAACTTCCGCGCACCTCAACCCGTTCGGCTGCATCCGAATAAGCCGTACTTTTGTTTCGCTCCTTCTGTGGTCGGCGATTTTGAAATCGAGCCCGGTGAAGAATATGTATCGCGGTATCGCTGTCTTGTGACTTCTGGGCCTGTCGATGTCGACCTTGTGGAAAAACACTGGAAACAATATTGCTCATCAAACGAGGATTTGGTCCCGGGCGAAGAATCCGAATGAACCAAGCTCCGGAAAGCGTGACCAATCCAACGTTATCGCATTCTTTCCGTTGCGATTCACATCCGTTCCTTGCCGGTACTGGCAGGCAAGAATGAAGATTTCGCCGTGTTTGGATGGCCGGTTCCTGCATGGCTGGACAGTTGAATTGCATGATTAACGCCGCTTGTCCAAGGGGCATCCGAGAACCCGAGCATGAACAACGAATTGATCGCCGTCATTTTTGCCGCGTTTCTTGCCGTCTTTGTTTTGGTTGTCGCCACCGTGTTTCTATTGTTGATTCGACCGTGGTTGCAAGTCTTCTTGTCGGGCGGAAAGGCATCGCCGCTCACGATTTTGGCAATGCGACTTCGCGGGATGCCGGTCAAAACGATTTGTGACGCCTACGTGATGATTGTCCACTGTGGCGTGGCAGTCGACATTAACCAGGTTCAAAAGGCGTATTTGATGGGGGCCGGTGTCGACAAACTGGCGCGTGCCGTCTGCTTTGCGAAGCAGAACGATGAACCGTTCGTTTGGGACGATCTGGTGGCGACCGCGATCGAAGACAACTCGCGTCGTTAAGCTCGTGTCTACGAATTGATCGCCCGAAAGTCGGTTACGAATTGCAAACAATCAAATTGGACCAGCCGATCGACCGTAGATTGCGCATTGTCGGGACGCACGGAATTCTCAGATCGCTTCATCGGCAAAAGCGAACAGGTCAACGCCAAGACAAGCATCCAGGATGCGATCGGAACCAACGTTTTTCGGAGTTCCGAGGGGTGCTCGTTCGCTTTCATCGTTCGACTCATCCGATTCGGCTCGTGGGGGTCTTTCAACAGAGATCCCACGTGAAGGCCGAGTGAGCGCCAAAGCCTCCTATTTTTCGATTTTTCCCTGGCCACTTTCTCCGTTGGAGCATCTTGGTCGACGAAGGGCTACCTTGAGAAACGATAAGAAGACACAGGGTATCGAACGGATACACTGAACCCCACGCACTCTTGCGGTGATGTAACCAAGAGCTCGAAAAGTGGCGGCAGGCTCACCAAGTTTTGAAGTGCTGCTTTGGTTTGTCAGCGTCAATCAAGAAGGCCGGATGCGCACCAGCGGGTCGCCACCGGCGACTCCCGCCCTCTCAACACGGCTCCACAACTCAAAAAAAGCCGCCTGACCCCTTTGTTGTGATTGAGCGATTGACCCCTTTGAGCGATCCAGCCGATGGACCGCGTCACGACAAGAATGGTCCGGTGAACGCGTCTGCCCGAGAAACATCCACAACGTGATGACGGGTGTGTAAATCCGATCGCGAAAACAGTGCCCGAATTCCGCGCACACTTCACCCACTTTGACCGCAGGCAGGAACCGCTCAAAGACGAGAGACTGCTCGGGATAGGACTCCAACTTGCTTGCCAAACGGGACAATGAATTGATAGCCTTATTGTCACACGGCGGGGCCTTTTGTTTTGTGTGATGGGTTTAGACGTTCATCACATTACAACAGGGCTCCGTCGTGTTTTGTGCCGCTGGCAGCGAATCCCTCGACACAGTAAATGCAGATCACGTCCGCTAGCACTACCGGTCGTGCTAGCGAAACTCAAAATCAACTACCTGTTGTGCAATGCCCTTTAACGACGCGGCATTCGCGCCTGACCCCTTTGTTGTAATGTGGAGCCAAGTCCGTTTCACCGATTTGTTTTCCGGCGCTCGCGTGGACTACTGAGAAGCGATGATGAAGCCCCTGCCAAACGTCTGCGTCGCTGAACGGCATTTTGAAGAGAGACCGCGCCAACACCAAAAAGAAACATCAGGCTGGAAGCCGGTTCCGGGACCGCTGAGGCGTTGTGGGTGAATGACCTCCACTGCGTTTCACCCTGTGCATTGGTTGTTCCGTCACCGAACAATATCGTTTCTGTCGTGGCCCCGCTGGAGTAAGTCGTGCCGGTAAGAATCAAGTTTCCATCCTGAAACAAACGGATGGGGCTCCCCAAAGTTTTCCCGTCAACGACAAGTGAGTAGTCGTGGAAGGCATTGGTATCCACTGATGTGTTCTCGGGTCCGCGAGAGAGGGGCCCGTCGAGGAAGAAGACCTCATCATTGCCGACAAAAAGGGCTGCGCTGACATCGGGGGCAACTGTGACTGCGACTAAGCCGACTTCGCGAAAGACTTGGTTACTGAAGCCGGAGATGTAGGCCATCTCAAAATCGAC